>NZ_JBHSQW010000033.1:78337-88316 GCF_042658695.1 Pseudonocardia hispaniensis | reverse complement strand
GGGGCGCCGGCACCGGTCTTTCCGGCATCGGTACGAGCGCCGTGGGCCGGGCCGCGACGGTGGGTGGTTGGCTGACGGAGACATGCGGTAGCCCGCCGAATGGAGTAGCCGCCGGTCCCGGGTGACGAACCGGTGGACCGTGGGTTACCGACGGTCCACCGCGGAGTCACAGTTGCGGGCTCCGCTTGTCTCGCGGCCGCGTGCGGTCACCGCTGACCGGCCGATCGTTCATCACCCTTGCGTCATGCTTGCGGTTGAACGACACAGTGAGGCGGCCGGGCACGTCGCTCGGCGTCCACGTGCGAGGAGGTCTGGCGATGTCGTGGTGGGACAGCTACCGCGCCGTCTACGGCGCGGAGCTGAGGGCGGCCGTGCGCAACTTCGCCCACCACGGTTGGCCGCTCGTCCCCGGGGTGGGCACCGAGGTCATGCTGGCCACCGGGACTGTCCTCGACATCGTGGAGGTGCCCGCCGAGCTCGGCCGCCGAGCCTGCGCGACGCTCCGCTCCCGTGGGTTGGTGGTGCCGGTCGCGGCCACGCCGCAGGGCACCTGGTGGTTCCCGATGAGCCCCGGGATCGGGCTGCCGCCCGAGCTGAGTCTTCGCCCCGACATCGTGCTGCACACCGACGGGGCGGGGGTGCTCGCCCCTCCGACGGAGGGCCCGCAGGGATGGGTGCACTGGCGGGTGGCGCCGGCGCGCACCGCCTACCGGGTACCCGACGCCGCGATCATCGTCGGGGCCCTCGCCGATGCGGTTCGGTCGCAGCCCAGAATCGATCAGCTGCCAGGTATCCCCCAGCGGCCTGTCGCAGCGATCCTCGGCGGCTCGCGGGCTGGGCCCTAGCCCGGGGCCATCGCGAGCCGCGCCCGGTCTCCGTCCCGCTGCTGCTGATCGTCGGATCGCGCCGGGAGGGTCGGGCGCACCTGGTGCGGCGCCCGAGGGAGCGCTTCTCCCTCGTCGCGCGGCCGCACCTCGACGTGGCCGGGGCCGGTTGACCATTCGCCGGCCTCGGCCAGGGCCACGTTGCTGCATGACCCAACCCCGCGGCGGGCACTATTGGGTTCGTGCACATGCCCCAGGCCCAGGGATCGGCCCGCCGACCTCAGCTGCCCGACGTTCCGTCATCCCGGCCGGCCCGATCGGCGGCAACGATCCCGCTGGGTTCGTTCAGCCCGCTGAACGAGGACATCAAGCGGCGCGACCTGCGCCGGATGAAGATGGTCGCGACGGGGTTCCTGCTCGGCGCCACCGTCGTGTTCCTGGTGGGCCGGTACCTCGAGGTCAAACTCGCAATGACCTGGGCCGGGTACCTGCGTGCCGCGGGTGAGGCGGGGATGGTCGGCGCGCTCGCCGACTGGTTCGCCGTCACCGCCCTGTTCCGCAGGCCGCTCAGCCTGCCGATCCCGCACACGGCGATCATCCCCGCGAAGAAGGACGTGATCGGCAACAGCCTCGGCGATTTCGTCGGGGAGAACTTCCTGTCCGAGGCCGTGGTCCGCGACAAGCTGGACCGGGCACGGATCGCGGGCCGGGTCGGGGACTGGGTCGCGCAGCGGGAGAACGCCGAGCGGGTGGCCGCCGAGATCTCCACCGCCGCTCGCGGCATCGTCACGGTGCTGCGCGATGAGGACGTGCAGGCCGTCCTCGAACAGATCCTGGTACGCAAGCTGCTGGAGCGGCCGATCGGGCCGCCGCTGGGAAAGGTGCTCGAGGGCGTGCTCCTCGACGGGGGGCACCACCGACTCGTCGACCTGGTGTGCGACCGGGCCTACGACTGGGTTGCCGAGAACCACGAGATGGTGCTGCGGGTGGTCCGTGAGCGGGCACCGACCTGGACGCCACGCTTCGTCGACGAGATGGTGGCGGACAAGGTCTTCATGGAGGTGCAGAACTTCGCCTGGGCGGTGAAGACCGACCCCGAACATCCGCTGCGCAAGGCGGTCGACAAGTTCCTGATCGAGTTCGCGAACGATCTGCAGCGCGATCCCCTGACGATCGAGCGGGCCGAGCAGATCAAACAACAGGTGGTCGACCATCCCGACGTGCAGCGGTTCATCGGACAGGCCTGGGGCACGATCAAGCGGATGATCCTCGACGCCGCGGCCGACCCCTCGAGCGAGCTCCGGGTCCGGGTCGGTACCGGGCTGATGGCGTTCGGTCGACGGCTCGGTGACGATCCCGAGCTCCGGGAGAAGATCGACGGATGGCTCGGCGACGTCGCCAGCTATGTCGTGCGTCACTACCGGCGGGAGATCACCACGCTGATCACCGACACGGTCGGTCGCTGGGATGCGGCGGAGACGTCGCGGAAGATCGAGCTGCAGGTGGGACGTGACCTGCAGTGGATCCGGATCAACGGCACGGTCGTCGGGGCGCTGGCCGGGCTGGTGATCTACACGGTCTCCGAGCTGCTCTTCTGACGGCGGCACTGACAAATCGGACGACTCTTGTCGGGGGGCGGCCCTACTCTCGCCCACATGAACCACGTCGCCGTTCGGGTCGAGGGCCTCACGAAGAGCTTCGGGTCCACCCAGGCGCTCCGCGGGGTCGACCTGGAAATCCCGACCGGCACGGTGCTGGGGCTCCTCGGTCCCAACGGGGCCGGGAAGACCACGACCGTGCGCATCCTCACCACGCTGCTCAAACCCGACGCGGGCCGGGCCTGGGTGGCTGGTCACGACGTCGTGACACAGCCCCAGGCGGTCCGGCGGTCGATCGGGCTGTCCGGGCAGTACGCCGCCGTCGATGAGAACCTCACCGGGAGCGAGAACCTCTACATGGTCGGCAGGCTCTACGGGCTGAGCAGGTCGGCGGCCCGGGCGCGGGCGAAGGAGCTGCTGGAACGGTTCCGGCTCACCGATGCGGCCGAGCGCCCGGCGAAGACCTACTCCGGTGGCATGCGCCGCCGCCTCGATCTCGCCGGTGCCCTGGTCGCCGCGCCCGAGGTGGTCGTGCTCGACGAGCCGACCACCGGCCTGGACCCACGCGGCAGGCTCGACACCTGGTCGATGATCTCCGAGCTGGTGGCCGACGGCACGACCGTGCTCCTCACGACCCAGTACCTGGAGGAGGCCGACCAGCTGGCCGACACCATCGTCGTGATCGACCACGGTCGCGCGATCGCCCGCGGCACCGCCGACGAGCTCAAGGCCCAGATCGGGGGTGAGCGGCTGCAGGTCGTGGTCGCGCACCCGGAACAGCTCGCGAGCGCCCGGAGCGTGCTCGCCGAGGTCGGGAACGGCGAGTTGCTGGTCGATGAGCACGTCCGGCGGGTCTCGGTTCCGGTGAGCGGCGGGACCAAGGCCTTGGTCGAGGCGCTGCGCCGGTTCGACGGGCAGGGCGTCGAGGTGCTCGACGTGGCGCTGCAGCGACCGACCCTGGACGACGTGTTCCTGACCCTGACCGGGCACCTCGCCGAGGAGACCGAGCAGGTCGAGCAGGCCGAGAAGAAGACGGAGATGGCGGCACCGTGAGCACACTGATCCAGGCCATTCGGGACGGTGGGGTCATCACGTGGCGCAACCTGATCGGGTTGCGCCGGGTGCCCGATGCGCTGATCGGCCTCACGATCCAGCCGATCATGTTCGTGGTGCTCTTCGCCCTGGTCTTCGCCGGCAGCCTCGGCGGTGACGCCTACCGCGAGTTCCTGATCGCTGGCATCTTCGCTCAGACGGTCGCCTTCAACGTCTTCTTCACGACCATCGGAATGGCTAACGACCTGCAGAAAGGCATCATCGACCGGTTCCGGTCGCTGCCGATGTCGCGGATGGCGGTCGTGCTCGGTCGCGCGGTGTCCGACCTCGGGGTCGGGGTGATCACGCTGATCGTGATGTCCGTGACCGGGCTGGTGGTGGGCTGGCGGATCCGGGGCAGCGTGCTCGACGCGCTGGCCGGGTTCGGGCTGCTGCTGCTGTTCTCGTTCGCGATGTCCTGGATCGGAGTGTTCGTCGGGCTGACCGCCCGCAATGTGGAGGTGGCGCAGAGCGCCGGCCTGATCTGGCTGTTCCCGTTCACGTTCGTCTCCAGTGCGTTCGTCTCGATCCAGGGCTTCCCCGGTTGGTTGCAGCCGGTCGGGGAGTGGAACCCGGTCAGTGCCGTGGCGCGAGCCTCGCGGGAGTTGTTCGGGAACCCGACCCAGCTGCCGGGGTTCGAGGAGTCCTCGGCGTGGCCCGCGCAGCACGCGGCGTTGTATGCGGTGCTGTCGTCCCTGGTGATCGTCGCGGTGTTCCTGCCGCTGGCCGTGGCGCGCTACCGGCGGGTGGCCAGCCGGTAGCTCCGCCACCCAACCCGGTCGGCTACAGAACCGGCCGCAGCACCGCGCCGACGGCGATTCCGAGGCCAGCCGCTCCGAGGCCGGTGAGCATCGAGCCGACCGCGTTGAAGAGCGCGAACAGGGTGCGGCCGCCAGCCGCGAGCTGGACGGTTTCGTAGCCGAACGTCGAGTAGGTGGTGAGCGACCCGCAGAAGCCGGTGGCGACGAGCGCGAGGACCTCCGGCGAGGCGGTGGCGGCCAGCGTCAGACCGAGGATGAACGAGCCGACGGCGTTGACGGTGAAGGTGCCCCATGGGAAACCGGTGTCGTGCCGGGACTGCACGAGCCGGTCGGTGAGATAACGCAGCGGGGCGCCGACCACCGCCCCGGCAACGATCAGCAGCGGGATCATCGGGACACTCGCCGAACGCCGGCGGCCCTGGTCACGGTGATCCCGAGCCAGGTGGCCGCGATCGCGCCCGCGAGCGTCGCGGCGAGGTAGCCGACGGCCGCCCCGACGTGCCCGCTCAGCAGCAGGTACTGGGCGTCGGTCGAGTAGGTGGAGAACGTGGTGAACCCGCCGAGAATGCCGGTGGCGGCGAACAGGCGGACCAGCGGGTGCGCCGGGCGCACCTCGGTGACCAGGACGATCAACACCCCGATGAGCAGGCAACCCACCACGTTGATGAGGAAGGTGCCGAGCGGGAAGGCGCCCGGATGCGCGGGTAACGCGAGGCCGACGCCCCAGCGGGCCAACGCGCCGAGCGCCCCGCCGACCGCGATCACCGCACAGGCCCGGGCCTGTCCCGACAGCGGGGCCACCGGATGCGGCCGTGGCTCGGCGACCTGGTTCTCGCCACTGGAGGGCAGCGTCTGGTCCACCTTGTGACCTCCGGGTGCCGGACGACGAAACCTCTCGACCCTAGGCCTCGGCCGACCGAGCATCCACTTTCCCGCCGGAGTCGACGGTGCGCGGCGTCCAGGCTGGGTACACCGTGCTGTGACCTCTGTGCTCCATCCCACTTCACCAGCGCAATCAGTGTGCTTGCAATTGCTAGCACTCTTGCGTACGGTGAATGTCGTCGCACGGAGGTGGAGCGTCGATGGCAGAGCAGGACAAGCCCGCCGAGATCGTCGGCCACGCGGTCGAGCAGGTCGGCCAGGCGGTCGGTCAGGCGGTCGACGACATCGGCGCCTACATCCGGGCGCAGCGCGAAGCAGCACAGGTGTCACTGCGACAGCTTGCGAAGGCGGCCGGTGTCAGCAACCCCTATCTGAGCCAGATCGAACGGGGGTTGCGACGGCCCTCGGCCGAGATCCTGCAGCAGATCGCGAAGGGGCTGCGCATTTCCGCGGAGGCGCTCTACGTCCGAGCGGGGATTCTCGAGGAACGCCCGGCGAGCGTCGTCACCGACGCGGTCCTCGCCGACCCCACGCTGACCGAACGTCAGAAGCAGGTGCTGCTCGACGTCTACCAGGCCTTCCGCTGGGAGAACGGCCGGACGGCCGAACCGGCGGCAGGTACCGAGTCTTCGTGAGAACAACAGGAGTGATGATCATGGCGCTTTCGCTGCCGACTTCTGCGGACGTCCGCAACCTCCGCGAGCAGGCCGCAGATCAGATGGAGGCTGCACGCGCCCCGCTGATGGCCGTCCTGGGTGTCGGCGACCAGGCCGTCACCGCGATGAACAAGGCCCTCGCCGGCGGCAGGGCCCGCGCCGAGGCGGTGCAGAAGCGCCTCGGCGACCTGCCCACCGAGGTCGAGGGTCTGCGCTCCAAGCTGGCCACCGAGGAGATCCGCAAGACGGTCGAGGAGTGGCGCGCCCAGGCCACGAAGTACTACGAGGAGTTCGCCAAGCACGGCGAGCAGACGTGGGCCGAGCTTCGCAAGCAGCCCCGGATCCAGCGGGCGCTCGATGCGATCGAGTCGTACACCGCGAAGCTCGACGCGCAGGTCGAGGAGTTCGTCGACGAGGCGCATGATGCCGCCGAGAAGGCCATCAACGTGGTGACCGGGCAGACCCGCACCGCCGCGGAGAAGTCTGCCGAGTCCGTGAAGCAGGCCGCGGACGAGGCCGCCGAATCGGTCAAGGAGGCCACGGACAAGGCCGCTCAGTCGGTGGTGGAGACCGCGGAGAAGGCCGGCGGGAAGACCACGGCCGTGGAGCGGCCCGCCCCGAAGGCGGTCGTGAAGCCCGCGGGGCCGGTCACGGCTCCGGAGGCGAGCGACGTCGCGGACACCGCCGCCGACACCACGGCGAGCGCTGCGCGTCGGGCGGCCAACCGCACCGCGTCGAAGAACGCCACCCGCAGCACGGCGACTCGGCGCGCCCGCGACGAGGGCACCGCATCGAACTGAGGCAGACGGCGTAGGCCGCTGCCATCGTCGAGCCACGAGCCCCGAGACCCGTGGTCTCGGGGCCACTCTCGTCGTGAGTCCGGCCGGTCTCGGGCGAGGCCGGCCGCGAATCCCGCCTCCTCGGAAGCAGTCTGCGGGTCGGGATGCCACGAGAGGCTTTGCGCACGTACTCTGGCTGGGTGGACCTGCTGTACAGACTCGACGGCTACATCCTGTTCGGGCTGTGGATTCTCGGGATGCCGGTGGGTGCTTATGCCTTGATCCACGCTCTTCGGCAGCGCGCCGACGCGTTCACCGCGGCCGGGAAGCTGACGAAGAACGCCTGGCTGGGGATCACCGCGGCCGGACTGTTGGTGCTCGTCGTGTTCCCCGGCCCGTGGAGTGGCGGGGCACTGTTCTGGATCGCGGGCCTCGTGGCGGTTCTCGTCTACATCGTCGATGTCAAGCCCGCTGTGGTCGGTGTCCAGCGGGGGGACCAACGCTGGTGAGCTGGGCCGTGCTGGGGGCGCTGCGGGCCGCTCCTGCGCTCGACCGGCCCGACCTGCTCGCCGACGCGGTCGAACATGCGCTCGCCTCGCTCGATCCGGGCGACGCCGCCCGGGTCGGCGTCGCCGAGATCGATCCCGCGCTCGCCGATACCGCCGAGTTCTGTGCGGCCTACGCCTCGCCGTTGGAGAGTTCGGCCAACTGCGTGGTCGTGTCGGGTCGGCGCGGTGGACACGTCAGATTCGCCGCCTGCGTGATCCTCGCGACCACGCGCGCCGACGTGAACGGTGTCGTGCGCAAGCGGCTCGACGTCCGTAAGGCGTCGTTCGCGCCGATGGCCGAGGCCGTCGAGCTGACCGGGATGGACTACGGCGGCATCACTCCGATCGGACTGCCGGCCGGGTGGCCGCTGTTCGTCGCCCCCGAGGTCGCCGCCGCGCGGTCCGTGGTCATCGGCAGCGGGGTCCGCGCCAGCAAGCTGGCCGTTCCTGGGGCGCTGCTGGCGTCGCTGCCGGGCGCGGAGGTGGTGGACGGCCTCGCCCGCGAGGTGTGAGCGCCCGGCTGGATGTGCGTCATGGAGCCATGGTGTCGTCCGGAGATACTTGAACGTTGGAATGAGTTCAACGGTGTAAGCGTTGACGCAGTTATGACAGACACGCTGAAGCTGCCGGTGCTTCCGCTGCCCGACTCGGTGGTGCTGCCCGGCATGGTGGTTCCGCTCCGGCTCGACGAGCCGCAGGTCCAGGCGGCGGTCGACGCAGCGAGCAGTGTCGGCCGTCGCGTCCTCGTCGTTCCTCGCCTCGATGGCCGCTACGGCGCGATCGGCACCGTCGCGGTCATCGAGCAGATCGGCAGGCTCCCCAGCGGGGAGAAGGCCGCAGTGGTTCGTGGGGAACGGCGCGCCCGCATCGGGGTCGGCCAGCCCGGCCCCGGTGCCGCGCTGTGGGTGGAGACGTCTCCGGTGCCGGACGGCTCGTCGACCGAGCGGACCGAGGCGCTCGCCACGGAGTACAAGGCACTGGTCGTGGTGGTTCTCCAGCAACGCAACGCGTGGCAGGTGATCGACTCCGTCCAGCAGACGACCGACCCCGGCCAGCTCGCGGACCTCGCGGGCTGGGCGCCCTACCTCGACGTCGAGCAGAAGGCACAGCTGCTGGCCGAGACGGACGTGGACCGGCGGCTGGAGCTGCTCATCGGCTGGACGAAGGAGCATCTCGCCGAGCAGGAGGTCAGCGAGAAAATCTCCAAGGACGTCCGGGAGGGCATGGAGAAGGCGCAGCGCGAGTTCCTGTTGCGCCAGCAGCTGGCCGCGATCCGCAAGGAGCTCGGCGAGGCCGACCCCGAGGACGGCGAGGAGGACTACCGTGCCCGCGTGGAGGCCGCGGACCTTCCCGAACACGTCCGCAAGGCCGCGCTCATCGAGGTCGGCAAGCTGGAGCGCGCCTCGGACCAGAACCCGGAGGCGGGTTGGATCCGCACCTGGCTCGACACCATCCTGGACATCCCGTGGAACACCAGGACCGAGGACTCCGACGATCTCGCGGCCGCCCGGGCGATCCTGGATGCCGATCACGCCGGTCTCGAGGAGGTCAAGGAGCGCCTCATCGAGTTCCTCGCGGTCCGGGCGCGGCGTGGCCGCCGCGGGCTGCAGCGGGTCGGCGGGCGTGGTTCCGGAGCCGTGCTCGCGCTGGTCGGACCGCCCGGCGTCGGCAAGACGTCGCTGGGGGAGTCGGTCGCCCGGGCGCTCGGGCGGAAGTTCGTGCGCGTCGCCCTGGGCGGTGTGCGCGACGAGGCCGAGATCCGCGGGCACCGGCGCACCTACGTCGGCGCCCTGCCGGGCCGGATCGTCCGCGCGATCCGGGAGGCCGGGTCGATGAACCCGGTCGTGCTGCTCGACGAGATCGACAAACTCGGTGCCGACTTCCGCGGCGACCCGTCGTCGGCCCTGCTGGAGGTCCTCGACCCGGCGCAGAACCACACGTTCCGCGACCACTACCTCGAGGTCGACCTCGACCTGTCCGATGTGCTGTTCCTGGCCACGGCCAACGTCGCCGAGACCATTCCCGTCCCGCTGGCCGACCGGATGGAGATGGTGACCCTCGACGGCTACACCGAGCAGGAGAAGGTCGCCATCGCGCGTGACCACCTGCTGCCCCGGCAGATCGAGAAGGCCGGCCTGGAGCCGTCCGACGTCGAGTTCTCCGACGTCGCGCTGGGCATGATCGCCGCCGAGTACACCCGCGAGGCGGGGGTGCGGCAGCTGGAACGGGGCCTGGCCAAGGTCCTGCGCAAGGTGGCGGTGGCGCTGGATTCGGGTACCGAGGCCCCGGTGCACGTCGACGCCGATGCCCTCGTCGGGTTCCTCGGCAGGCCGCGATTCACCCCCGAGTCGGCCGAGCGCACCTCGGTACCGGGCGTCGCGACCGGCCTGGCCGTGACCGGAACCGGCGGGGACGTGCTGTTCATCGAGGCCACCTCGATGGACGGCGAGCCCGGCCTGACGCTCACCGGCCAGCTCGGCGACGTCATGAAGGAGTCGGTGTCGATCGCGCTGTCCTATCTGCGGTCCACGGGTCTGGCCGGTGACCTGGCGTCGAAGCGGCTGCACGTGCACGTCCCGGCGGGGGCGGTCCCGAAGGACGGGCCCTCGGCCGGTATCACGATGACGACCGCTTTGGCCTCGCTCGCCTCCGGCCGTCCCGTCCGTTCGACGGTCGGGATGACCGGCGAGGTCACGCTGCAGGGCCGGGTGCTGGCGATCGGCGGGGTCAAGCAGAAGCTCCTGGCTGCGCACCGGGCCGGGTTGACCGACGTGATCATCCCGAAGCGCAACGAGCCCGACCTCGACGACCTGCCGGAGTCGGTCCGCGCCCAGCTGCG
>NZ_JBHSQW010000033.1:38382-78195 GCF_042658695.1 Pseudonocardia hispaniensis | reverse complement strand
ACCACCCGCTTGGCCTAGCACCACCGGATACCCCGCCCGTCCTGTGAGCGACATCATGTCCAGGGCGCTCACGAGGAGGAGGCCCGCCATGACCCAGACAGCCAGCGGCGACATCGAGGCCCTGCGCGCAGCGATGGACGGACCGGTGATTGCCCCCGGCGACCCGGGCTACGAGGAGGCCCGGACGGTGTGGAACGCCGACATCGACCGGCGCCCGGCGGTCATCGCCCGATGCGCCTCGGCGCGCGATGTGGCCGCGGCCGTCACGTACGCGCAGGCGGAGGGCCTGGAGATCGCCGTGCGGGGCGGCGCGCACAGCATGCCCGGTGCGTCGGCGGTCGACGACGGGCTCGTGGTCGACCTGAGTCGGATGCGCGCGGTGAGCGTCGACCCGACGGCGCGGCGGGCCCGGGTCCAGGGCGGTGCGCTCCTCGGCGACCTCGACGCCGCGACCCAGGAGCACGGGCTCGCGGTCCCGACGGGGTTGGTCAGCCACACCGGGGTCGGCGGGCTCACCCTCGGTGGTGGCATGGGGTGGCTGACGCGCCAGGCCGGACTGACCATCGACAACCTCGTCTCGGCCGAGATCGTCGTCGCGGACGGCCGGGTGCTGCGTGCCGCCGCGGACGAGAACCCCGACCTGTTCTGGGCGATTCGGGGCGGCGGCGGGAACTTCGGGGTCGTCACCGAGTTCGAGTTCCGGCTGCATGAGGTCGGGCCGATGGTGCACTTCGGGTTGTTCTTCTGGGGGCTCGACCAGGGTGCCGAGGCGCTGCGCCTGATCCGGGACGTCGTCCCCGATCTACCCCGCTCGCAGGGCGCCATCGCCGCCACCGCGCTCACCGCTCCGCCCGCCCCGTTCGTGCCCGAGGAACACCACCACAAGCAGGGCTACGCGCTGCTGCTGCCCGGCTTCGGGGCCGCGGCGGAGCACCAGCGGGTCGTGGACCGTATCCGCGCGGAGCTCCCGCCGCTGTTCGACGTCGTCGAACCGATGCCCTATGTCGCGCTGCAGCAACTGTTCGACGAGGCGAACGCCTGGGGTTTGCACGCCTACGAGAAGGCCGCCTACCTCACCGACCTCACCGATGGGGCGATCGACGTCCTCACCGAGCACGCGCCGGGCAAGAGCTCGCCGCTGTCGCTGATGTTGTTCTACCGACTGGACCAGACGTACTGCGAGGTCGGCGAGGCCGACACCGCGTTCGGCGGGGGCCGCTCGCCGCGGTACGCGGCCTTTCTCATCGCCCTCTGCCCCACGCCCGACCTCCTCGTCGCCGACCGGGCCTGGGTCCGGTCGGTATGGGACGCGCTGCGCCCGCACATGATCGACGTCGGCAGCTACGTCAACAGCATCCACGAGCCGGACGAGCACCGGATCCGGGCGTCCTACGGGCCGGCGAAGTATGACCGGCTGGCCTCGATCAAGGCGGACTACGACCCGGGCAACGTGTTCCACCGCAACGCGAACATCAAGCCGGCCTGACGGCGCGGACACCCGCACTCTGCGGTCCACGGGCCTGGCCGGTGACCTGGCATCGAAGCGGCCGCACGTGCACGTCCCGGCGGGGGCGAGGCTACTCGCCCTTCACGGGCCGTTCGGCATGACCGCCGAACTCCTTCCGCTGCGCGGACTGGATCTTGTCGGCGAACACGTCGCTGCCCCGGGAGGCGAACCGGCTGTAGAGCGCCGAGGTGAGCAGCGGCGCCGGCACGCCCTCCTCGATCGCGGCGATGGACGTCCAGCGGCCCTCACCGGAGTCGGACACCTGGCCGCTGAACTGCTCCAGCGACGGGTCGGCCAGCAGCGCCTGCGCGGTGAGGTCGAGCAGCCAGGAACCGATCACACTGCCCCGCCGCCATACCTCGGCCACGTCGGCGAGGTCGATGCCGTCGTAGGCGTAGTAGCGGGGATCGCGCAGCGGCGCGGTCTCGGCGTCGGCCGCAACGTGATCCGCAACCCCGATCCCGGCGTTGCGGATCACGTTGAGGCCCTCGGCGTACGCACCCATCAGGGCGTACTCGATGCCGTTGTGCACCATCTTGACGAAGTGACCCGCGCCGGGTGGCCCGCAATGCAGCCATCCCTGCTCGGCCGGGCTCGGTTCGCCGCTGCGCCCTGGCGTGCGCCCCGCGGCGGCCGCGCCGGGTGCGAGCGCGGCGAAGATCGGCGTCAGGCGGGTCACCGCCGCCTCCGGGCCGCCGATCATCAGGCAGTATCCGCGTTCGAGCCCCCAGACCCCGCCGCTGGTGCCGCAGTCGACGTAGTCCACGCCGCGCGCGGCGGCCGTCTCGGCCCGGTCGACGTCGTCGCGGTAGTAGGAGTTCCCGCCGTCGATGATCGTGTCCCCGGGTTCGAGCAGGTCGAGCAGCTCGGCAACGGTGTCCCCGGTGAGGGCGGCGGGCAGCATCAGCCACACCGCCCGGGGCGGGGCGAGCCCCGCGACGAGGTCCGACAGCGACGCCGCGCCCCGCGCGCCCTGGGATACCAGGTCCTTCACCGCGCGCTCCGAGATGTCGTAGACGAGACAGTCGTGCCCGTGACGCAGCAGCCGCCGGACCATGTTCGACCCCATGCGGCCGAGGCCCACCATGCCGATCCTCACCAGCTCGCCCCCTTCGGATCCGGTTGGTGCGGCCGGGCGTGCAGCGGTGTCTCCCGGCCGCCCCACCGACGCTAGTCCCCCCGCGGGGAACCATCATGCGTTCCGGCCGCTCGGACAGCGGCGGCGCGGGGGCGGCGGGATCAGGACAGGCTCTCGGGGCGCCGGCTCGTCCAGTCGGTGGCCGCCTCGTACGCCGCGCCGATACGCAGCACGGTCGGTTCCGCGAACGGTTTACCGATGATCTGCAGCCCGATCGGCAGCCCGTCGGCGTTGAACCCGCAGGGCACCGAGAGGGCGGGCAGACCGGTCAGGTTGCCCGGGGCCGAGGTGCGCACGTAGCAGTTGATGACCGGCTCCTCCACCCCGTCGGGCCAGGTGAACGCCAGCTCGCCGACCCGGGCGGCCACGGCGGGCAGCGTTGGGGCCAGCACCGCGTCCAGGCCGTCGAACATGTCCCGCCAGCCCTGCTGGATGAGGGTGCGGACGCGCTGCGCCTTGATGTAGTCCGTGGCCAGCATCAGCTCGCCGGCCTCGAGGAACACCCGTACGTCCTCGGTGTAGAGCTCGCCGAGCTTGCGCAGCGACTCCTGGTGGTAGGCGCTGGCCTCGGGCACCAGGATCCCGAACTCGGCGGGCATGTACAGCTCGGAGTGTGGGAGGTCGATCTCGCGCAGCTGGGCGCCGAGCTCTTCCAGCTGTCCGATCGCCGCCCGCACCGCGGCCTCGACCTCGGGGTCGATGCGGTCGAAGAAGTAGTTGCGCGGCACGCCGATCACGAGCCGCTCCACCCCGGCGCCGAGCTGTTCGGCGTGCCGGGGCACCGGGACGTCGACGGTCGCCGGGTCGGCGCGGTCGTAGCCCGCGATCGCGTCCATCATCAGCGCCGCGTCGCGCACGCTGCCGGTCAGCGGCCCGATGTGGTCGAGCGACCAGCTCAGCGAGGCGGTGCCGCGGCGCGAGACCCGCCCGTAGGTCGGTTTGAGCCCGACCGTTCCGCAGACGGCCGCGGGGATCCGGACCGAGCCGCCGGTGTCGGTCCCGATGGCGCCCTGGCACATCCGGGCGGCGACGGCCGCGCCCGACCCGCCGCTGGAGCCACCCGGGATGCGGTCGAGGTCCCACGGGTTGCGGGTGGTCGGGGTGATGACGCCGTAGGCGAACTCGTGGGTGTGGGTCTTGCCGACGATGACCGCGCCGGCCTCCCCGAGGCGCTCGACCACGGCCGCGTTCGAGGTGGGGACGTGGTCGGCCCGGGTGCGCGAGCTCGACGTGGTGGGCACGCCCGCGGTGTCCAGCAGGTCCTTCACCGCGATACACACTCCGTGCAACGGACCGCGGTACCTGCCGCCGGCGATCTCCTGCTCGGCGGCGCGGGCGGCGGCGAGCGCCTGCTCGCGCATGACGGCGGCGAACGCACCCACCCGTCCGTCCAGCGCCTCGATCCGGCCGAGCACCGACTCGGTCAGCTCGACCGGCGACAGCTCACGGCCGCGGATGCGTTCCGCGGCCTGGTCCAGGCCCAGCTCGTAGGGTTCCACAGCTCACTCCCACCGCGCGTCGAAGGCCGTGGCCGGGGCGATGTCGCCGAGGTCGACCGCGTCCAGCTGGTCCACCAGCCCGTAGACCAGGTCGACCGCCGGACCGACCACGGCCTTGCGCTCCGGGGTCAGATCCAGACGGGCCATCCGGGCCAGCTCGTCGAGCGTGGGCCCGGAACACCCGGGACGCGGTCCGGCCATCGCGGTCTCCCTCCGGCGAGATCCCGCAGCACGATGTCCTCGGCTACGGATTGTTTGATCTCAACCAAACACGGGCGCCGCCAACGGTCAAGTAATCCGCCGCGGACCGGATCAGCGAAACACCACGGTCTTGTTGCCGTGCACCAGAACCCGGTCCTCCAGATGCCAGCGCAGGCCGCGGGCCAGCACCAGGCGCTCGATGTCGCGGCCGCGGCGGACCATGTCGCCGGCCGTGTCACCGTGGTCGACCCGGATGACGTCCTGCTCGATGATCGGGCCCGCGTCGAGGTCCGGCGTCACGTAGTGGCAGGTCGCGCCGATCAGTTTCACGCCGCGGGCGTGCGCCTGGTGGTAGGGCCTGGCACCGACGAACGAGGGCAGGAAGCTGTGGTGGATGTTGATCGCCCGCCCGGCCCATTCGGCGCACAGGGACGCGGGAAGGATCTGCATGAACCGGGCCAGCACAATCGCATGTGGATCATGGGTTTGGACCAGTTTGCGTACCTGCTCGAAGGCGTCGGCTCGCGCCGTTTCGCGGTCCTGGGCTCCAGGGCCGGGAAACGGGACATGGTGGAACCGGACGCCGTGCGCGTGCACGATCTCGGCCAGGTCCGGATGGTTACCGATCACCGCGTCGAGCCGGACCGGAAGCTCGCCCGCCGAGACCCGGCCGAGCAGGTCGTGCAGGCAGTGCGGTTCCTTGGTCACCAGCAGTACGGCTCGCTTGACCTCCCCGGTGTCGGTGACCTGCCACGTCACGTCCGGGCCGAACTCCGCCGCGACGGAGGCGAAGCGGTCGCGGAGTTCGTCGGCGTCGAAGGGGACGGAGCTCGCGCGCACGACCTGGCGGGTGAAGAACCAGTTCTCCTCAGGCTCGGCGTGGTAGGCGGCCTCGAGAATCCACGCTCCCGCCTCGGCGAGGAATCCGGAGATGCGCGCGACGATCCCGGTTCGGTCGGGACAGCTGAGGGTGATGATGTAGCGATGCTCCGCCGCGGGTTCCACGACCGGCATCGTGCCATGTGGCCCGACCGTCACGGAGACGTGCGCGCAAGCCACTCATGGGTGAACTCGGTTTCGGCGTCGAGCAGTTCCTGCACGCTGGCGGCGACAACGCCCTCCATCTTGCCGCCGATCAGCGGCACCTTGACCGTCACCGTGCCGTCGATGACGAACTCGCTGCCCTCCGCGATGTCGGTGAGCCGCAGCAGGCCGGTCATCGAGGCCGGGGCGCCGACGATCTCGACGTCCACGGTGCCGGTGTAGCGGCCGGGGCCATCGGGCCGCAGCGACTCGGTGCGCTCGATGCGCAGCCCGGTGGGGGCCAGGCCCTGCACCGGCGACGGCAGCTTGCCGGTATCGATGCCGTGCTGCAGCCGGTAGCGGACGCCGTCGCCGTCGACCGAGTAGTGCAGCAAGGCCGCCCCGGGGCCACCGAGCTCATGGAGCCGGGCCTTCAGCTGGTCCTGGTCGATCAGGACCGAATAGACCTTGTCGGCCGGGAACGTCGATGTCGACCGGTGGTAGATCTGGCGCGCCATGGGCGGAGGTTACCGTTGCCAACCGTGGCGAAACCGAACCTGGCGGCCCCCGGACGGGCGAATGCGCCGATCGCCCCGTTGACGACGCTACGCCTGGGCGGGCCGGCGGCCCGTCTGGTCGAGGCCCCGACCGCGGACGCGGTCGTCGAGGCCGTCCGAGCCGCCGATGCCCAGGGGGAGCCGGTCCTGCTGCTCGGGGGCGGGTCCAACGTCGTCGTCGCCGATGAGGGATTTGCGGGAACGGTTGTGCGGTTCACCAGCCGGGGGACCGCCCTGCACCGCCGCCCCGACGGATCGGTCCTGCTCGCGGTCGAGGCCGGCGAGGAGTGGGACGACGTCGTCTCGGCCACCATCGCCGAGGGTCTGGGCGGCTTGGAGTGCCTCTCCGGAATCCCCGGATGCGCCGGTGCCACCCCGGTGCAGAACGTCGGCGCCTACGGGGTCGAGATCGCCGACCTGCTCGTCGACGTCGATCTCTACGACCGGCGCAGAGATGTCGTGCGCCGCAACGTCCCCGCCGCCGAGCTCGGGCTCGCCTACCGCACCAGCGCCCTGAAGGGGCGGGACGACGCGATCGTGTTGCGGGTGCGGTTCGCGCTGTCCGGCGGTGACGACAGCGCCCCGATCCGCTATCCGGAGCTCGCCCGCACTCTCGGCGTCGAGCAACGGGCGCGGGTGCCCGCCGCGGTGGCCCGGGAGGCCGTGCTGGGGCTGCGGCGCAGCAAGGGCATGGTTCTCGACGCCGCGGACCACGACACGTGGAGCGCCGGCTCCTTCTTCACCAACCCGGTGCTGCCGCAGGACGAGGCACCGCGGGTGGACGGTCTGCCGCATTGGCCCGCGGGCCCCGGGCTGGTCAAGCTGCCGGCCGCCGGCCTGATCGAGCAAGCCGGGTTCCGCCGCGGACATCCCGGCCCCGGCGGGCGGGTGGCGCTGTCGGGCAAGCATGTCCTGGCGTTGACCCATCGCGGCGGCGGGTCGGTCGCCGACCTGCTCGCCCTGGCCCGTGAGGTCCGCGCCGGCGTCGCGGCCCGATTCGGGGTGGTGCTGCGTCCGGAGCCGGTGCTGGTCGGCTGCCGGCTGTGAGGGTGTGACATCGGACGGACCGGGTCCGGCCGACTGATCGGCGGGCGTAGCCTCTCAGATGCTCGAATCATGACCTGCGAACGTAACCGCCGCGACCGAGGCGCGCCTTGGAGGTGAGTTCGGGGGGGGCTCGCCTGGGGATGGGGATGCGACGGATTCTGCTGGTTCTGGCCGTCATTGCGGTTGGATCGGTTGCTGTGGTCACGGCGGCGACCGCGGCCGGGCGGGGGGTCGGCACGCCGAACCCGGCCACGATCCTGGCGCCGAAGGCCGTCGTGAGCTATCAGCCCGCGGCGGGTTCGACCGCGGTCAGCCCGACGGCGGCGATCTCGGCGACCGTCACGGACGGCACCTTCGACCAGGTCGCATTGGTCAAGCCCGACGGCACCGCGGTGACGGGCACGCTGAACCCGGAGCGAACCGTCTGGACCAGCGCCGAGCCGCTCGGCTACGGCACGACCTACACCTGGAAGGGCAGCGCCACCGGGACGGACGGCAGGCAGGTCCCGGTGGATGCCACGTTCGCGACCGTGAACCCGGCCACACAGGTCCGTGGCACGCTCAACATCGGTGACGGCCGCACCGTGGGTATCGCCGCCCCGATCGAGATCCAGTTCAACTCGCACGTCAGCGACCGCGCCGCCGTCGAGCGGGCCCTGTCGGTCACCACCTCCGTGCCGACCGAGGGCACCTGGGGCTGGCTGCCCGACGAGAACGGTGGCTCCCGGGTCCACTGGCGACCCAAGGAGTACTGGAAGCCGGGCACGAAGGTCACCGTCACCGCCAAGCTGTACGGCGTGGCCTACGGGGACGGCCGGTACGGCGTCGCCGACCTGTCGAGCACCTTCACCATCGGCCGGGCGCAGATCGTCAAGGCCGACGTGAACTCCTACCGGATGGTCGTGATCCGCGACGGCAAGGAGGTCGCCAGCTACCCGGCGAGCTACGGGCTGGCCTCCGACCCGAACCGCAACACCCGCTCGGGAATCCATGTGGTGAGCGAGAAGTTCACCGACAAACGGATGGTCAGTGAGCAGTACGGCTACGACGTGGTGGAGAAGTGGGCCGTGCGGATCAGCAACAATGGCGAGTTCATCCACGCCAACCCCGCATCGGCCGACGCGCAGGGCTCCGCGAACGTGACCCACGGCTGCGTCAACCTGTCCATCGCGGACGCCAAGGCCTACTACGACACGGTGCTCTACGGCGACCCGGTCGAGGTGACGGGCACCCCGATCCAGCTCTCCGCGAGGGACGGCGACATCTGGGACTGGACGCTGAGCTGGGAGCAGTGGACGCGGCTCTCGGCGCTGTGATCGCCGGGCGACCGGCGGGAGCCATCGCGCCCGGCGCCTACGCCGGAACACCCATGCCGCGGCTGAACGGATGCATGGTTTTGCCGACGCGGACACCCCGCCCGCGCTCCTAGCGTCCGGTGCGCACAGGAAGCACCGGGAGGCGTGAGATGAGCACCCAACACACCGAAACCCTGATCATCGGCGCGGGCCAGGCCGGGCTGTCGACGGGCTATCACCTGCAGCGGAGGGGGCGACCCTGCCTCATCGTCGACGGCAACGAGCGCGTCGGCGACAACTGGCGCGAGCAGTGGGACACCCTGCGGCTCTACACACCGGCGAGATACGACGGGCTGCCCGGCCTGCCGTTCCCCGCACCCGCCTGGTATTTCCCGCACAAGGACGAGGTGGCCGACTTCCTCGAGCGCTACGCCCTGCACTGGGACCTCCCGGTGCGGATGAGCACCCGGGTCGACCGGCTCGAGCCGCGCGACGGTGGGGGCTACCTCGCCCGGGTCGGAGCCGACACGATCAGCTGTGACAACGTGGTGGTGGCCACGGGCACGTTCGGCCGCACGCCGTCCATCCCGTCCTTCGCCGCGGACCTCGATCAGTCGATCATGCAGCTGCACTCCAGCCAGTACCGGCGGCCCGAGCGGCTGCGGCCCGGCCCGGTGCTGGTCGTCGGCGCCTCGCATTCGGGCACCGATATCGCCTACGAGGTCGCCCGGACGCACGAGACGATCCTGTGTGGGCGCGACTGCGGGCAACTCCCGGTCCGGCTGGGGTCGCGGCGGGGACACGTCGTCCTGCCGGTGCTGCTGTTCGTGTTCCGCCATCTCCTCACCCGCAGGACACCCATGGGGCGCAAGAAGATGAACGAGATCCGCTTCCACGGCGGGCCGAGCCTGCGGGTGAAGCGCGAGGACCTCGCCGCGCGCGGGGTGCAGCGGGTGACGGCGCGGGCCGTGGGGGTGTCGGGCGGGCGCCCGATGCTCGACGACGGCCGGGTCGTCGACTGCGCGAACGTCATCTGGGCGACCGGCTTCCAGCAGGTGTTCGACTGGATCGACCTCCCCGTCCTGGGCGAAGAGGGGTGGCCGGTGGAGTACCGCGGCGTGGCCGAGGCGGCGCCGGGGGTGTTCTTCTGCGGACTGAGCTTCCAGTACGCGTTCGCCTCGATGCTCTTCCCCGGCGTGGGTCGGGATGCGGAGTATGTCGCTCGGCAGATCGTGTCGCGGGAACGCAGCGCGGTCCCGGTGACCGCCTGACGTCCTCTCGTGCGCCGAAGGGAGCCGGATGGGGATCATCGACGACCTGGCCCGGGCGCGCGATGCCTACGAGCGCCGGGAGTGGGTCGCGGCCTACGGCGCGCTGTCCGATCTCGACCCCTCCTGCCTCGCGGCGGCCGACTTCGCACGTCTGGCGACGGCCGCCTACCTGCTGGGACAGCGCAACGACTGCGTGCAGGCGCTGCAACGGGCCTACCGGGTGAACCTCGAGGCCGGTGAGACACCGGCCGCGGTGCGCTGTGCCTTCTGGCTCGCCATGGTGCTGATCCTCGGCGGTGAGGCGGCTGTCGGCGGGGGCTGGGTCGCCCGGTCGCAGCGCCTTCTCGAGGAGGTACCCGGCGACGCGGTTGAGCGCGGATACGTGCTGATCCCCATGATGTTCCGGGACGTCGCCGCCGGCGAGTTCGCGGCCGCGCACGAGCGGGCCGTGGAGATCACCGGCTACGGTCGGCGGTTCCACGAGCCCGATCTGGTCGCGTTCGGGCTGTCCGCCGAGGGCCGGCTGTTGCTCTACACCGGACAGGTGCCCCAGGGGGTGGCCCTGCTCGACGAGGCGATGGTCGGCGTCGTCGCCGGCGAGGTCTCGCCGATCTTCGCCGGCGTCGTCTACTGCACCATGATCGAGGCCTGTCAGGAGATCTCCGACTTCGGCCGGGCCGCCGAGTGGACCAGCGCCCTGACCACGTGGTGCGAGGCCCAGCCGGGTCTGGTGATGTTCACCGGACAGTGCGCGGTCCATCGCGGGCAGCTCATGCGGGTGCGCGGGGCCTTTGCCCGCGCGCTGGAGGAGTTCGACCGGGCGGCGCAGCGGTACCTGTCCTCCGGCATCCCGCACGCGGCAGGGCTGGCGATGTGTGAGCGGGCCGAGGTGCTGCGGATCCAGGGCGAGCTGGCCGCTGCGGACGAGGCCTACCAGAAGGCGTCGGCCCTCGGCCACGACCCGCAGCCCGGACTCGCGCTGCTGTGGTTGACGCGGGGACGCACCCATGCGGCCCTGGCGGCGATACGCCGGCTCGTGGCCGAGCCTCGCGATCCGGTGCATCGCTCGCAGGTGCTCCCCGCCGCGGTCCATATCCTGCTGGCCTGCGGCGAGACCGAGGAGGCTGCGGGTCCGGCCGCGGAGCTGTCGGATCTCGCCGAGCGATTCGGGTGTGCGGCGCTGCAGGCGATGGCCGGCCACGCGCGAGGCAGCGTGCTGCTCGCGCAGGGCGACGCCGCGGCGGCGCTGCCGCCGCTGCGGGCCGCGGCAGCGCAGTGGGCCGGCCTGGGCTGCCGGTACGAGATGGCCCGGTGTCGTGTGCTCATCGGGAAGGCCTACCAGTGGCTCGGCGACCTCGACTCGGCGTCGACCGAGCTGACGGGAGCCCGCCGGGCCTTCGCCGAGCTCGGGGCGCGCCCGGCCGAGCAGGAGGCGAGCGGGCTGCTGCGGCCGGACGCGCCCTGCGGCCTCACCGCCCGCGAGGTCGAGGTGCTCCGGCTGGTCGCGTCGGGACGGAGCAACGCCGAGATCGCCACCGAACTGTTCCTGAGCGAGCGGACCGTGGCCCGGCATGTGAGCAACATCTTGACGAAGGTCGAGGTCTCCTCACGCACGGCCGCGGCCGCGTTCGCCTACGAGCACCACCTGCTCTGACGGGCGCGGCCCGTGGGCGGCAGCTCGTCACATGATCGTCATTTCGGAGTCCGGAGCCGCGCCGATCGCGGCCGACCCCGCCCAACCGCCGATCACCGCTCGCGTATCCCCGGTCAGCCCTCGCGGTGGACCCGCATCGCCGAGGCCTGGTCGCGCGGCTTGAGCACGATCTGGTCGATGTTGACGTGCGGGGGCCGGGTGGCGGCGAAGACGATCGCCTCGGCCACGTCCTCGGCGGTGAGCGGGGTCAGCCCGCGGTAGACGTTCGTGGCCTTCTCGGCGTCGCCCGCGAACCGCACCAGGGAGAACTCCGTCTCCACCAGCCCGGGGGCGATCTCGGTGAGCCGGACGGGCTGCCCGAGCAGCTCCCCGCGCAGCGTGCGGTGCAGCATCGCCTGAGCGTGTTTGGCCCCGGTGTAGCCCGCGCCGTTGTCGTAGGGTTCGAGCGCGGCGATGGAGGTCACCGTGATGATGTGCCCGTCCCCGGAGGCGATCAGGGCGGGCAGCAGGCCCTTGGTGACCCGCAGCGTGCCCAGGACGTTGGCCTCCCACATCCAGCGCCAGTCGTCCTCGTCGGCCTCGGCGACCGGTTCGAGCCCCTTCGCGCCACCGGCGTTGTTGACCAGCAGCCGGCATTCGGGCACCGCCGCGACGAACGCGGACACCGACGCCGGGTCGGTGACGTCGAGCCGGATCGCGGTGCCGTCGATGTCCCGGGCGATCGCGGCACAGCGGTCGACCCGGCGGGCGCCGACGACCACGTGAAAGCCCGCGGCGGCAAGCGCGCGGGCGGTCGCGGCACCGATGCCGGAGCTCGCACCGGTGACGACGGCGACAGGACGGGCGCGGCGTGCGGGAGTCATTCCCGCACCCTAGAACGTCCGCCGACGGTGCTCAGGACTCGCCGAGGCCCTGTTGGGCGGTGCGCGCGCCGCGATGTGCCGCCGAGCGCTGCCAGCGGAAGATCCCGTAGCCGATCCCGCCGAGCAGCACCCCCGCAACACAGGTGGTGAACCAGATGTCGAGCGGGCGCCCGGTCACCAGATGCGCCACGAACAGGACGGCCGCTGCGACCAGCCACGCCACGGTGCCGACGGCGACGATCCGGGCGATCTCGCTCGTCCATCGGGGCAGCGGCGGCGGGGCGACCACACCACCAGCCTACGTCCCGTGCACGCTACCGTTCACGCCCATGGAGCGCGCCCCCGCGGTGTCCGCGGACCTTCGCGGTCGCTCCCGCCTCGACCGCTACTTCCGGTTGACCGAGCACGGATCGACCGTCGGCCGCGAACTGCGCGGCGGGCTCGTCACATTCGTGACGATGTCCTACATCATCGTCCTCAACCCGCTGATCATCGGCAGCTTCGCGGCCACCGGGCCCGGCGCCAAGGCGGACGTGCTGGGCAACGTGCTGTCCGTGCCGCAGGTCGCCGCCTCGACCGCGCTGGTCGCGGGCGTGATGACGCTGCTGATGGGGCTGGTGGCGAACCTCCCGTTCGCGCTGGCCACCGGGCTGGGTATCAACGTGCTGGTCGCGGTCACGATCGCGCCCCAGATGACCTGGCCCGAGGCGATGGGCCTGGTCGTCGTCGACGGCCTGATCATCGTGGTGCTGGTGCTCACCGGGTTCCGCACCGCGGTCTTCAACGCGGTGCCCGCCGATCTCAAGGCCGCGATCGCCGTGGGCATCGGGCTGTTCATCTGCTTCATCGGCCTCGTCGACGCCGGGTTCGTGCGCCGCATCCCCGACGCCGCCAACACGACCGTGCCGGTCGGGCTCGGCCTCAACGGCTCGATCGCGTCCTGGCCGACGCTCGTGTTCGTCGTCGGGTTGCTGATCACCGGCATCCTTGTCGCCCGCCGGGTGCGTGCCGCGATCCTGCTCGGTGTCATCATCAGCACGGTGATCGCGATCATCGTGGAGGCGATCGCGGAGATCGGCCCCTCGGAGGGCATCAACCCCAAGGGCTGGAACCTGGGCTATCCGGCGCTGCCCGAGGCGATCATCGGGCTGCCGGACCTGTCGCTGGTGGGCGACATCTCCTTCGGCGCGTGGACCCGTCTGCCCGTGCTGACGGTGTCCCTGCTCGTCTTCACGCTCGTGCTGGCCAACTTCTTCGACGCCATCGGCACGATGACCGGCCTCGGCAAACAGGCCGGGCTGCTCGCGCCGGGCGGGCAGTTGCCGAACGTCGGCCGTGCGCTGCTGGTCGAGGGCACCGGTGCGATCGCGGGTGGGGTGGCGTCGGCGTCGTCGAACACCGTGTACGTCGAGTCAGCCTCCGGTATCGCCGAGGGGGCCCGCACCGGGCTGGCCAACGTCGTCACCGGGTTGCTGTTCCTGGCGGCGATGTTCTTCACCCCGCTGTACTCGGTGGTGCCGATCGAGGCCGCGGCGCCCGCGCTGGTGATCGTCGGTGCGCTGATGATGCGGCAGATCACCGAGATCGACTTCACCGACTTCCGGGTCGCCCTGCCGGCCTTCCTGACGATCGTGGTCATGCCGTTCACCTACTCCATCGCCAACGGCATCGGCGCCGGGTTCATCGCCTATGTCGTTCTCGCGGCGGCGACCGGGCGGGCCCGTCGGGTGCATCCGCTGATGTGGGTGGTCTCGATCGCGTTCGTCGGCTACTTCGCCGTCGGTCCGCTGGAGGCACTGATCGGATAATTGTGCTATGCTAACTAAATAGATGACTGCCCTGGTTGAATCCCCTCGTTGCACCCCGCGCCAACGCGGGGTTTTTGCATCGCTCTATGTTCCGAACTACCGGCTGTACGCCAGCGGCCAGATCGTTTCGTTGATCGGCACCTGGATGCAGCGGATCGCCCAGGACTGGTTGGTGCTCGACCTGTCCGGGGGCAGCGCGACAGCGCTCGGGATCGCGACGGCGCTGCAGTTCCTGCCCACCCTGCTGCTCTCGCTGTGGGGCGGTGTGCTGGCCGACCGGGTCGACAAGCGGCGGCTGCTGGTCGTGCTGCAGGTCGCGATGGGCGCCTGCGCGCTGCTGCTCGGGCTTGCGGTGGTCGGCGGCGTGGTGACGCTGTGGCAGGTCTACCTCTTCTGCCTGTTGCTCGGCGGCTTCTCCGCGCTCGACGTCCCGGTCCGGCAGGCGTTCGTCTCCGAGCTCGTCGGCCCCGCCCAGGTGGCCAACGCGGTCGCGCTCAACTCCGTCACCTTCAACGCGGCGCGGATCATCGGTCCGGCGGTGGCGGGCCTGCTCATCGCCGTGGTCGGCACCGGCTGGGTCTTCCTGCTCAATGCCCTCAGCTTCGCGGGCGTGGTCGCGGCGCTGCTGGTGATGAACCCGGACCGGCTCTTTCGCACCGAGCCGGTGCCGCGCCGCCCCGGCCAGCTGCGCGAGGGGCTGCTCTACGTGCGCGCGCGGCCCGAACTCGTCGCGGTGCTCACGCTGGTGTTCCTGGTGTCGGCGTTCGCGATCAACTTCCCGGTCACGATCCCGGTGCTCGCGCGCAACGTGTTCGGCCGCGGCGCCGAGGCCTACGGGTTGCTGACCACCCTGCTGGCCATCGGCTCGATCGTCGGGGCGGCGCTCGCCGCCCGCCGCAGCGGACGGCCGCGGCTTCGGCTGGTCGCCGGATCAGGGCTGGCCTTCGGCGCCTTGCTGAGCACCGTCGGCCTGATGCCTACGTTCTGGTCCGCCGGTGTGGTGCTGGTGCTCGCCGGCTTCGCGGCACTGCTGTTCACGACCGCTGCGAACGCGACGGTGCAGCTGTCGGTCGATCCGGCCATGCGTGGGCGGGTGATGGGCCTGTACATGCTGCTGTTCCTGGGCAGCACCCCGCTGGGCGCCCCGTTGCTCGGGCTCGTGGCCGAGCAGTGGGGTGGGCGGGCACCGCTGATCCTCGGTGGGGCACTGACCGTCGTGTCGGTTGTGCTGGTCAGCCTGGTGCTCATGGTCCGCACCGAATCCGCGGGACCGATCGCCCGGCTCCGGGGGTTGCGCCGTCCACAAGGTTAGGCTAACTTAACTGACGTCGCTTCGTGGTGGGAGCGGCGCGTCAGTTCGGGATGACTCGGGCCCCGACCGATCGGTCGGGGCCCGAGTGATGTCCGCGGGCGCCCTACAGCCCGTAGATGCGCACCCAGTCGACGTGCAGCCGGACCTGCGCCGGCGAAGTCTCGTCCAGCGGCGGGATCCAGTCCTTGCCGTACGGCCCGATGTCCTGCTGGATCGCCAGGTGCATCGCCCGGGGCGGAATCTGCGCCCGGTCGACGCTGCGGAAGATCTCCTGACCGTCGATGAAGCCGGCGACGTGATCCGGTGTCCACTCCACCGCGTAGTTGTGCCACTCGGTGAAGTCGCCCTGCACGGAGGTCCCGACCTGGCTGTTGCTGTGGCCGTAGTGCAGCACGAAGTTCGACTCGGTGCGTGACGGTTTCGGGATCTCCATGAAGTCGATCTCGCCGCCCTCCGGGAAGTCCTCGGCGTCGGGCCACAGCAGGATGACCGCCCCGTAGCCGGTGCCGACCTCGGTGCGGGCCCGCACCTCCCAGCGGCCGTACAGCTGGCCGGGCTGCCAGGCCATGCCCGCCGACTCCCGCCCCCGGCTGGTGATCGTCATGACCCCGTCGGCGACCGAGATGTTCGACGGCCGGTGGCGGCCGTTGCCACCGGTCGTCGAGCCGGAGTACGGGTGCCAGTGGGCGGTGTCGAGGGTGTCGCCGTCGAACTCGTCATGCAGCAGCAGCGGCCAGTCGTACACGATCGCGGCCTCGGTGGGTGACCGGGTGGCCCGGTCGAGTTCGGCACGTCCGCTCGGCGCCACGGGATCGCTGGTGTCGATGACGGTGGGCGCGGTCCGCTCGGCCGGCTGTCCCGGGGGGAGCCGGAGCAAGCCGCGGACGATCACGATCGGCACGGTCAGCATGGCCAACGCGACGATCACCGCGAGCGCGGTGAGAACCATCCGGCCACGGGGCCGCCGCGGCGGCTCCGGCGAGGCCACGATCTCGACGGTGAGCTGGTCCTGGCCTCCCACGGCTTCTCCCCCGGTGAATCCAACCGATCGGGCGACTCTATGGCGCGGTCACTGTGCGCACGCTGAGAGCCGACGCCCGGAAGGGGGTGGTACCTGGCGGCCGGGCCACCGTCGAGGGAGTACTGGCGCACCCAATCGACCTCCATCCGCGACTCGCGCGGGGTGGAACCGTGGGGAAACCAGTCGAGCTGGATGCACAGGTGCATCGGACCGGGCGGGAAGATTCCGGTGTCGGTGGTGCGGAACCACTCCTGGCCGTCGACGAAGGCCGTGATCGCCTCGGGTGTCCACTCCAACGCCCAGTTGTGCCACTGCGTGGCGTCGATCTCGACCTCGCCGGAGATCTGCGAGTTGTCCGCGCCGTAGTGCAGGAACATGTTCGTCGTCTGCCGAGTGTGGTCCATCATCTCCATGAAGTCGATCTCCCCGCCGATCGGGAAGTTCTCGGCGTCGGGCCACAGCAGCAGCAGCGCGTTGTACGAAGGATCGCTCGCGGGGGCGCGCACCCGACCCTCCCAGCGCCCGTACATCTGGCCGGGGAGCCAGGCCATCCCGGCGGTCGTCCCCGACGAGTCACCGGTGATCGTCAGTATCCCGTCCGCGACCGATACCGCGCTGGGCGAGCGCGTGCCCTGCCCGGCGTGACCCGGACCGTCATAGATGCTCCACCGGTCGGCGACGCCATGGAACTCCTCGACGCGGTTCGGGACGCCCCAGCCGAATCGCTCGGCCGCGGTGGTGCCCGCCGTCGCGGTCGCGGGGTCACCCCCCGTTCCCCTCAGGCCGGTGTCCGGCTCGGTAGGCGGTGGGGTGCCGGGCGTGGTCGGTGGCGCCGAGCTGGTACCGGGGTGGCGCCGGGGGTCCGTGATGCCGTCCGAGGGCGTCGTGCCGACCGGCGTCGGGTCCACCGTCACGACCTGCGGGTCCCCCGGCACGCCACGCAGGTCGGGGGTCTGCGCGCCAGGGCCCGTCACGATCACGACGACCGCGACGCCGGTCGTGAGATATCGCCGGATCAGCTTCTCGATCTCGTTGATCGTCATCCGCGCTCCTGGTCGTTGCGGGCATCGCCCGGGGTCATTCCGCGAAGCTCACGTGCAGGTGGTCGTAGTGCCCCCCGGTTGCGTCGCGTACGTCGTAGACACCGCCGCCCGTGTAGGGCTCGCCCCAGCCGCCGTTCCGGTCCGGCACCGTGGGGTCCCAGTAGCGGCCCTGCCAGATCACGTACTTGACGCGCAGGGACTCGGCCCTCGCGCGAAACCAGTTGGCCACCCGCCAGCCGTTGGCCAGTTCCTCGCCGTGCGGGAAGGTTCCCGGCGCCGAGGGGAACAGGTCGCACGCCCGGCCGTGTGGATGATCGCTGGCGGGATTCCAGGCGTGGGCGTCCCAGCAGCTCGCGGAGCGGATCACCGGCCCGTCGCGCCAGCCGCCGAACTCCGCGGCCAGCGCCTCCAGGCCGCGCAGGGTGGTGACGGTCAGGCATCCGCCCCGGCGGGTCGGGTCGGGCAGGGTGCAGCCCGACGAGCCGCGGGGGCCGGCGGCCCGCGGCCGCAGGACCGGCCCCCGTTCGGCCGCCGCGCCGGAGTCCTCGAAGGCCCTGCGGAGGGCGTCGAGCGGATCGCGGGCGAGGCGGCCGGGTCCGTCGACGGCCAGCGGCAGAACGTCTCGGGCCTGCGACCGCTTCCGGGCCGGCGCCGCGGGCCCGGCCGGTTCCGACGACGCCGCCGGCTCGCCGGGGATTCGGGCGCTCTCCGTCGCCGGGCCGAGTACCAGCACGCTCAGCAGCGCGGCCAACGCGGTCGTCAGGGCTCCGGGGAGCATGGTCGTTGTTCGCACGGCTCACCGTTGCCCCGCCCACGCGGGACCCGGCGCGATGATCCGCAGGCCCCGGACCGGTTGGACCGCGTCGGCGCGGCGGACCGGTGATGCCCGGCGAGGCGGCGCGGGGACGGACGTGGGGTGCGACGGTCGTGCCACCGGCGCATCGCGGTGCAGCCGACCCGTCGCGGCGACGAGCTGCGCGAGCTCCCGCAGCGCCGTGGTGTAGCCGCGCAGCGGGCGGGGCAGGCTCTCCGGTGGCTGCGCGAGCATCCCCGAGACCTCGGCCAGCGGGTCGGCCAGTTCACGCCAATGGGCGATCCGGGGGAGTACGACGAGTCCCGAGAACCGGCTCTGGAGCGTCTGCATGGCTGCCTGGAGCGGACCCTTGGCCGGAACCGAGCCCTCGGCGGTGACGGCGAGCACCGGTCGTGGACCCGGCCCGCCGAACCGGTCCGCGAACCGCGCGGCGCGGTGCAGCGAATCGGCCGAGCACCGGCAGACCAGCACATCGACGAGGGGGCCGACGGTGCGTCCGGCGTCGAGGCCGTGCAGGGCCACCGCCAGCGTCGTCGTCCCGACGCCGCCGGCAACCCCGGCGACCACGGGTGCGCGCAGCCTCATCACCACGCGCCCTCGGTGTGATCGTCGCGGGGGACCTGCGGGTCGCCGGGGGCGGGGGGTGCGGTCACCGAGGCGCCCTCGTCGAGAACTTCCTCGCCGACGTCGATGACGTGCCGCCCCTCGCAGACGACGACCGGGACGCTGATGCGCACCCAGTAGGACGGCAGGCTGCGCCAGCCACGCCCGGTCGGTGCGGGCGCCACCGCCGGTATGCCCGCGATCTCCGGCTCGACCTGGGCCGGGGCCTCCTCGCCGCGGTTGCCCACCGGCCGGTAGGGGGTGATCCGCACTCGGACATCGACCAGGACACGACCCTGGCCGTCGGGCCGGACCCGCCCGGGAAGCGCGAGCTCGGCCCGTTGCCGGCCGGAGCCCGACCAGCCCAGTCGCGACGGTTCGCCCACCGGGGCCGCCAGGTAGTCCGCGAGGACGAGCCCGCGGCGGGCCGGGTCGTCCTCGTCCCAGGACAGGTAGTCCACGGCGAACGCCCCGGCCAGGGCCGATGCCTCCGCCGGGTGGGGGGTGGCGTCGGGGACCGCGGCGACCGGCGGGAACCCGTGCGGATCGGTGAGCGGCTCCGGTCCGGCGACGCGAAACGGGACGCCGTTCACGGGCCGGGCGGCGCGGGTGGCCGGAGCGTGCTCGTCCACGGACCCGGCCCAGTCGCCCGGCGAGGTGCCATGGCCCGAGGAGTACTGGCCGGGTGGTGGCCCGAACGGCAGCCACGGCGGCGCACCCGTCACGGGGGAGCTGCGGCCGAAACGGCGAAAGCGGGCCATGATTCTCCCGTCTGCGGGCACGCGGAATCGACATCCGGCGGGACACCGGATGGTCAGCGGGTCGGGGTGCGGCGGCATGCGATCACCGCCGGAAGGGCAGCGCAGACGTTAGGAGCGGCTACGGCGGATCGGTCGGGAACCGGCCGGCTCTTCGCAATGGTGAACCGCCGGTCGGCGGTGGCCGTCGGCGAGCCGCTCGACGGTCGCGAGGAGGTCGCGAGAATCCCCCGACTCGGTCGCGGACATGCCCCGACTCGCGGGGATCAAGCGGGGAGCGGCCAGGTGTGGACCGGCTCGTTGATGGTCGACGCCTCGATGTAGCGCTCGAGCATCCCGCGCAGCGCGGTCGGTCGATCGGCCCCGCGCGCCTGTAGCGCGGCGACGGTGTCGAGCTGCCAGACCGCACCGGTGCGGCGCAGCACGCAGCGGCGCTCGATCACCGAGAGGTACCGGTCCCGGACCTCGGTGCTGACTCCCCACCGTGCCAGGCCCTCATGCGCGAGCGGCAGCAGCTTGCGCAGGACCAACTCGTCCGGGTGAATCCATCCGGTTCCTGGCCAGTACAGGGGTTCATCGAGGCCGTGCCGGGCCGCGGTGATGAAGTTCTGTTCCGCGGCCTCGAACGACATCGTGCTCCACAGCGGTCGGTCGGTCTCGACGAACACCCGCAGTAGCCCGTAGAAGAACAGCGCGTTGGCCACCATGTCGACCGGACTCGGCCCGGCAGGCAGCACCCGGTTCTCCACCCGGACGTGCGGGGCACCGTCGACGACGTCGTACACCGGACGGTTCCACCGCCAGATCGTGCCGTTGTGCAGTCGCAGCTCGTCCAGTGCCGGAACTCGCCCGGCCCTCAGCTCGGCGAACGGATCGGTCTCCTGCGCGACCGGCACCAGACTGGGGAAGTAGCGGGAGTTCTCGGCGAACAGATCGAGAATCGAGGAGATCCAGCGCTCGCCGAACCACACCCGCGGCCGTACGCCCTGGTTGCGCAGCTCTGGGGTGCGCACATCGCAGGCCTGCTCGAACAGCGGGATCCGGGTCTCGGCCCACAGCCGCGCGCCCAGGAGGTACGGCGAGTTCGCCCCGACCGCGAGCTGGACCCCCGCAAGACACTGCGCGGCGTTCCAGTAGCCGGCAAACGTGTCCGGCGAGACCTGCAGATGCAGCTGCATCGAGGTGCAGGCCGCTTCGGGGATGATCGAGTCGAAGTCCGCGATCAGCCGCTCCGCGGGGCCGGGGCGGCCGGGCGGCGCGGCGCCGGTGATGTCGAGCCGGATCGGTTCGCCGCGGACGCCGAGGATCTGCTCGTTGAGCACCCGGTAGCGGTCGCCTTCGGTGATTGAACTCGCCACGAGATGGTCGCGATCGAGGGTCGGCAGGATGCCGATCATGACGATCTGTGCGGTGTAGTCGCCCGCCTTGTCCCTCGCAACGGCGAGTTCGTCGAGCAACTGATGCTCCAGATGACGCCACTCGTCACCGGGCAGCAGCCGTGGCGGCAGGTTCAGCTCGATGTTCCAACGACCGAGCTCGCTCTGGAAGCCAGCCGATCCGATCGCGGCCAGGACGTCGGCGCCGGACAGCGCGGGGTCGAGCTGAGAGCCGACGAGGTTGAGCTCGAGCTCGATCCCGGTCATGGGCTCGTCCTGGGCGAACGGATGCTCACGGAGCATTGCGGCCAGCGCATCGAGGCATCGATGCACCTTGCCGCGGTAGCGTTGGCTGTCTCGTCGACTGAATCTGGACCGGTCGACGTCCTGGCCCATGTAACGCCTGCCCCTCCCTGTAGCTGCGGGATCGGGACGGACCTAGCCCATCGCGGCTGGAGCCCGAGCGGTTGCCAACCGTGTCACACGATCGAGGCATGCGGTACCGGCTGACCGGATGACGCAGTGCGTACCAGGCATGGCACCTGCGACGATGGTTGGCCGTGGCAATGATCACCGTCGTTCGCGATCCGGACGACCCTCGCATCGATGACTTCCGAGACCTGACCGCTGCCGACCGGCGCCCCGATCGGCCGGGGGGCCGCGGCCTGGTCATCGCCGAGGGGGTCGTCGTCGTGCGCAGGCTGCTCGACTCGCCGTATCCGGTGCGCTCGCTGCTCGGCGTGCCCCGACGGCTGGCGGAACTCGCCGACGAGCTCGCCGCGATCGACGTGCCCGCCTACGAGACCGATGCCGACACGATGGCGGCCGCGGTCGGGTTCCACCTCAACCGCGGTGTGCTGGCGGTGGCCGACCGCGCGCCGGTTCCGGATGCCGTCGCGCTTGCCCGCAGGGCCCGGGTGCTCGCGGTGCTCGAGGGCGTCGGCGACCACGAGAACCTCGGCGCGCTGTTCCGTAACGCCGCTGCCCTCGGTGTCGACGGGGTGCTGCTCGGGCCGCGTTGCTCCGACCCCCTCTACCGGCGCAGCGTCCGGGTCTCGATGGGCCACGTGCTGCGGGTGCCGTTCGCGCCGTTGCAGGGGGACTGGCCGGGCGCACTGGATCTGCTGCGCGCCTGCGGGCTGCAGGTGGTCGCGCTGACCCCGCGGCCGGACGCCCAGCCGATCTCAACGGCCGGTCTGGCCGGACGGAGGGTCGCGCTGCTGCTCGGCGCCGAAGGCCCCGGACTGAGCGCCGAGGCACTGGCCGCCGCCGATACCAGGGTGCGGATCCCGATGGCAGGCGGCGTCGACTCTCTCAATGTGGCAACGGCCGCCGCCGTGGCCTTCCACGCGGCAGTCGCGTCCGTACCCTGAGATCGTGCACCTTGGTGCGGGGGGGCAGATCGTCTTCGGGGAGCGACGCCCGGATGATCCCGCGCTGCCCGAGGACCTGGAGGCCGCCCTGCGCGAATGGGCGGCGGTGGCCGAGGCGGTCGAGGTCAACGGCGGACCGTCGGAACGCTCGTTGGTGCGGCGACGCGGCCGCCAGCTCGCCGGGCGGCTCGCGGACCTGATCGGGCGTCCGGTGCAGTTTCACGACCCGGTGACCGGGCAGGTCGAACGTGTGTGGGGCCCGGCGACGGGGCCGCTATCCCGTCCGGCGCCGGAACGCGCCGCGCCCACGCCGTGGGCGACGGGGCTCGCCATCTCCGTCTTCTTCGCGGTGCTCACCACCCTGGCCGACATCGTGCTCTGCCACGCGTTCGCGGACGCGTTCGGGGTGCTGTGGGCGCCGGCGAACCTGTTGGTCGCGCTCGGTCTGGCCCCCTCGCTGTGGTTGTTCCGCCGCGCCCCGTTCTGGAGATGGCCTGCCCTTGGTGTCGCCGGGGGGTTGGTCGTCGCGTGGGTGTGCCTTGGGCTGGCGCCCCCGTGAGGGTCACCTACCGCGACCGTCGGCCCTACCGCTGACGAGCGCGCCGCATTCCTAGCGCTGACCGCGCACGCCCAGCAGGACTTCATCCCACGACGGCATGACCGGCTTGCCCTTCTTGGTGCGTCGCACGGGCTTCTCCGGCTGCTCCTCGGATGTCGTCTCGGTGACGGGCCGCTCGGCGGCAGCGGGCGTTCCGGCCGGTCCGGGCTGCGGCGTCGGCTCCGGCGCCGAGCGGGCCGGCTCGCGGTGCTGCCCGGCCCGCGCTGGCTCCGCAGGCTGCGGGGTAGCGGGCGGCGGGGCAGCGGGCGACGGGGCCGGCTCGGGAGGCCGGGCCGAGGTGTCGGGGTGTCGTGGTTCCGGGGGAGCCGGGAGCGGACCGGGAGGCGTTGGCCGCTCCCGAACCGGGAGGCCCGCCGCGGCGGCCCGCACCTGCTCGACATGGTCATCAGCGGGCCGCGGTTCCGGCTCCTCGGCGCGACCGATCTCGATCACCGGGCCGACCGTGCGCAGCGGGCGCAGCGGCAGACCCTCGACGAGGTCACTGGCGTGCTCGTCGATCGCGGTGACCGTGCCCCCGTGCGGCCCCGGCTGGAAGGTCCAGTGCGCGCGGTTGTCCGAGCGACCCGCGCTCCAGTTGAGGCAGACAACCCACCTGCCGTCGTCGCCCTTCCAGGAGTCCCACTCGGCATCGAGGTAGTCCTGCCCGCGCAACCCGAACGTGTGGGCGACGACCTCGCCGAGCGTGCGCACATCCGGCCCGTCGGCTCGGACCGGATGCGCTCCCTGGGCCAGCTCGGCCGTTCGCGAACGTTCGAGAAGCACCGGATAGGCGAATCGTTCGATCTTCTGCAGAGGCACCCCGGCGGCCGAGGCGACCTGCTCCACCGACGCTCCCGCTCGGATGCGCGCCTGGATCTCTCGTGGTCGCAACTGGCTCTCCACCTCGATCGCGATCTGTCCGAGTCGGGTCAGGTCTCCCCGGGCGGCGGCACGCAACTGCTCGTCGGCCGGCACCGTGAAGCGCTCGCGGCGAGCCGGATCCTCGAGGACGACCGCACCGTCCTCGGCGACTCCGACGACCCGCAACGCCCGCATCGGCGGCCCCCCGCTCTTTCTCTCTCCCGTCTGGGTGAAGGTAGTTGCCAAATCGAAACCTGCGGCGGAGGCGCGCCGGAACCGAAATGTTTCGACCAGCCCGTGCGACTTCACGGTCGGTAGCGCGCCGCTCACGATTTGTCCAAAGCGTTGCACGAATGGTGATTCTGGTAAAGCTGAGGCCACCGTTGTTGGTGTGACGAGATACTCTCGCGCCTGCTCAGCGGAGCCGCTCGACCACCCAGTCGATACAGGCGGTCAGCGCCGAGATGTCATCAGGTTCGACCGCGGGGAACATCCCGATCCGCAGCTGGTTGCGACCCAGCTTGCGGTAGGGCTCGGTGTCGACGATGCCGTTGGCCCGCAGAACCTTGGCCACGGCCGCGGCGTCAACCGCGTCGTCGAAGTCGATCGTGCCGACGACCTGTGAGCGGTGGGCGGGGTCGGCGACGAACGGCGTCGTGTACGCCGTCTTCTCCGCCCAGGTGTAGAGCCGGTTCGCGGAGTCCGCCGTCCGCGCCACGGCCGCGTCGAGCCCACCGAGGCCGTTGAGCCAGTCGACCTGCTCGGCGAGCAGGAACAGGGTCGCTACCGCGGGGGTGTTGTAGGTCTGGTCCTTGGCCGAGTTGTCGATCGCGGTGGCCAGTGACAGGAACGGCGGGATCCAGCGGTCGCCGGCCGCGAGCTCGGCGACGCGCTCCCGGGCGGCAGGACTCATCAGCGCGATCCACAACCCGCCGTCGGACGCGAAGCCCTTCTGGGGGGCGAAGTAGTAGGCGTCGGCCTGCGAGATGTCGACCGGCAACCCGCCGGCGCCCGATGTCGCGTCGATGAGCACGAGCTGGCCCTCGCCAGCCCCTTCGGGCCGCACGACCGGCACGGCGACGCCGGTCGACGTCTCGTTGTGCGCCCAGGCCAGCACGTCGGCGGACGGGTCGGTGGTGGGCTTCGGGGCGCTGCCCGGCTCCGCCTTGACGATCACCGGGTCGGCCAGGAAGGGCGCGCCCTTCGTGGTGTCGGCGAACTTGGCGGAGAACTCGCCGTAGGCCAGATGCAGCGAACGCTCGCGGACCAGGCCGAACGCGGCGGCGTCCCAGAATGCCGTGGAGCCGCCGTTGCCCAGGACGACCTCGTAGCCGTCGGGCAGCGAGAACAGCTCGGTCAGCCCCGCGCGCACCCGGCCGACGAGGGACTTGACCGGCTTCTGCCGGTGCGAGGTGCCCATGAGCGCGGTGCCGGTGGCGGCGAGCGCGGCGAGGGAATCGGTACGAACCTTGGACGGTCCGCAACCGAAGCGCCCGTCGGAGGGCTTGAGGTCGGCGGGAATCTGAAGATCGGTGCTGGTCGTGGACGTCACGGCGGTCAGTTTGACAGCCCCCAGCCCGCCGGTTCAGGGGCGGGGCGGTGAACGCGGTGAACCTCACGGGAGGTTTCGCTCACCGGGGGCGATCGCGACATCCCAGCTCAACCATCGTTGTGAGTGCGTAACAGTGTAAGAACACTGTTACGCACTCACAGATGGATCAGCGGTCCGCCCAGCCCTCCACGTCCTGTGGCTTGCGCGGACCGGGACCCACGTACTGGGCCGAGGGCCGGACCAGCTTGTTCTCGCGCTTCTGCTCCATGATGTGCGCCGACCAGCCCGCGGTGCGGGCACTGGTGAACATCGCCGGCATCATGTGCGGCGGCACCTCGGCGAAGTCGAGGATCACCGCCGCCCAGAACTCGACGTTGGTCTCGATCGGGTGGTCCGGCCTGCGCTCCCGCAGGATGCGCAGCGCGGTCCGCTCCAGCTCGGCCGCCACCTCGTAGCGCGGCGCGCCCAGCTCCCTACAGGTGCGCCGCAACACCCGGGCCCGCGGGTCCTCGGCCCGGTAGACCCGGTGCCCGAATCCCATGAGCCGCTCCTTGCGGTCCAGGATGCCCTTGACCAGCGCTTCGGCATCGCCCGTCCGCTCGACCTCGGCGATCATGGGCAGCACCCGGGCCGGCGCGCCGCCGTGCAACGGACCGGACATCGCCCCGATCGCACCGGACAGCGCCGCCGCGACGTCGGCCCCCGTGGACGCGATCACCCGGGCGGTGAAGGTGGAGGCGTTCATGCCGTGCTCGGCGGCCGAGACCCAATAGGCGTCGATGGCCTTGATGTGAGCCGGGTCGGGCTCGCCCCGCCAGCGGACCATGAACCGCTGGGTGATCGTCGTACATTCGTCGATGCGCGACTGGGGTACGGCCGGGATGCCGATGCCCCTGGCGGACTGCGCGACGTAGGACAACGCCATCACCGAGGCGCGGGCCAGCTGTTCGCGAGCCTCCTCGTCGGAGATGTCCAGCAACGGTCGGTAGCCCCAGTAGGGGGCCAGCATGGCCAGTGCGGCCTGCACGTCGACCCGCACGTCACCGGTGCGAACCGGGATCGGAAACGGCTCGGCCGGTGGCAGCCCCGGCCCGAACCGGCCATCGACCAGCAGCGCCCAGGCACTGCCGAACGTGACGTTTCCGACCAGATCCTCGATATCGACTCCGCGGTAGCGGAGGGCGCCCCCTTCCCTGTCAGGTTCGGCGATCTCGGTGCGGAAGGCGACGTGGCCCTCCAGACCGGGCTTGAATCCGGGCGGGGGCGGGGGTACCGCCGACCCGTCCATCTGGCCTGCGGCACCCCGCCTGTTCGGCGTGGCGGACGCAGTCGGTGCAGTGGACACCCGTCCTCCTCGATCTTGGTCCCCAACTCGCACCGGCCCGGTGCGAAACGCCGTCGGCCGATGCCCGCTCGCGTATCGGAGCCTGTACCCGGTACGCGCGCGGCCCACGACCGCTGTGGACGGTTGCCGTGGGCTGGCGCCACCCTGCCCCTGGCAGGCAGCGGAGGCAACGGTGTGTGCGGGTGGCATCGGTCACCGGTGCCACCAAATCGGCTGCTCGCGCCTTACGGTCAGGGGTCCGGAGTGGAGGAGGTGCGATGGCGTACGCGGCGCCCGGCGCGACAGTGGCAGACATGCGGATCGAATACGACACCGACGGCCTCGACCTCTCGGATCTCGCCCCCACCTGGCACGAGCAGTTGGCCCGCTGGCTCGCCGAGGCGACCGCGGTCGGCATTCCCGAGGCGAACGCCATGATCCTGGCCACCGCCGACGAGCGCGGGCAGCCCTCGTCGCGGACCGTGCTGTGCAAGGGACTCGATGCCCGCGGCGTCCAGTTCTACACCAACTTCACCTCCGCGAAGAGCCACGACCTCCGGCTCGGCCGGGCTGCCTCCGCCACCTTCCCCTGGTTCGCGATCCACCGGCAGGTCCACGTGCGCGGTGCTGCCGAGCAGGTCAGCGATGCCGAGGCCGACGCCTACTGGGTGACGCGGCCGCGTGGGGCGCAGCTGGGCGCCTGGGCCTCGGCGCAGTCGAGCGTGGTGACCGACCGTCGCACCCTCGACGACGCCCTCGAGCGCATGGATCGACGCTTCGCCGACATCGAGGATGTGCCTCGGCCCCCGCACTGGGGTGGGTGGCGCATCGTCCCGACCCAGGTGGAGTTCTGGCAGGGCCGGGCGAACCGGCTGCACGACCGGCTGCGTTTCGAGATCGACGGCATCGACCGGACGTGGCAGGTGCGCCGCTTGGCGCCGTGAGTGGACGGCTCGGTACCCACGCCGCGATCACCGTCGCGACGTGGTAGTCCTGAACGGGTGACTGTCCCCGGGTCCGAGGGGCCCACCCGCGAACTCGGGACCGGGCCGGATACGCCGACGCGTGAGCTGCGGACCGGGCCCGACGCCCCGACGCGTGAGCTGCGGACCGGGCCCGACGCCCGGACCCGCAGCCTCGCCACGGGAGCCGGTGGGCGGACCCGCAGCCTCGCCACCGTCATCCGCGGCACGTTCGCCGACACCCGCCCGTTGCGTGTCCCCGCCTACCGACGGCTGTGGCTCGCCGGGATCGTCACCGTCATCGGGGCGCAGCTGTCGGTCGTCGCGGTGCCCACCCAGATCTACGAGCTCACCGGTTCGTCGGCCTACGTCGGTCTCACCGGGCTGTTCGGCCTGGTCCCGCTGATCGTGTTCGGCCTGTGGGGTGGCGCCATCGCAGACGTCATGGACCGGCGGGTCCTGCTGCTGCTCACCGGCTCGGGCATCGCGACGACCTCGCTCGCCCTGTGGGTGGTCGCGGCCAGCGGGATCGGCAACATCTGGGTGATCCTGACGTTGTTCTCCGTGCAGTCGGCGATGCTCGCGATGAACCAGCCGACCCGCAACGCCGTCATCCCGCGGCTCATCCCGGCCGAGCAGTTGCCCGCGGCCAATGCGCTGAACATGACGGTATTCCAGGCCGGCGCGGTCGCCGGCCCGCTGCTTGCGGGCGTGCTCATCCCGGTCGTCGGGCTGCCCACGCTCTACCTGCTCGACGCGATCGCTCTGCTTGCGACGCTGTGGGCGACGTGGCGGCTGCCTCCGGTGCCGCCTCAGCGAACCGACGTCACCGCGCCGGGGAGCGTGGGGATCCGTGGCGTGGTGGCCGGGTTCCGGTACGTCGGCATGCAGAAGGTGCTGCTCGTCTCCTTCCTCATCGACATGGTGGCGATGGGTTTCGGGATGCCGCGTGCGGTGTTCCCGGAGATGTCGGAGAAGGTCTTCGGCGACCCACCGGGCGGGGGTATCGCGCTCGGCGCGCTGTTCGCCGCCATTCCGTTCGGGATGGTCGTGGCCGGGCTGTTCTCCGGCTGGCTGCAGCGGGTACAGCGACAGGGTGTCGCCGTGACGCTGGCGATCTGTCTGTGGGGCGCGGCCATCGCGATGTTCGGGCTGACGGGATCGCTGTGGCTGGCCGTGCTCTTCCTCGCCATCGGCGGGGCGGGCGACATGGTCAGCTCGGTCTACCGGTCGTCGATGCTGCAGACGGTGGCGACCGACGAGATGCGCGGACGTATGCAGGGAGTGTTCGTCGTCGTCGTCGCGGGAGGGCCACGGATCGCCGACATGTGGCACGGCCCGGCTGCGGCGGGCCTCGGCCCGGGGCCGGCGGCGACCCTCGGTGGGGTGGCGGTTGTCGTGGCGGCCCTCGCCGTCGTCGCCCGGTTTCCGGCATTCTGGCGGTACCGCGGCCCGGTTGATCGACGCGGCCAGGCCGGATAGGGCGACCCGAACCGAACGTGACGTACGTCCGGTTCGTCGAGCGGCGCAGATCGGCCCGAGCCCACTAGCGTGGCGTCAAACAGGCAACACCCGAGTGTGAGAGGGAACCTCCACATGACCGACCAGTCCGCCGATACCGACATCGCTGTACTTCGCTATCCCGGCGGCGAACACGAAATGCCGATCAACCCCGCAACCGAGGGGGCATCGGCCGTCGATGTCAGCAAGCTGCTGGCGCAAACCGGACTGGTCACCTACGACCCCGGTTTCAACAGCACCGCCGCATGTATGTCGAAGATCACCTATATCGATGGTGACGCCGGCATCCTGGAGTACCGCGGCATCCCGATCGACCAACTTGCCGAGCGGTCGACCTTCCTCGAGGTCAGCTACCTGCTCATCTACGGCAAGCTGCCCACCCGCGCCGAGTTCGACGCGTTCACCACCAAGATCAGCCGGCACACGCTGCTGCACGAGGACCTCAAGCGGTTCTTCGACGGCTTCCCGCGCGACGCGCATCCGATGCCGGTGCTGTCGTCGGCGGTCAGCGCGCTGTCGACCTTCTACCAGGACAGCCTCGATCCGTTCGACCAGGGCGCCGTCGAGGTCTCCACGGTCCGGTTGATGGCCAAGGTGTTCACCATTGCGGCCTACGCCTACAAGAAGTCGGTGGGCCAGCCGTTCCTCTATCCGGACAACTCGCTGGGCCTGGTCGAGAATTTCCTGCGGATGACGTTCGGGTTGCCGGCCGAGCCCTACGATGTCGACCCGGCCTTCGCCCATGCCCTCGACACATTGCTGATCCTGCATGCCGACCATGAGCAGAACTGTTCGACATCCACGGTTCGGCTGGTCGGCTCGTCGCAGGCGAACCTGTTCGCGAGCATCTCGGCCGGAATAAACGCACTGTTCGGCCCGCTGCACGGCGGCGCCAACCAGGCGGTGCTGGAGATGCTGGAGCACATCCGTAGTACGGAGAACGGCAACGTCGCCGCGTTCGTCGAGCGGGTGAAGCGACGGGAGCAGGGCGCCCGCCTGATGGGCTTCGGCCACCGGGTCTACAAGAACTACGATCCGCGGGCGCGGATCGTCAAGCAGATCGCCGACGAGGTGCTCATGAAGCTGGGCGTCTCGGACCCGCTGCTGGACATCGCCAAGTCGCTCGAGGAGAGGGCGCTCGCCGACAGCTACTTCATCGAGCGCAGGCTGTACCCGAACGTCGACTTCTACACCGGCGTGATCTATCGGGCCATGGGGTTCCCGACGAAGATGTTCACGGTGCTGTTCGCGCTCGGCAGGCTGCCGGGCTGGATCGCGCATTGGCGGGAGATGATGGCCGACCCGCACAACAGGATCGGCCGCCCGCGGCAGCTCTACGTCGGGCCCACGAAGCGCGACTACATACCGATCGACGAGCGCTGAGCGCCTGTCCCGGGCCGCCTGCGGGCGAGATCGTCGCAGGCGGCCCGGGCAACGAGTGAACGGCTCGGCTCGACCGGAGCCGATGCCGCGTCCCCCCGCGTCGTCGCTGATCAACTCTTGGTACGGGCGACATCGTGCGGACGAGACGGCGTGACCGCCTACTCTCGGCCCACACGGAAAGGGGGACTCAGGCGTATGTCTGACGAGTCGACATCCGCACACCGCAGCCGCTGGGCCGTGCTCGCCGTGCTCCTCGGCCTCGTGGGCTGGATCGTCTACCGCCAGGTCCGGATTCGGTCCGACGAGCCGTGGGACACCGTGACGGCACCACCCTCACGGATTCCTCCGGCCGTAGCCGATGGCCGGGTGGTGCTGCCGGTGGAACCGGACCGACCGGCGGCCCCGCCCCCGGCGCGGCCGGCCGAACGGATCCCTTCGACCCCGCCGGCCGAGCCGACCCCGCAGGCGGAGCCGACCCCGCAGGCGGAGCCGACCCGGCCGACGGACCACGAGGCCGCGGCGCCGGCCGAGGAACCGGACGCCCCGTACGGCCCGGGCTCGGCGCGTCCACTGCCCGACGGCTCCGCGCCCCGGCCGGAGTACACGATCAAGGGCAGCGGGGCGTCGAAACTGTTCCATGGCCCGTCGAGCCCGTACTTCGCGCGCACCAAGGCCGAGGCCTGGTTCCGGACCCCCGAGGACGCCCGTCGCGCCGGCTTCACCGAGTGGAAGCCCAAGCCCCGCACCCGCCGTTCCGGCTGAACCGGGCTGATCGGCAGGACGAGACTATGGCCGCCGGGAGCCGAACGCCTCCTTCAGGCTCACCCGGGCGCCGGTGCGCAGCACCGAGTTGCGGTAGATCCGCGCGGCCAGCAGCACCACCCCGGCGATCGACGCGAGGGTCACTGCGACGGCGAGGCCGACCTGCCACAGCGGCGCCACGCCCAGCGCCGCGCGGGCGGGCATCAGGGTGGGGGAGAACAGCGGGATGAACGACAGGACCGTGCCCAGGGTGTTCCGCGGATCGTTGGGCAGCACGCTCACCGCGAAGATGAACGGGATGAGCAGCGGAAACATGATCGGGGCGACGATCGTCTGCAGCTCCTCCTGCCGCGACACCGTCGACCCGGCGGCCGCGTAGATCGAGGCGTAGAGGAAGAACCCGAGCAGGTACCAGATCACGGCTGAGACCAGCGCCGACGCGGCCGCCGTCGGGATCGTGAGCAATCCGAACGCGAGCGAGCCCGCGAGCCCGATGGCGCTGAGGATCAGCAGCTGCAGCAGCCCGACGGCGCCCAGCCCAAGGATCTTGCCGGCCAACAGGTGCACCGGCTTGATCGTGGAGAGCAACAGCTCCACCACCCGGCTGGTCTTCTCCTCGACCACCCCCTGAGCGACCGCGGTGCCGTAGCCGACCAGCGACATGAACAGCAGTACCGCGACGACGATCGCCAGCACCAGCCGCTGCCCGCGCTCGGGGTCGACGGGCTCGAGGGTCGTCACCGCGACATGCCCCTGCGTGGCGATCTGTGCCGGGTCGACTCCGGCCTGCGCGAGCGCCTCGTTGAGAGCGTTCTGTCCGATCACGCCGGACACCATCGTCTGCAACGCGGTGTCGACCGTGTCGAGCCCGATCAGCTCGTAGCTGCCCGGCACGCCGACCAGGAGCGCATCGAGGTCGCCGTCCTGAACCTTCTGTTCCCCGGCCGCGCGGTCGACCTCGGTGATGGTCAGCGTCCGGTCCTGGGCCTGGGCGGCCGCCTGCAACGCGCCGCGCAGCTGGGCCGTCTGCGGGGTGACGCCGAGGGCGTTGCTCGAGGTCTGGCTGCCGATGAACTGGAACAGCAGAATGTAGATCCCGAAGATCGCGATCGTGATCAGCAGGCCGACCGCGAAGCTACGCGACCGGGTCTGGGTGAGGAACTCGCGACGGGCGACGAGCAGCACGGCCCGGCCCGGGGGAAGCGGTGCGGTCACGCTGTCACCCCGGCGGTGACCACGTCGCGGTAGAGCTCGGTGAGCGGCGGCCGGTACCGGCCGAACTCGTGGACCGGGCCGGCGGTGAGGGCGGCCGCCAGCACGTCCTGGTCGGTGGCACCGTCGGTGAGCTCGACGCGAGTACGGGCACCCTCGACGGACACCACGGTGATGCCGGGCAGCCCGGCCGCCCATCTCTCCGGTGGCGGCCCGACGACGTCGAGCTGCTCGGTGCTTCCCCCGCGCAGTTCGAGGACCGTACCGACGGCCACCATCCGGCCGCCGGAGATGATGCCGACCCGGTCACAGAGCCGTTCGACGAGATCGAGCTGATGGCTGGAGAAGATCACCGGCACCCCGCTGTCGGCCTTGTCGCGCAGCACGCCGCTCATCACCTCGACGGCGGTCGGATCGAGCCCGGAGAACGGTTCGTCGAGCACGAGCACCTCGGGGTCGTGCACCAGCGCGGCGGACAGCTGAACCCGCTGCTGGTTGCCCAACGAGAGCTTCTGCACCTCGTCGGAACGGCGCTCGGCGATCCCGAGCCGGGTGGTCCAGTGCTCCACCGCGGAGCGCGCGGCGGCGGGGGAGACCCCGTGCAGCCGGGCGAGATACTCGAGCTGGTCGCCTACCTTCATCTTGGGATAGAGACCACGCTCCTCGGGCATGTACCCGATCCGCCGCCGGATCTCGGCGTCGATCGGAGCGTCCTTCCAGCGCACCTCACCCACGTCCGCCTCGAGCACACCGAGCACGATGCGCATCGTCGTCGTCTTGCCGGCGCCATTGCTGCCGACGAAGCCGAAGATCTCACCGGGTGGAACCGCGAAGGTGACGTCGTGCAACGCCTGTACCTGTCCGAACCGTTTGCCGATGCCGTCGATCTCGAGCACGAACCGAGCGTATCGGTCAACCTGTCCGGCTCGGGTCGGCGCATGTGGGCATGGAGATGCCGTAGCCGCGGATCTTGCGGTAGATCGTCGCGCGGGACATTCCCAGGTGCCGGGCGGCCTCGGCCTTGTTGCCGTCGGTCTCGATCAGTGCCTCGACGATCGCGTCGCATTCGATCGCCTCGAGCGGGGTGAGCACGCGGCGGGTGGTCGCCCGGCACTCGGCGGGCAGGTCGGCCGGGGTGATCTGGCCGGTTCGCCTGCGTGCGACGATCTTGCGAAGTACCTGGTAGAGCTGCTCGACGTTGCCCGGCCAGTGATTGCGCATGAGCACTCGCATGGCGTCGGGGGAGCAGGTCAGCTCGGCGCCGCGGGTGAGCCGGGCGATGAGATGCGGCACCAGTTCGGTGACGTCCTCGATGTGATGGCGCAGCGGCGGCACATCGACCGTGCGCGGGAAGGAGGCGAGCAGGTCGGTCAGTGCCTGGCTCATCCGGCCGCGGCCGCAATCGACGGTCGCGACCACCCACGGCCGCTGTGGATCGGTCGACTCCCGGTGCGGTTCCAGGGCGTCCATGAGGGCATGCACACCCTCGGCCGACAACTGGTCGACGCGGCAGAGCACGAGCGTTCCGGCACCGGTCGCGAGCTCCTCGGCGACCTCGGCGATCCAGCGCGGTCCGTAGTCCTGGGCATCGAGCAGCCGCAGGTGGGCCGCCGGTCGGCGCAGCTGGTGGGTCGCCCTGGCCAGGGTTCGCTTCCCGGTGCCGGGCTCGCCCTGCAGGACAAGCCATTCGCGCGCCTGGAAATGCCGGTCGATGGCCTGACAGCACTTCGCCCACATCGGTCCGGAGCCGACGGTCGCGGGCAGCGTGGCCGGATGCGGCAGGTTCAGCGAGCGCGCGTTGGAGGTGTCGGGGGAGACCAGCTGCACGTGCAGGACACCACCGCTGCGCCCTGCTTCGGACCAGCTCGGCCGGCATTGCACCCGGGCGGTGGCGCCGCTGGGTAGGTCGATGAGCAGCTGGCGGCGCCGTCCGGAGCTGAGCGCCTCGGCGGCGTTGGCCACCAGCGGCATCTGGTCGCCGGGATCGAGCAGTTCGCGCGCTCGATCGTTCATCATCAGCAGGTCGTCGCTGAGCGCGAGCACGGCGCCCCGGTTGCGCTGGCAGGCCGCCAGGTAGTCGTGCAGCAGCGTCAGCTCGCGGCGGCCGGACTGCTCGAGCAGCGTCTCCTCGATGCGGCGGGCGATCGTGGCGGCGGCCGTCGCCATCATCTTGTTGGCCTCGCGCCGCCAGCACGTCAGATCGATGACGCCGAGGAGCTTGCCGCTGATCGGATGCCGGATCGGGACGCCGGCACAGGCGAGGCCTTCGAGCTGCTCGATGTAGTGCTCATGGCCGAACACCTGGGCCGGGCCGCGTCCCTCCAAGGCGGTACCGATGCCGTTGGTGCCGATATAGCGCTCGGCGTAGCTGAACCCGGGCGCCAGCCATACCCGGTCGAGATGCTGGTTGAGCGCCGAGTCGCCGGTGCGGCGCTGCAGGACGACGCCGTCCTCGTCGCAGAGGATGACGCTGACCGGCTCACCGGAGAGCTGGTCGGCGACCTCGGCGACGATCGGGGCGGCGGCACGCAGCAGCGGGGTGTCGGGCTCGCAGTCGCTCTCGTACGGCAGCTCGAGATGGTCGGCGGGGACTTCGTAGTGCCGGGAACGGGTCCAGGACGCCAGGATCGGCGCGCGCACGACGCCGGGTTCGACCGGGTCGTTCACGAGAAATGCTGTGCGCGCGTGCGCGACCCGCTCGGCAGCGATGCCGAGCGGCAGTGCTGGAACCGCCCGTGTGCCGCCCTTGCGGGTCGCACGGGCCTCTTCGGAGATGGAGCGTTCTGCCGGATGGCCCAACCGGTCGCCCTCCTCGGAGCAGCTGTGGTCCGCGTCTTCGCGGCAGCCGGTATCGATCCGGACGGTACCGCCCGGACGAGCATGACGATAGGGGGAGGTTGTTGCCCGACCGTCTCATATTGAGACCGCAGGTCAGGCGTCTCAGCGGTGTGATTCGCGGCACGAGATGAGCCGCCCCGAGGACCCGCGCAAACCCCGGTCGGCCTCAGCTCGGGTCCACTGCCACACCGAGGCACCCGCGCCAGCCCCGGCCCGTGGTGGCGGGCGAACGAGGGGATGAAGACCCACGACCCCCGCCGGCACCACCAGCCGGTGGCCCGCAGGGCCGCGGGCAGCGGGGCTGGTGTCCGCGCCGGCCCCACCACCCACCACCGTGAGGAGACGATGTGAGTCGGCAGAGTCTGGCGAAGGCTCACCAGAAGATCCAGGAGCTTGCCTGGGAGCCGCAGTATCACGAGCCGTACATGAAGTACCGGACCGACTACACCTTCCGGAAGGCGGCGAAGAAGGACCCGTTGAAGCAGGTCCTGCGCTCCTACTTCCCGATGGAGGAGGAGAAGGACCACCGCGTATACGGCGCGCAGGACGGCGCCATCCGCGGCAACATGTTCCGCCAGGTCCAGGAGCGTTGGCTGGAATGGCAGAAGCTCTTCCTGTCGATCATCCCGTTGCCGGAGATCTCCGCGGCGCGTTCCATGCCGATGCTGTTCCACGTGGTTCCGAACCCGGAGCTGCACAACGGCCAGGCGATCCAGATGATCGACGAGGTTCGGCACAGCACGATCCAGCAGAACCTCAAGCGTCTGTACATGAACAACTACATCGACCCGGCAGGCTTCAACAACAGCCTGCGGAACTTCCACAGCGACTACTGCGGCACGATCGGCCGTCAGTTCGCGGAGGGGTTCATCACCGGTGACGCGATCACCGCGGCCAGCATCTACCTGACGATCGTCGCTGAGACGGCGTTCACGAACACCCTGTTCGTGGCCATGCCGGCCGAGGCGGCGGCCAACGGTGACTACCTGCTGCCCACCGTGTTCCACTCGGTTCAGTCCGACGAGTCGCGGCACATCTCCAACGGCTACGCCACCCTGTTGATGGCGCTGTCGGACGAGGACAACCGCCAGCTGCTCGAGCGCGACCTGCGCTACGCGTGGTGGAACAACCACCGCGTCGTGGACGCCGCGATCGGAACGTTCATCGAGTACGGCACGAAGGACCGCCGCAAGGACCGTGAGTCCTACGCGGAGATGTGGCGTCGCTGGATCTACGACGACTACTACCGGTCCTACCTCGTCCCGCTCGAGAAGTACGGGCTGACCATTCCCCACGACCTCGTCGAGGAGTCGTGGAAGCAGATCTGGGAGAAGGGCTACGTCCACGAGGTGGCGCAGTTCTTCGCCACCGGGTGGCTTGCGAACTACTGGCGTATCGACGGCATGACCGACGAGGACTTCGAGTGGTTCGAGTACAAGTACCCGGGCTGGTACGACAAGTACGGCAAGTGGTGGGAGAACTACAGCCGGCTGGCGACCCCGAACGGGCATCACCCGATCGTGTTCGAGGATGTCGACTACGTGTACCCGCACCGCTGCTGGACCTGCATGGTGCCCTGCCTGGTGCGTGAGGACATGGTCATGGACCAGGTCGACGGCCAGTGGCGCACCTACTGCCACGAGGTCTGCCACTGGACCGACAAGGTCGCCTTCCGGCCGACCTACCAGGGCCGGGAGACCCCGAACATGGGTCGCCTCATCGGTCACCGCGAGTGGGAGACGCTGTACCACGGCTGGAACTTCGCCGATGTCGTCAAGGACATGGGCTTCGTCCGCGACGACGGCAAGACCATGACGGCCCAGCCGCACCTCAACCTCGACCCCAAGAAGATGTGGACGCTCGACCACCTGCGTCGTTGCCCACCGTTCCAGAGCCCCAACGTGCTGCTGAACGAGATGAGTGACGCCGAGCGGCAGGCGTTCCACGCCGACTACGTCCGGCAAGGCCCGGCTGGACGACCGGCACCCGCCGACGCCTGAGCGCGGGTCAGGCGAGGGGGGAGGGCCGCCGTCCGGCCCTCCCCCCGCATGACCCTGCCTCATTACGGCCGAGAGGAACGAAATCCATGGGTGAGAAGCACGTCGTGCGGTTCGAGCCAGTCGGCATCGAGATCGAGGTCGACGAGGATCAGACCATTCTTCGAGCCGCCGCCGAGCAGGGCGTGCAGCTCATGCACGGATGCAAGGAAGGCCAATGCGCCGCTTGCAAGTCGTTTGTGCTCGAAGGCGAGGACATCGAATACGACAGCTACTCGACGTTCGCGCTGCCCGACTATGAAAAGGAGGAGGGGCAGACCCTGCTCTGCCGGGCCCACGCCTACGAAGACCTCGTGATCGAGCTCCTCAACTACGACGAGGAGATCATCCGCTCCGGGCTGCCGCTGCGGAGAGGGATCGCGGAGGTCGTTTCGAACGAACCGGTGACGCACGACATGCGGCACCTCGTGGTCAAGTTGGTCGAGCCCGAGGAAATCAAGTTTTTCCCCGGTCAGTACATGGACTTCACCGTTCCGGGAACGAACGAGACCCGTTCGTTCTCGATGGCCAACACTCCCAATCGGGACGGGCACTTCGAGTTCGTTATCAAGATCTACCCGGATGGCCTCTTCTCGGAGTATCTGGCCAACCGGGTGCAGGTCGGTGACCGGATCGACGTGGAGGGCCCGTTCGGCACCTTCACGCTGCGCGAGAGCCGGACATCGAACCTGATCTTCGTGGGCGGCGGTGCCGGAATGGCACCCATTCTCGGGCTCCTTCGGTCGATGGCGGAGCGGGGTGTCGAGCGCAAGGCCACCTTCTACTACGGGGCGCGAGGGATGCGGGACCTCTGCTTCGAGAAGGAGCTGCGGGCGCTCGAGGAACGGTTGCCCGGATTCCGCTACGTACCGGCGTTGTCCGAACCGTCCGACGGGGATGCCTGGGTCGGGGAGGTCGGGCTCATCACCGAGGTGGTGAAGCGCGGCGAAGCCGGCCTGGAAGGGATGGACGCCTATGTGTGTGGACCGCCGCCAATGGTGGAGGCGGCGATCCCGGTGCTGACATCGCTGGGAGTGCGCGAGCAGAACATCTTCTACGACAAGTTCACCACCACCGGTGAACCGGAAGGCGAGGACGGCCAATGACCACAACCGAACGTCCCGAAAGAAGCGTCCCGAAGCCCGTATTCACTGACGCTGAGGCGGGCGCTCGTGAGTTCCCCGACTCCAGCGCGAGCGCCCGTCGATACAACTACTTCACCCCGGCGAAGCGCAAGCAGACGCACTACGAGGACGTTACCGTCGAGGTGCAGCCGGACCCGCGGCACTACCTCGCCCAGGGCTGGATCTACGGCTTCGCCAACGGCGAGGGCGGCTACCCGCTGCACTGGACGAAGCTCAAGGCATGGGGTGTCGACAACCCCGAGCCGCAGCGCGGGATCGGTAGCGGCGGGCTGCCGAAGGACTTCACCTGGCCCGCCCACGGGTGGCACGAGTTCCGTGACCCCAACGAGGAGTGGGAGCAGTCGCTCTACCGGTACAACGCCAACGTCGTCCGGCAGCTGACGCAGAACATCGAGAACGCCCGCCAGACCAAGTCCTTCGACCAGTGGACGCCGAACTGGATTCGGTTCGTCGAGCGCAATGTCGGCGCCTGGATGCACATCGAGCACATCCTGGGGCTCTATGTCTTCGCCTCCAACGAGCGATCCGGCCCGACGAACATGCACAACACCGCGATGGCGGTGAACAGCGCGCACAAGATCCGGTTCGCGCAGGATCTGGCCCTGTACAACCTCACCCTGACCGAGGAGATCTCCGGCTTCGACGGCGCGGCGCACCTGCAGGCCTGGGACTCCGACGCCGAGTGGCAGGGTGCCCGCAAGCTCACCGAGGCGCTCACCGCGGTCGAGGACGACTGGGGCGAGGCGATCTTCGCCGCCAACATCGTCTTCGAGTCGCTGATCGGTGAGCTGTTCCGCAGCAACCTGGTCATGCAGTCGGCCGCCGGCAACGGCGACTTCGTGACTCCGACGGTCATGGGTGCCGGCGAGTACGACTACGCCCAGCGCAACCTGCGCTGGACGATTGCGTGCTTCGCCCCGCTCACCGAGGACCGGGAGTTCGCCGCCCACAACAAGCAGCTCATGCAGGGCTGGTTGTCGAAGTGGGTGCCGCAGGCGGTGGCGGCGGCCCGTCAGATGCAGCCGTTGTGGTCGCAGCCCGACGCCAAGCCCCCGAGGTTCGAGGACAGCCTCGACAAGGCCAAGAACCGCTTCGCCGGGATCTGCCGCGATCTCGGTCTCGAGACCCCTGAGGAGTTGGCGCAGTGACCGCGTTCAAGACGGCCGATAGCCCGTACAAGTCGGACAACACCGCGTCGAACATGTGCGGGTTCACGCTGATGAACAGCCAGGTCGGCGTGCTCATCGCCAAGGTGCTGGAGCGCCTGGACAACGTCACGGTGACTCACCTGCCGTCGATGATCCGCGTGGACGGCAAGGGCCGCTTCGACACGATCTACGCCGATGTCGACGACGAGGCCGGTGAGGAGGAGGGCTGGTTCAACGCCGCCGAGTTCGAGGAGGCCATGTCCACCCACTACGGCCGCATGGTGCACCTCGATGACCGCACGATCATG
>NZ_JBHSQW010000033.1:3494-38285 GCF_042658695.1 Pseudonocardia hispaniensis | reverse complement strand
CCGCGGGCCGCCGCCCGCGCAACCGGGCGGCGGCCCGCCCGTTGATCCGCACCCGCGCGGCAGACCAACGTCAATCGAGTAGGTCCAGGAGGACCAATGGCCAAGGAACTTCGATTCGGGGCCGAAGCCCGTCACGCACTCCAAGCCGGTGTCGACCAACTGGCCGAGGCGGTGAAATCCACGCTTGGCCCCAAAGGCCGTAACGTCATTCTGGAGAAGATCACCGGAAGCCCGGAGGTCACCAACGACGGGGTGACCATTGCCCGCGAGATCCACCTGCGCGACCAGTTCGAGAACATGGGCGCCCAGCTGGTCAAGGAAGCCGCGGTCAAGACCAACGACACCGTCGGCGACGGCACGACCACTGCCACCGTGCTGGCCCAGGCCATCGTCCGGCAGGGGATGAAGGCGATCGCCGCCGGCGGCAATCCGGTGCTGGTCAAGCGCGGCATCGACATGGCCGTCGGCGCGTTGGTCGAGCGTCTCGCCCAGGTGGCCCACCCGGTCCAGAGCGAGGAGGACTACGCGCGCGTCGCCGCGATCTCGGCCAACGACGACGAGGTGATCGGGCGTGTCGTCGCACGGGCGCTGCACACCGTCGGCGACGATGGCGTGGTCACGGTCGAGGACACCCCGACGCACGGCATCGGCGTGAGCTTCGTCGAGGACTTCGAGTTCGACAACGGCTATGTCTCGCCGTACATGGTCACCAACCCCGGCACGCTCGAGGCCATCGTCGACGACCCGTACATCCTGTTCTCCGCGGAGAAGATCAAGGATGTCCAGTCGTTGATGCCGATCCTCGACCAGATCATGCGGGCCGAGCGGCGGCCGCTGGTGGTCGTCGCCGAGACGGTCGAGGGCACGGCATTGCAGATGCTCGTGCACAATCATGTCAATCGGACCTTCCAGGCCGTTGCGATCAAGGCGCCCGGGTTCGGTGAGAAGCGCATCCACCTGCTCGAGGACATGGCGGCGCTGTGCGGCGGCAAGGTACACAGCAAGAGCTCGTCGTTCGCGCTGGAGCAGATGACGACCGAGCACCTCGGCCGGGCCTCGCAGGTGCGGGTGACCAGCGACAACACGACGATCATCGGTGGCGGTGGTGACCGTGCGGCGCTCGAGCTGCGGCTCACGCAGCTGCGCGCCGAGCTCGTCCGGGCGACCATCGGGACCGACGAGGACTTCCTTTCCGAGCGGATCGCCCGGCTGTCCGGCAAGGCGGCGATCATCGGGGTCGGTGCGCCGACGAACGCCGAGGCCAAGGAGATCCGGCACCGGGTCGACGACTCGTTGCAGGCCACCCGAGCCGCCATCGCCGAGGGCATCGTCGCCGGCGGGGGTGCCGCGTTGCTGCACGCCGAACCTGCACTCGACGGCCTCGACGTCGAGGGGGACTACCGCATCGGGGTCGAGATCGTGCGCAGCGCGCTCACCGACCCGGTGCATCTGATCGCCTCGAACGCCGGCTATGACGGTGATGAGGTGGTCAAGCAGGTCACCGCGATGGGCGTTGACGAGGGCTTCGACGCCCTCGAGGGCCGCTACGGGGACATGGTGGAGATGGGGATCATCGACCCGTTGCGCGTGGTCCGCTCCGCCCTGCAGAACGGTGCCTCGGTCGCCGGGCTCATCCTCACCACCAACTCGCTGGTGGCCGAGGAGCAGACGCCCTGGAACAAGGCCTTGATGACCGAGTTCGGCCCGCTGGACGAGGGTATTCCACAGCCCTCGCCGGACTCGAGCACCCCGCAGTCCCTCGGCCTCGGCCCCTCGGTCGGCTGACCCGCGAGTCGGGGTATTTCCGAGCGCGAGTCGCGGTATTTCCGTGCGCGAGTCGCGGGATGTCCGCGCCCGGTGGGCTGTCGGAGGCCGTTCCGATCAACCGCTGTAGGAGGCCGAGATGTACTGCGTCGCCTCCGAGCGCTACGCCGTGGTGGACGCCCAGGTGCATGCCTGGGACGGCAGCCCGCACAACCAGGCCGGGCCGTCCGGCGAGGAGTTCGTGGCGGAGCTGTACCGGCGCCACCGACTCCTCGACCGGTCGCCCCGGCCGGTCGCGGCCGATGAGTTCGCCCGGGTCACCGAGGCGGGCCTGATCGCCGACGTGCTCGGTGGGCACGTCGACCGCGGCGTACTGCAGCCCGTCGTGCTCGACGAGCTGTTCGTGCTCGGATTCAGCCCGGCGGCCTGGAACGCCGAGTTCGCCGAACAACTTCCCGGCCGGTTCGTGCTCACCGGCGAACTCGACCCGAGCCTGGGTTCGGCGGGGGCCAGGGGCCTCGCCGCGCGGGTTCGCAACGGCGACCTGCGCGGCCTGCACCTGGCCCCCGCCCGGCGGCCCAATGGCCGGCTCGGCCTCGCCGAGCCCTGGCTGCGACGGGTGCTGGCGCGCTGCGAGCAGTCCGGAGCCGCCGTCGTGCACCTCGGTGTCGGCCCGTCGGCACCGGCCGGAGCCGACGGGCCCGACTGGATGGTCCGCGCGACGACCGGATCCGCCGCCGTCGCCGGTCCGCGATGGCCGGAGTGGGCCGACCCCGTGCGGGCGGGCTCGGCGTTGCCGGTCCGCACCCGCGCGGCCCAGCGGCCGGCCGGCATTCGATTCGATCCGGCGGAGCTGCGCGAGCTCGCCCGAGCCCTGCCGCGCGTCCAGTTCGTCCTCGGGGCGGCCTGTCTGCCGACGACCCAGCTGTGCCGGCTCGCCCGGTTGCCCAACGTCCACGTCCTGCTCACCGACCTGCTGGCCGGCCTGCGGATCCGCCCGCTCGAGGCCGCTCGGGCGCTGGGCACCCTGCTCGAGGCGTTCGGTGGGCACCGGCTGCTGTTCGGCAGCGGCTATCCGATGTTGCGCCCGGGACGGCTGGTGGCGGAGTTCGCCGCCTTCCGCTTCCCCGCCGAGCTGCGCGGGGAGTACGCGGAGCTGGACGTGGCGACCCGGCACGCAATCCTGGGCGGCAACGCCGCCCGGCTCTACCGCATCCCGCTTCCGGTGGGTTCCACCGCTCCCCAGCTGGCGCTGCGCCGTCCAGGCGCGGGCTCCTAGCCCGCCCTACCCGGACGGCGCAGCGTCAGGACGACCGCACGACGCGGCGCGTGGCGACCCGGATGAGCAGCGCGGCCGCGAAACAGGCCACGCAGGTCAGGCCGACGGCACCGCCGATCGAGCTGTTGAGCGCGAGCGCGACCCGGTGCCCGGCGATGGCCCCGAACCACCCCACGGCCACCGTCAGCCCGACCATCATGGTCAGGCGCTCGGTGAGCAGGTAGGCCGTCGCCGCCGGGACGATGAGCATGGTGACCACGAGGATCGCGCCGACCGCCTCGAACGAGGCGACCGCCGTCACCGCGACCGCGCCGAGCAGCAGCCGCGACAGCAGCCGGGGCCGAAGGCGGATGGTCGTGCTGAACTCGGGGTCGAAGGTGGTCGCCTTCAGCTCCTTCCACACCAGCCCGACGAACAGCGCGTTGAACGCCGTCACGACGGCGAGCACGACCGCGGCCCTGGCGAACTGGAAGCCGGCGACGGTGACCGTGTCGAACGGGGTGAACGCGATCTCGCCGTAGATGGTGGAGTCGAGGTCGAGGTGGATTCCCTCGGCGAACCGGGTCACACCGAGTACCCCGAGCGAGAACAGGGCAGGGAACGTCAGCGCGATGGCCGCGTCCGAGGCCACCAGCCGGCTGGCCCGCAAGGCATCGATCGCCAGCACGCACAGCACCGCGAAGACCACGGCGCCCAGGATCACCGGCAGCGGCGCCCGGGTCTGCCCGATCAGCCAGACGGCGACGATCCCGGGAAGCACCGCGTGGCTGACGGCGTCGGACAGCAGTGCCATACGCCGCAACACGAGAAACGGGCCGAGCAGCCCACATGCCGTCGCGACCAGGCCGGCCACGATGACGATCACGACGTCGTCGCTCACGGGCGTGCCTTCGCCGGTCCGCGCCGCCCGCGCAGGGTCCGCCACAGCAGTCCGCGACCGGGCGCCAGTGTCAGCGCGAGGACGACGACGGCGAACCCCATCAGGATCACCACCGGTCCGGTCGGCAGCTCGGCGTGGGTGGCGGTGAGCGCACCGCTGGCCCCGACCACCGCGCCGACCAGACCGGCAAGCGCGAGCACCACGGTGAAACGGTTCGCGAGCTGGCGGGCGGTGACCGTGGGGATGACGAGCATCGCCACCATCAGGATCGCCCCGACCATCCGGACGCCGACGACCACCGCGACCACGAGCAGCCCTGTCATCAGCGCCTCGACGGCCCGCACCGGTAACCCGATCGCGCCCGCGTAGCTCGGGTCGAACAGTGTCGTCGTCAACGCGCGGCGCAGGACCAGGACCACGAGCAGCCCGGCGCCGCCGACCGCCCCCATCATGGCGACGTCGCGCTCCAGCAGCCCGGCGGCCTGCCCGAACAGATAGTTCTCCAGGCCGGCCTGGTCGGCGTTGCCGCTGCTGGCGATGTGGGTCAGCAGGACGACGCCGAGGCAGAAGAAGCCGGAGAGCACCACGCCGATCGCGGCGTCCGGGCGAATCCGCCCGACCCGTTCGATCCCCACCATGAGCAGCGCCGCGATCAGTCCCGCGATGCCGGCGCCCACCAGCAGCGACGGTACGTCCTTCACCCCGGTGAGCAAGAACGCCAGGCAGACGCCGGGCAGAGCCGAGTGCGCCACCGCGTCGCCGACCATGCTGCGCCTGCGCAGCACGGTGAACGCACCGAGCGCGCCGCTGGTCACCCCGAGCACGACCGCCCCGACAACGACGACGGTGTCGGTGTACGGCAGGCGCAGCAGTGTGCTCAGCTCACCCATCCGACCGTCCCCCCGCCGGGGCCGAGGTAGGCCTCGTGGATGGCTTCGTCGGTGAGCACGTCCGCGGTCGGCCCACAGCCCAGTACCTGCACGTTGAGCAGCAGCGCCCAGTCGAACAGGGCCCGGACCTGGGCGATGGCGTGGTGCACGACGATGACGGAGGCGCCGTCCCGGCACAGCTCGCCGAGCAGGGTGAGCAGGTCGGTCTCGGTGCGGGCGTCGATCCCGGCGAACGGCTCGTCCATCAGCAGGACGGACGCCTGCTGGGCGAGCGCGCGGGCGAGGAACACCCGCTGCCGTTGCCCGCCCGACAGCTGGCCGATCTGCCTGCGCGCGAACGCGCTCATCCCGACCCGCTCCAGGCAGTCCCGGGCGATCTCCCGGTCGGCCCGGCCGACACGGCGGAACCAGCCGGTGGCCCGGTAGCGGCCCATCTCGACGACTTCGCGAACGGTGATCGGAAAGTCCCAGTCCACCGATTCCCGCTGCGGGACATAGGCGACGTGGTCGAGCACCGCCTTGCCTTCGGCGCCGGCGATCCGGACCTGCCCGGTGTCGGCGGGAATGAGGCCGAGTGCTGCGCGCAGCAGCGTCGACTTCCCCGCACCGTTCGGCCCGACGATGGCGCTGAGCGTTCCGGTCGGGAACTGCGCGTCGACATCCTTGAGCACCGGGACCTGCCGGTAGGAGGCGGTCAGCCCCCGGATCTCCACCGCGGGCTCGGCCGTGCCGGTCGTTCTGGTCGGGACCGTGCCCGGACTCGGGCTGGGCATGAGCATGGTCAGCCTCCCGCTGCTGCGGCGGGCGCGCCCAGCGCGTCCGCGATTCGGTCGACGTTGGCGCGCACCATTCCGATGTAGGTGCCCTCGGGGGTTCCGGGTGACCCGGCGGCGTCGGTGAACAGTTCCCCGCCGACGACGGCGGTGTGCCCGCGCCGGGCCGTCGCGGCCAGGAGCGCGTCGATGGTCTGCCGAGGCACTGAGGTCTCGATGAACACGGCGGGGATCCGGCGGGTCGAGATCAGCTCGGCCACCCGTTCGATATCCGCCGTGGTGGCCTCGGCCGCGGTGGAGATGCCTTGGATGGCCGCCACCTCCACGTCGTAGCGGCGGCCGAAGTAGGCGAACGCGTCGTGGGAGGTGACCAGGACCCGCCGCTGCGCCGGAACGGCGGCCATCCGATTGCGGGTCTCGGTGTCCAGGGCGGTCAGTTCGGCGAGGTAGCCGTCCAGGTTGCGCTGGTAGTCGGCGGCATGGCCGGGGTCGGCCGCGGCGAGCGTCTCGGCGATCGTCCGGCTGGCGTGCTGCCAGAGCGAGACGTCGAACCACACGTGCGGGTCGGCCTCGGTGCCTGCCGTGGGCTCGTGCAGCAGCTGATCGCGGGGAATGCCGTCGGTGACCGCGCGGACGGTTCGGCTGTGGCCGAGTTCGGCGAGCAGGTCGCCCATCTTGCCCTCGAGGTTGAGCCCCCCGTAGAAGATGATGTCGGCCTGGCGCAGCGCCTGCACGTCCCCGGCGCTGGCCCGGTACAGGTGCGGGTCCACCCCCGGCCCCATCAGCCCGGTGACCGTGACCCGGTCGCCGCCGATCCGGCCGACCGTATCGGTGATGAAGTTCGTCGTCGTGGTGATGTGCAGCGGACGGCCGTCGGTGATCGGCGCCGTGCCCGACGCTTCGGACGCGCAACCGGCGAGGGTGAGCGCCGCGGTCAGGGCGACGATCACCGTCAGTAGCCGCCTCACGAGGTCACCCGCCCGTGCACCAGACCGAGCAACTGCTCGCCGAGGGCGTGCTCGCGGTCGTCGTCGACGCGGATCCACAGTGGCCCGCCGAACGGTTGGCGTTTGGTGAGCTGGACGGTGACGCCGGGGTGGATGCCGAGCTTGGCCAGGTAGCGCAGCGCGGCGCCGTCGTCGTCGAAGACGCGTTCGACGAGGAAGCGGCACCCGACCGGCGCGCTCGCCAGGGGGGTGCTCCAGCTTTCCTCGTGCTGTGTCCCCGGCCGCGGGATCGGGTCTCCGTGCGGGTCGCGGGCGGGGTGCTTCAGGTACTCGTCGATGCGGGCGAGCAACCGATCGGACACCGCGTGTTCGAGCAGGTCGGCCTCGACGTGGACCTCGTCCCAGGTCAGCCCCAGCACCATGGCGAGAAAGGTCTCCAGCAGCCGGTGCCGGCGGACGACGTCGCGGGCGTGGTCAGCGCCGTGCGCGGTCAGCGCGATCTGGTGGTCGGGTCCGCGATCGACGAGACCGTGGGCCGCCAGCCGCTTGAGCATCGCCGATGCCGACGGCGGGGTGACATTCAGGTGTTGGGCGAGGGCGGAGGTGCGGATCTGTTCGCCCCGCCCGGCGCGTACGTAGATCGTGCGCAACGCGTCCTCGACGGACGGGGACTGGACGACCCCACAGCATGAAGCCTGCTCTAACTCAACCATTAGGCTCCTCTAATTGTCTCCTGGGCGAACTCTAATGAGAGTTTTCGGTAAGCGGAAGATCGACTGGGTGGTCGTCTCAGACTGAGACGCCGTTCACGGGTCGCGACGCCGCCACGAACCGGCCGACCGGGGCCGTGGGCCTAGGCTGGGTGCGTGGTGCCGTGCATGATCGATTCGGCCGCGGCCGGTGATTTCGTGGGCCTGTCCGGCGCGCAGATGCGGCCGAGGTGGCCCGCGAGGTGACCAGGGGCCTGCGCGGCGCCTCGTTCCGCCTCATGCTGGGTGCGACGGCGCTCGGTTTCGGTGGATACGCGCTGCTGCTGCCGGTGGTGCCGCTGTGGGTGGTGCACGGCGGGTCCGGGGCGTTCGGGGCCGGAACGACCACCGGGGTGCTGCTGCTCGCGACGGTGATCACCCAGCTCTGGGTGCCGTGGCTGCTGCGCCGCCACGGGCACCGGTTCGTGCTCGGGGCCGGCCTGGTGCTGCTCGGGGGGCCGGTGCCGCTGCTCGTGCTCTCGGCCGAGCTCGGTCCGGTGCTCGCGGTCTGCGCGGTCCGCGGAATCGGGTTCGGCCTGCTGACGGTGGCCGGAAGCGCGCTGGTGGCCGAGCTGGTGTCACCGCCCGAACACGGCCGGGCGACGGCGCGCTACGGGTTGGCGGTCGGGCTGCCGCAGCTCGCGGCCCTGCCCGCCGGGGTGGCGGTGGCGGGGCAGTACGGCTTCCCGGTGGTGTTCCTGGTCGGTGCGATGCCGCTGCTGGGTGTGCCGCTGGTGCCGTTCATCGGGCTTCGGCCCGCGTCCGGCCCCGCGTCGCATCCGGCCGAGCGGGTCGAGCGACTGCGGCGCAGCGCGGTCGGGCCGGTGCTGGCCATGCTCGCCTGCTCCACGGCCCAGGGCGGACTCGTCACGTTCCTGCCGTTGGCCGCGGCCGATCCGGACCTCGTGGCGCCGATTGCGCTGTTCGGCACCGCTGCGGGCGCGCTCGCCGGACGCCTGGCGGCCGGCGAGCTCGTGGACCGCCGGGATCTCGCCGGGAGGCTGCTGTGGCCGGGCGTGCTGATGGTGACGGCGGGCATGGCGGCGGAGGTGCTGGCCGCAGGCGTATCGGGCGCCGCCGGGGGCGCCGGGTTGGTGGCCGGGGCACTCGTCGTCGGCGTGGGCTTCGGGCTGGTACAGAACGACGCGCTCGTCGCCCTGTTCGCGGCCGCGGGACCGCAGCGGTACGGCACCGCGAGCGCGGTCTGGAACATCGCCTACGACGCCGGGACGGCGGCGGGCGCGGTCGGCCTCGGGGCGATCGCGGAACCGTTCGGCTTCCGGGCGGCGTTCGGCGCGGCGGCGCTGCTGCTCGTGCTGGCGGCTCCGCTCACCCGGGCCCGGGATCGTCAGGCCAGCTAGTCCAGCACCCGGCGGGCCACTGAACAGACGCTGTCGCGATCGACGCTCGCCACCGTCCCGTCGGTGATCGGGTGAGGAGTCGCCTGGTTCAGTGCAGCACCACCGGAAGCGACTCGAGTCCGTAGACGATCGAGGTCTTGCGGAACGCCACCTTGTCCGGGCTGATCGCCAGGCGCATCGCGGGAAACCGGCGCACCAGTGCGGGATAGGCGGCGCCCAACTCCATCCGGGCCAGCTCCGCGCCGACACAGCGATGGATGCCGTAGCCGAACGCCAGATGCGACGTGGGTGTCCGCGACGCGTCGAAGCTCTCCATGCCGGGGCCCAAGGCGTCGTCGCGGTTGGCGCCGCTGAGCGAGCACAGTACCACATCCCCGCGGGCGATCTTCACCCCTCCGATCTCCGTGTCCTGCGTGGCAATGCGCGGGAAGGCCACCTGGACCACCGTCAGATAGCGCAGCACCTCCTCGACGAACCGGACGCCGGCGTCGTCGTCGTGGCGGAGCCGCTCGGCGGCATCCGGGTTCTGCAGCAGCACCAGCGCGCCGAGGGCCAACATGCTCGCGGTGGTCTCGAACCCGCCGGTGAGCAGGCCGTCGGCGAGCCCGGTGAGCTCCTCGTCGTCGATCTCGTCGCCATGCTGTTTGATCAGCATGCCGAGCAGTCCATCGTCCGGTGCCTTGCGCTTCTCGACGATGACCGTGCGCAGATAGGCCAGGGATTCCGAGATCGCGTTCAGCGAGGCGTCGGCGGGCTGGACGAGGTCGAACCGGGCGGCGCTGAGCCGCTGGAAGTCGGCGCGGTCGGCGTAGGGGATCCCCAGCAGCTCGCAGATCGTCAGCGACGGGATGGGGAGGGCAAAGGACTGCCAGAGATCGACCGGCTGCGGTGCGGCCTCCATCGCGTCGAGCTGTTCGGTGATGATGGCATCGATTCTCGGTGCGAGCCGGGCCAGTCGGCGCCGAGTGAACTCCGGCGTGAGCAATCTGCGCAACCGGGTGTGCACGGGAGGATCGGAGAAACCCAATCCCCCGGGATTTTGGTCCGCGGTAACTCCGCCGTTACCTACCAGGTGGTTGAAATCATTGCTGAATCCCTCGGAGCGACCGAGGACGGCCTTGGTCTCCTCGTAGCCGGTCACCAGCCATGTATTGAGTCCAATTGGCACCTTCAACGGGCTGACGGGCTGCGTGCGGCGCCTGAGTCCCAGCTCAGGGACGGGGTCGAGGCCGTTTCGCCGCAACGGCATCAGCGTCTTCCTGGGCAGGTAGGAGAGCTTTGACAGGGCGAAGCTGCTGTTCCGGGAACCTGCGAGGTACCTACGTGCGAACACGGCGACGACCCGCGAACCCAATCCCATGATCAAAAATTCTAATAGCCGTCGGCATGTCCACCGCCGCGGCCCGCGGTTCGGCGCGGTCGATGAGTCATTCGTGCAGGTAGCTGACCGAGAACCGGCCGTCGGACAGGGGGCTGGTGCGGGTTTCGAAGCCGCGGCTGTTGGTGGCGTCGATGGCGAAGGCGGCGGCACCCGGTTTCTGCCCGTCGACCGTGACGTCGGTGAACCTGATCACGTCGAACCGGGGGAGCGAACCGGCGGCCGGTTCCACGACGATCTCGGCGGAGGCGTCGGCGGCGTCGGCGACGGCGGTGGCCTTCCGGGTCCACTTCCTCGTGTTGTTGGTGATGGTCATCGTGTAGGTCCGTCCGCTGCGGACCACGCCGGCCGTCATCGAGTCGCCGGGATGGACCGGGTTCGCGTAGTAGACCGGGAGATCAGGAACCATCTCGTACCACGCCTGGCGGATCGGCGCGCCCGAGGAACATGCGGTCGCCACGCCGGTCTGTTGGACGGTGCTGCTGCCGTAACCGTCGATGCCGACCCAGATCGCGAACCTGTTGTTCACCGAGGTACACGTGACGGCGGGCTCTCGCCAGCTGGCGGACACCGAGCGGAATCCCCGGCCCACCGTGACGAATCCCGACCAGTTTCCGCCGTCCTGGTTGAACCTGATCGGTTCGATCCCCGGGGCGTGTTCCGTGCCGCCGGACCCCGACCCGGCCGAACCGGCGAGCAGCGACGCCGTGCCGGTCAGCAAGGCGAGCAACATCACGATGGTTCGTCCGGCGAATGTGTGGTGGTTTCGCACCTCGCTGCCCATCCCGTCGTCCGGCGTCGATGTCGAGCGGCCTCACTGGCGAGCGTCGAACGCTACAAACCGGCTCCGTTCGCGGCACAGAGCCGGACGGAGCAATTCGCGCGGCCTCGGAGCTGTCGCCGATATCGCGGCGGGTCGGTAGCGGGATACCCTCGCCGAGCCCCGGACAGCACTGAATTCGATCATTCGGCAACCGGGGGAACGGGCGAACCCAGCCCTTGTCAACGCGTCCTCGGCAGGGCACTGTATCCGACCAATGCGCACTCGGGGCGTGGCCAATCGGGGAGGTCGGCCATGGGTGACGCCAGGGCATTCCTCCGTACCCCCCGCGAGCCCCCGCGCCGCAGGCCGGTCGATCTGCGGTTGCGGGACTGGCGTGAGGTGTACGAACCGTTGTCCGACGGCCGGTTGCGGCACCAGGCCGCACGCTGTATGGATTGCGGGGTTCCGTTCTGCCATCAGGGGTGTCCGCTGGGCAATCTCATCCCCGAGTGGAACGATCTCGTCTCCCGTGATGCGTGGTTTGCCGCAGTCGAGCGACTGCATGCCACGAACAACTTCCCGGAGTTCACCGGAGTGCTCTGCCCGGCCCCGTGTGAGGACGCGTGCGTGCTGGCGATCAACAGCGATCCGGTCACGATCAAGCAGATCGAACTGCAGATCATCGAACACGCCTGGAGCAGCGAGTGGGTACGTCCGCTACCGCCGCATCGGCGGACCGGGCGGAAGGTCGCTGTAGCCGGCTCCGGCCCCGCCGGGCTTGCCGCCGCGCAGCAGCTCACCCGGGCCGGCCACGATGTCGTCGTCTACGAGCGGGCCGACCGGATCGGCGGGCTGCTGCGCTACGGCATCCCCGAGTTCAAGATGGAGAAGCGCCGCCTCGACCGGCGCCTGGGGCAGATGGTGGCCGAGGGGACGGTCCTGCGGCCCGGCGTGGAGGTCGGCGTCGACCTCACCGTCGACGAACTCCGCTCCGGATGCGACGCGGTGGTCCTGGCCGGGGGAGCCACCGCCCCCCGTGAGCTGCCCGTCCTGGGCCGGGACCTCGCCGGCGTCCATCTGGCAATGGAGTATCTGACGTGGGCGAACCGTGTCCAGGAGGGCGATGTCGAGGTCTCTCCGGTCACCGCCGAGGGTCGTGACGTCGTCATCATCGGTGGCGGCGACACCGGCACCGACTGCCTCGGCACGGTCCACCGGCAGCGGGCGCGGTCGGTGGCGCATCTGGATATCCGGCCGCGCCCACCGGCCCGGCGCACCGAGGACATGCCGTGGCCGACCTACCCGGCGATCTACCGGACCTCCCCGGCCCACGAGGAGGGCGGGGCGCGGCGGTTCGCCGTCGACACGATCGAGTTCCTCGGGGACGGGCGCGGCCGGCTGCGGGCGATCAGGATCGTGGAGGGGTTCCGCGACGAGCACAAGCGTTTCCATCGAAGGACCGGTGCCGTCGAGGAGATTCCCGCCCAGCTCGCGCTCCTGGCCCTGGGCTTCGTCGGTCCCGAGCGCGGCAGGCTCCTCACCGACCTCGGAGTGAACCTCGACGAACGCGGTAACGTCGCGCGCGACGAGAACTTCATGACCAATGTCGAGGGCGTCTTCGTCGCAGGCGATATGGGCCGCGGGCAGTCGCTGATCGTCTGGGCGATCGCCGAGGGCCGTGCCGCCGCGGCCGGCGTCGACACCTATCTCACCGGCCGGGACCTGCTCCCGCGCTCGATCCGCCCGACCGACCGGCCGATCGCGTGACTCGGACTCAGCGCCGCCGACGGTCCGGGCAGCCCCCCGCTACGTCGTCTCGGCCTCGTCGATGAGGTCGCCAGGATCCTCCCCCACCGGTCGGCATGCGCGGTCCTGGACCGGAATTCGATGATGATCGATGGATCGAGCCTCTTGCGTATCCGTGCCGGCGGCATCAGCCTGTATCGCAGACCCAGAGACGGTACTCGCCCGAGCGAAGGAGCCGGGTCGACGACCGGCGTCACGGGTGGGCGGATACCACCGGATCGGGATAACTCCGTGCGCGCCAACGTTTACGCAGGAGGGTCGTCATGACGGAGAAGCCGCACGCCGCAGGGACGGTTGCCCCTGGCGATGTCACCCGTCGGGTCGGGGTCGAGATGCTGCGGCAACGGGGGATCGACGTCGAACAGCTGATCCAGAAGCTGATCGACAATGCGGCCGCGGAGTTCGCCTCGACGTACTATTACTACTCCATTCTCCGGATGTATCTGGCCGGGCACGAGGATTACAAGGAGATCTGCGAGGATGCCCGGCTGGAGGACCGCCAGCACTACGAACTGATCCTGCCGCGCATCTACGAATTGGGCGGATCATTGCCCTATAGCCTGCACGAGTTCGCCGACCGGGCCGGCTGCCCGCACGCCTACCTGCCGGGCACCGACAACGGCGCGCATCCGCCCGAGCAGCCACCCTCGGCGGCCGACATCCTCACCGTGCTGCTGGAGGCCGAGCGGTGCGCGATCCGCTCCTGGCAGGAGATCTGTGACATCTGTGCCGGCAAGGATCCGCGCACCTACGACCTGGCCGCGCGAATCCTGAACGAGGAGATCGAACACGAAGCCTGGTTCGTCGAGCTGCTCGCCATGGAACGCGACGGGCAGGTCCAGCCGTCCGGCCACTTCCGGCGCGGCGCACCGGGCGAGGCCCCGTACTCACGCAACCGGGCCTTCCACCATGGCGGTGCCGGAAACTGACGAGCGGTCCGTGCCCCGGAACGAGCAGGACACCTTCAACGTCACGTTCGAGCTGCCCGATGGACGCGAGCGCACCATCAGCGCACACGGCGACGAGTACGTCCTCGCCGCCGCCCGCCGGGCCGGGCTCGACCTACCGAGCCGCTGCGAGGTGGGCTGGGATCTGGCCTGCGCGGTCCGCGTCCTGGACGGTGAGCTCGACCATTCCGATGCCCAGCGCTACTTCCCGGCCGATCGCCAGGCGGGTTTCGCGCTGATCTGTCGCGCCACCCCGCGCAGCGACCTGCGGCTGCGCACCCACCAGGGCAGCGCCATGCGCGATCACCGCCTCGCCCACCGCCTCCCGACCCCGTACGCGGTGTGAGACGCGGTCGGCCGCGATGACTTCGCCCGCCATCGCGGCTAGGTTCCTCGCCATGATCGAGCGTTCGGACGACGGAGACATCGCGGTGCTGCGGCTGGCCCACGGGCCGGTGAACGCCATGGACCTGGAGCTGTGCGAGAGCTTGATCGCGCAGTTCCACTCGCTGGTCACCGATCCGGCGCGCGCCGTCGTCCTCATCGGCAGCGGGTCGTCATTCTCCGCGGGAGTGGATCTTCGTCGCTTCCTCGACGGCGGCGCCGACTACGTGAAACGGTTCTTGCCCGCGCTCGCCGGCTGCTTCCAGGCCGCCTTCGAGCTGACCACACCCGTGGTCGCGGCCGTCAACGGGCATGCGATCGCCGGCGGCTGCGTGCTCGCCGCCACCGCCGATGTCACGCTGATGACCGACGGCAAGGGCCGCATCGGGGTCCCGGAGATCAAGGTCGGGGTGCCGTTCCCGCGGATCGCGCTGGAGGTGCTGCGCTACGCCGTGGGGGAGGTCGCGGCCCGCAGGCTGGTGCTCGGCGCCCGGACATATCCGCCCACCGAGGCCAAGGCCCTCGGGCTGGTGGACGACCTCGTCGAGGGCGACGACCTGCTCGCCCGCGCCGTGCAGGCGGCGCGCGAGCTGGCCGAACAGGCGCCCGCCGACACGTTCGCCGCCACCAAGACCCAGCTGCGCCGCGAGGCGCTCGAACGGACCGCGCGCTACGCCGACGACGACGCCACCGCGATCCAGCTATGGAGCAGTCGGGCCACCGACGGCTGGACCGCCCGCTACCTGGAGTCGATCACCCGGCGCTGAATTGGGCGCTGCCGCGCTGCGGCGGGGCCGATACGGTGAGGCATGTCGCTCGGCAGCCCCCACCCGCATCCAGCAGGCGCGCACCTCAGGCCCCCGCTCGGCATGGCGCTCGGGGTGGTGGCCGGGAGCGGGCGGCCGGGCCCGTCGCGGATCGCGGCACCGGTGGGCGACGCGGTGCTCGACATCGCGTCGTTGGCGGTCGCCGAGAACGGGCCGCACGCGGCGCTGCTGCACCGGCCCAACCTCGATGGGTTGCTCGCCGCCGGGCGTCCGGCCTGGCGGGAGGTCTTCGGGTGGCTGGCGGAGCAACTGGCCGACCCCGATCGGCTGAGCGGGCACCTGCTGCCTGCCACCGGGGTGGTCCCGGTGCTGCCGTTCACCGTCGCTGACTACGTCGACTTCTTCGCCTGCGAGCAGCATGCGGTCAACGTCGGGAGGATCTACCGGCCCCACGCGGAGCCACTCACCCCCAACTGGAAGCACCTGCCCCTCGGATACCACGGGCGCGCGGGCACCGTCGTCGTCAGCGGGACCCCGGTGGTGCGGCCGGTCGGCCAACGCGGGCCGGGCGATGCGGGACCGACCGGTGCGCTCGATGTCGAGGCCGAGATCGGGTACGTCCTCGGCGGTTCGGGCGGCGTCCCCGGGGAGCCGGTCGAGCTGGCGCACGCGCTCGACCACATTTTCGGCGTCGTGCTCCTCAACGACTGGTCGGCCCGCGACATCCAGGCCTGGGAGTCCCGGCCGCTCGGACCGCTGCTGGGCAAGTCGTTCGCGACGTCGATCTCGGCGTGGATCACCCCGCTCGACGAGCTCGCGGCCGCCTGGATCGATCCGCCGCCACGCGATCCCCAGCCGCTGCCCTACCTGCTGGGGCCCACGGACCGCGGGCTGGACCTGACGCTGGAGATCTGGTTGAACGGCGAGCTGGTGTCCAGTCCACCTGCCGCCGACCTGTACTGGACGCCCGCACAGCTCATCGCACATCTGACGTCGAACGGGGCGTCGCTGCGTGGGGGTGATCTACTCGGTTCCGGCACCGTCTCGGGCGCCCGCCGCGAGCAGCGCGGCTGCTTTCTCGAGCTGTCCAGGAACGGCGCCGAACCGGTGAGCCTGGCCGACGGCTCGTCGCGCGCCTATCTGTGCGACGGCGACGAGGTGGTGATCACGGCGACCGGCCCCGCGGTCGGTGGCGGGCGGCTGTCGCTCGGCGAGGTTCGCGGCACGATCCTGCCCACGACGTCGAGGATCTGACCCGCCCCGCCGTGATCGGCGTGTGGGCGGCTTCGGCCGCGATTCGCGCGGCTTGCGGCTCCCCAATGGTGATCAAGGCTGGTGGGTGGGCCGCCCCGGCACCGGCGGGGCCGAAGCCGGGCTAGACCGGGAGCAGGGGCGCGGGTTCGCCCAGGGCGTCGGCGATCAGGGGTGGGATCTCGCGCTTGCCCGAGCCGTCGGTGGCGATCACCACGTAGACCGTCCGCCCGGTGCACGTGACCTCACCGGCCCGGCGAACCTCGAAGTCGAGCGCGAAGCTGGTCCGTCCGAGCTTCGCCGTCGACACCGCGACGACGACCTCGTCGCCCCAGCCGATCCCGGCCTTCCAGTCGATCTCCGAGCGAACGAGTTGCACGTCGTAGCCTGCCTCCGTCATGCGCCGGTAGGGCAGCCCGCGGTCGAGCAGGAACGCCGTCATCGCGTCGTCGAAGTACGCGAGGTACCAGGAGTTGAAGACGACGCCCTGCGCATCGACCTCGAGATAGCGCACGTTGACCGGGTGCAGGAAGACATCAGCCACCCCGCGAGCGTATGCGCCCGGCGGGCGTGACCTGCCGCCGCTCGAGCCGCGCACGTGCCGCCGGGCGACGCGTGCGCCGCTCAGGTGCGGGTCAGCCGATCCGGTCGCGGATGGTCTGGTTGACCGCGCGGCCGAACGCCGTGACGATGCCCTGCACGGTGATCGGTTTGAGCCTGCTGAGCATGGCGGCGAGCCGGCTGCGCTCCTCGGCGGGACGCCCGGCGTCGCGGTAGGGCTGCAGGACCTGGCGTTGGAACAGCGCCATCAGATCCTCGGCGAGCGCCGTGGTGTGCTTCTCGATCAGTTCGTACGAGTCGCGCAGCAGGTGGGTGGGCAGCCCGGAGTCGAGCATGTCCAGCCCGGGGCCGAGCGGGCCGCGCAGCCGCATCCGGCCGGACTCCAGCCGCTCCAGGACCCCGAGCGCCTCCAACGCCGCGAGGGCGTCGTCGTCGAGTGGACGGCCGGTCCGGAGTTCGAGGTCGGCGCGGTCGACCTCCTCGATCTGCTCGGGTACCCACGGGCTCAGCAGCGCCCGTTGCAACGCGAGCTCCTCGGCGGCCGCGGCGGGAGGTATCCGCTGTAGGTAGCGCTCGATCGCGGCAAGCGTGAACCCGAGCGCGGACAGTTCGCTGACCAGCTCCAGCCGGGCCAGGTGCGCGGGGCCGTACAACCCGGTGCGCCCGCGCAGCCGAGGCGGGGGGAGCAGGCCGCGGCCGGCATAGAAGCGGATCGTGCGGACCGTGATACCGCTGCGCTCGGCCAGCTCGTCGATGGTGAGCGACTCGGGCTCAGCGGGCTGGGCGGACGGGGACGGCGGGGACGGCGCTGCCATGGGAGCAGGTTACGGCAGTCCTTGACCTATGTGACAGTACTGCTGTAACAAAGAGGGAGAGTGTCCGCATCGTTGGCACCAGCAGACGAGAGGTTCGCAATGAGCGAGATCCCCGAGGCGTACGTCTACGACGCCATCCGCACCCCGCGCGGCCGGGGCAAGGCCTCAGGATCGCTGTACGAGGTCAAGCCGGTCTCTCTGGTCATCGGGTTGATCCAGGAGATCCGCGCCCGGTTCCCCGAGCTCGACCCGGCCGTCATCGACGACGTCGTGCTCGGGGTCGTCTCGCCCATCGGCGACCAGGGCGGCGATATCGCCAAGACGGCCGCGATCGCGGCGGGACTGCCCGACACCGTCGCCGGCGTGCAGCTCAACCGGTTCTGTGCCTCGGGTCTGGAGGCCGTGAACGTCGCCGCACAGAAGGTCCGCTCCGGGATGGAGGACATGGTCCTCGCGGGTGGCGTCGAGTCGATGTCGCGCGTGCCGATGGGCTCCGACGGGGGCGCCTGGGCGATGGACCCGGAAACCAGCTACGAGACGGGGTTCGTGCCGCAGGGCATCGGCGCGGACCTCATCGCGACCATCGAGGGCTTCAGCCGCACCGACGTCGACACCTTCGCGGTCGAGTCCCAGACCCGCGCGGCCAAGGCGTGGGCCAACGGCTACTTCGCCCGTTCGGTCGTCCCCATCAAGGACCGAAACGGCCTGACGATCCTCGACCGCGACGAGCACATCCGCGCCAATGCCAGCCTGGAGTCGTTGGCCGGGTTGACCCCGTCGTTCGCGATGATGGGTGAGGCGGGCGGCTTCGATGCCGTTGCGCTGCAGCGCTATCACTGGATCGAGAAGATCGATCATGTGCACCACGCCGGAAACTCGTCCGGCATCGTCGACGGTGCGGCCCTGTGTCTCATCGGCACCGAGGCGGCGGGAAAGGCCGCGGGCCTGCGCCCGCGGGCCCGCATCGTGGCCACCGCGCTGTCCGGCGCCGACCCGACGATCATGCTCACCGGCCCGGCGCCGGCGAGCCGCAAGGCGCTGGCCAAGGCCGGGTTGACCGTCGAGGACATCGACCTGTTCGAGATCAACGAGGCGTTCGCCGCGGTGGCGCTGCGGTACATGCGCGACATGGGAATCTCGCACGACAAGACCAACGTCAACGGTGGCGCCATCGCGATGGGGCACCCGCTGGGCGCCACCGGAGCGATGATCCTCGGCACCCTGCTCGACGAGCTCGAGCGCCGCGACCTCCGCTACGGCCTCGCGACGTTGTGCGTCGGCGGCGGCATGGGTATCGCCACGATCATCGAGCGCGTCTGACCATCCCGCGCAAGCGGCACCACAGATTGGACTGGAAGCAGTGAGTGAGCAGCAGGCCGCCGTCCGCTGGGAGCGCGGCGCGGACGGGATCGCGATCGTCACCCTCGACGACCCCGGTCGCAGTGCCAACACCATGAACGACCGCTACTCAGCGGCGATGGGCCAGGTCGTCGACGAGCTGGTGGCGGCCAAGGACGAGATCTCCGGAGTGATCATCACGTCCGCGAAGAAGACCTTCTTCGCAGGCGGTGACCTGGAGACCCTGAGCAAGGCCACCCCCGCGGACGCCCCGCTGATCATGGAGAGGGTCACCGAGATCAAGGCCCAGCTGCGCAAGCTGGAGACCCTCGGCAGGCCGGTGGTCGCGGCCATGAACGGCACCGCGCTCGGCGGAGGGCTGGAGATCGGGCTGGCCTGTCACCACCGCATCGGGCTCGACGCCAAGGGCGTGGTCTACGGGCTGCCGGAGGTCACGCTCGGGCTGCTGCCCGGCGGTGGCGGCGTCACCCGGATCACCCGGATGCTCGGCATCGCCGACGGCTTCATGAAGGTGCTGGCGCAGGGCCAGCGGCACAAGCCCGCGGCGGCGCTCGAGATCGGCATCATCGACGAGCTCGCCTCGACGCCCGAGGAGATGATGGACAAGGCGCGGGCCTGGATCGGGGCCAACCCGGACGCCGCGCAGCCGTGGGACAAGCCGGGATACAAGATCCCCGGCGGCACCCCGTCGAACCCGAAGCTGGCGGCGTTCCTGCCCGCGTTCCCGGCCAATCTGCGCAAGCAGCTCAAGGGTGCGCCGATGCCGGCCCCGCGCAACATCCTGGCCGCCGCCGTCGAGGGCACCCAGGTCGACTTCGACACGGCGCTGCGGATCGAGGGGCGGTACTTCACCGAGCTGGTCACCGGCCAGGTCGCGAAGAACATGACGAAGGCGTTCTTCTTCGACCTGCAGCACATCAACGGCGGCGGCTCGCGCCCCCAGGGCCACGAGAAGTGGCAGCCGACGAAGGTGGCCGTGCTCGGCGCCGGGATGATGGGCGCGGGCATCGCCTACGTCTGCGCGCTGTCGGGCTGGGAGGTCGTGCTCAAGGACGTCTCGCTCGACGCCGCCCGCAAGGGCAAGGCGTACTCGGAGAACTTGGTCGCCAAGGGCGTTCAGCGCGGGAAGACCACCCAGGACAAGGGTGACGCGCTGCTGGCCCGTATCCACCCCACGGACGACTACGCCGACCTCGCGGGTTGCGACATGGTCATCGAGGCCGTGTTCGAGTCCGTCGAGCTCAAGCATCAGGTGTTCCAGGAGGCGGTGACGGTCGTCCGGCCGGACGCGCTGCTGTGCTCCAACACCTCGACGCTGCCGATCACCGAGCTGGCCCGGGGCGTCGATCGGCCGGGCGACTTCATCGGTCTGCACTTCTTCTCCCCGGTCGACAAGATGCCGCTCGTGGAGATCATCCGCGGCGAGCAGACCTCGGACGCCGCGCTGGCCAAGGCGTTCGACGTGACGCAGGGGATGCGCAAGACGCCGATCGTCGTCAACGACAGCCGGGGGTTCTTCACCAGCCGCGTCATCGGCACCTTCCTCAACGAGGGCGTCGCGATGATCGCCGAGGGCATCGACCCGCAGACCATCGAGCAGGCCTCCGCCCAGGCCGGCTACCCGGCCCCGGTGCTGCAGCTGATGGACGAGCTCACCCTCACGTTGCCACGCAAGATCCGTCAGGAGTCGAGGGCCGCGGTCGAGGCCGCGGGCGGGACGTGGACCCCGCATCCGGCCGAGGCGGTGATCGACCGGCTCGTCGAGGAGTTCGACCGCACGGGCAAGAGCGCAGGCGCCGGGTTCTACGAGTACGCCGACGGCAAGCGGACGCGGCTGTGGCCCGGGCTGCGCTCGGAGTTCGGCGCCACCAACCACGAGGTCGAGCTGCAGGAGCTGTCCGAGCGGATGCTGTTCGTCGAGGCCATCGAGTCCCAGAAGTGCCTCGACGAGGGGGTGCTCACCTCGGTGCCCGACGCGAACATCGGCTCGATCTTCGGCATCGGCTTCCCGGCCTGGACCGGCGGGGTGCTGCAGTACATCGAGGGTTACCCGGGTGGGGTGGCCGGTTTCGTCGCGCGCGCCGACGAGTTCGCCGCGAAGTACGGCGAGCGCTTCACGGTTCCGGCCTCGCTGCGGTCCCGAGCCCCGCGGGCCGCTGCCTGAGTCCCCGCGAGTCGCGGTATTTCCGTGCGCGAGTCGCGGTATTTCCGCGAGCGAGTCGGGGGTGCCGGGGCGGCACCCCCGACGCCCGCGGGGTGTGACAGCCTGTTGCCGTGATCCGCAATGTGGTGGTCGGCCGGGTTCGCGACGGCATCTCGGCAGAGCAGGTCCAGGCGGCGCTGCAGGCGATCCGCGAGCTGCGGGTCGAGGGCGTCGAGCTCGACGCGGTGGCCGGACTCGATCTCGGGCTGCGCGAGGGCAACGCGACGTTCGCGATCACCGTCGATCTCCTCGACGAGGAGGCCTACCGGCGTTATGACCTCGACGAGGAGCACAATCGGATCCGCCGCGAGCTGTTCGCCCCGATCGTCGAGTCCATCGACCGGATCCAGTTCCGGTTGCCCGGCTGATCGTCACCCCGTTGAACCGGGGATGCCCCGGACCGCCTCGTAGAAGGTGATCCGGCCGGCCCAGCTCACCCGCGACGTGAGCTCGGCGGGATCGGTGAAGCCTGCCTCGCGCATCAGGTTGGGGATAGCGTCGCCGAGGTTGTCGCGCACCCGCTGGGAGCGACGTTGCAGCCGGGCCATCAGCCCGTCGGTGGCGCGCACCCGTCCCCCGAAGTCGACGAGATGCAGGGACCCGCCCGGGGTGAGCACGCGCAGCGCCTCGCGCAACGTCGCGCGCTTCGTGTCGGGTTCGAGGTGGTGGAACATGAATGCCGAGAGCACGCGGTCGAACGTGGCGTCCGGGTAGGGGAGGTCCTGGCCGTACCCGTGGTCGAAGCTGATGGCGATGCCGCCGCGGCTCGCTTTGTGTCGCGCTCTCGTGAGCGCGAGCTGGTCCGGGTCGATCCCGACCATTTCCGTCTCCGGGTGGAGCCGCTTGGCGAGGATCGCCAGGTTTCCCGTGCCGCACCCGATCTCCAGCGTCCGCCTGCTGCGGTTCAGGCCCGCGAAATCGACGAGGGTCCGGTGCTGTTCGGGCACTCCGAACAGCCGCTGGACCAGGTCGTAGAGCGGGAGGAGTCGATCGTGCGCGCAGCCGGGGAGGTAGTCGTGAGGTGTGCGGCGGTGGCGGTGGCTCGACCTACGGACAGCGCCGGTCGCCTTGTTCATGACTCGACCTTTCGAATCGCCGGACGGTCGTGACCCATCCTGGACGTTGCAGGCCTCGGCGGCTGTGCCGAACACTGTGCTGAGTAGGACGATCTCTCGCCCGGCCCGGCTTGACGCCGGATCCACTTCGCCCCGGGCTGCTCGTCGACGCCCTGAACGTCCGGATCAGTACTCGTACGGATCGGCGGGCGCGGGCACGACCGCGACATCCTCGACGATCAGATCGGGGGTGTAGCCGTTGGCCCGCGTCGCGCTGCCCGGCGCGACCGTTCCGCGGATCCGCAGCCAGCTGTCCGGCGGTGGGGCGCCGACGGGGCCGAGCAGCCGGATGACATGCGGCCGGGCGTCGGCGGCGCAGCAGGCGATCGCGATGCGGGCCAACAGGGTGTCCGGGCCGCGGCGCACGACGAACCCGGTCAGGACGACTGCACGGTCGTCGAGCGAGCGGGCCTCGTCCCACACCGACCGCTCGACCACTTCCCCGATGCTGAGTTCGAGCGGCCCCGGCGGCAGTGGCGGGTAGATCTCGGTGCTGCGCAGGGCGATCCCTCGGCTGCGATCGACGGCGTCGGCCCCGAGCGCGGGCGGTGCCACCAGGACGATCACCAGCACCGGCAGCAGGAGCAGCCACGCGCTGTGCGGGGCGCCGTGGCTGTGGCCGTCGGCGGACCCCACTCCACGCAGGTCGCGGACGAGTGCGGCCGCGGCGAGCGCGATCATCACCGCGCCCGCCGCCAGCAGCCACCAGCGGTGCGACGGGCGGACATAGCGCAGGTAGGTGTCGTCGGCCGCGATGCGCACCAGCGCGCCGCCGAGCAGCAGCAGCAGCACGTGCTGGGTGTCGCGGCGCATCACCGCGGCCCCAGCAGGAACAGCCCGGCAGCGATCGCGCACAGCACGGCGACCGCGAGCGTGGCCGGTGCGAAGCGCAGCGCGAACGCCCGGCCGAACGTACCCGCCTGCAACGCGATGAGCTTGACGTCGACGGCGGGGCCCACGACGAGGAACACCAGCCGTGGCACCAGCGGCAGCATCGACAGCGACGCCGCGACGAATGCGTCGGCCTCGCTGCACAGCGCCAGCACGACCGCCAGCGCGGCCATCACCGGCACCGCGAGCAGCCATTGCCCGGACAGCCCGGCCAGCCACTCGGCCGGAACCAGGACCGACAGTGCGGCCGCGGCCAGCCCACCCAGCACGAGGAACCCACCCGCCGCGACCAGGTCGTGCCGCGCGGTTTCGACCAGGACCGCCCATCGGCCGGTCCCGGACGGCATCGCGGCGGGACGCCGGGCCCGCTCGATGATCCATTCGTGCCTCCCGACCCGCTGCCACAGCCAGCCCATCGCGCAGGCCGTCGCGAGCGAGCCGAGCAGCCGCGCGCCGACCATCGCCGGTTCGCCGGGGAACGCGACGGCCGTCGCGACCAGGACGACCGGGTTCACCGCGGGCGCGGCGAGCAGGAACGCGAGTGCCGCCGCGTCCGGGACGCCCTGCCCGATCAGCCGGCGCGCCACCGGCACCGACGCGCATTCGCAGCCGGGTAGCACGAGCCCCGCGAGGCCGGCGGCCGGGACCGCGACCGACGGCCGGGCCGGTAGCAGCCCACGCAGGACCGCGGGCGTCACGAACGCCGCGATCGCGCCGGAGAGCAGCACGCCGAGCACGAGGAAGGGCAGCGCCTGTACGCAGACCGCGACGAACACGGTCGCCGCGGTCCGCAGCACCGCGACGTCGAGCGCCGCGATGATCAGCGGTCGAGCCGCGAGCGCCGCGACGAGGACCGCGCAGAACAGGTGCAACGACGTGATCCGCGGGGTCGTCCGGGTGGGCACGGCCGCGCATGCTGCCAGCCGGGCCGGGGCCGCGGGGCCGGATCGGAAGGATCAGTCGCTGTTGTTGACGATCTCGCTGTTGTCGACGATGACGTCGGCCCGCTCACGGGTGCGCTCACGCGCGTGGAACGCCTCCTCCTGGGCCGCCCACCGGGTGCGGAACGGGGCGTATCCCGGCCAGTCGGCGCGCGCCCGCAGCCTGCGTTCGCGCTGCTCCGGCGGCGCGTCGACCCAGATCGCCACCCTGGTGAACGGTCGCAGCGCACGAGCCCCCGCGCCACAGCCCTCCAGCACGACGAGCGGAACGGCGGCGAGTTCGTGCCACGCACCGCGAACCCCGCGTTCCCAGTCCCACACTCGCCACCGAGCCGGCCGGCCCGCCGCGAGCGGCTCGGCGATCCATTCGACGGCCAGCGGAACGGCGTCGGCGAGCCCGTCCCAGCCGGGGTAGAGCTCCTCGAGGGTGAGCACCGGGGCATCGAGTGCCACGCCGAGGTGGGTGGCCAGTTCGGTCTTGCCCGCCCCGGAGAAGCCGTCGACCGTGACGAGCCGCCGGTCGGCTCGCCGGCCGCCACGCACGGCGGCGGCGAGCTCGGCGATCCGCCGGCCGTCCACGGGGCTCCTCCGCTCCTCGCCCCCGGAAGATGCTGTGATGAATATCGAACTATTCACGCCGCTCTGGTCGTTGATTAGCATATCGGTCGAAATATAGTCGGAACGAACGATCCCGCTCGAACACGGAGGTCACAGATGGATACGGCGACGGTCCTGCAGGCCGACCCCTCGATACCGATCGAGTCCCTCTACGTCGGCGGGACCTGGCGGCCGGCGACGTCCGGATCCACCTTCGAGGTGCACGACCCGGCCACCGGCGCGCCGCTGGCGACGGTCGCCGATGCGGGCGGCGTCGACGCCGAGGCCGCGATCGAGGCCGCCGCGTCGGCCTTCCCCGAGTGGTCGGTGCGCACCGCCTACGAACGGGCGGCGGTGCTGCAGGCCGCCCATCGGCTGATGTGCGAGCGGACCGAGGAACTGGCCCGGCTGATGACAGCCGAGCAGGGCAAGCCGCTGCGTGCCGCCCGGACCGAGGTCCGCTACGCGGCGGACTTCCTGCTCTGGTTCGCCGAGGAGGCCAAGCGGGTCTACGGCCGGACCATCCCGTCGGCGCGCTCCGACCAGCGGTTCATCGTCATGGAGCAGCCGGTCGGGGTCGTCGGGGCGATCACGCCGTGGAACTACCCGATCTCGATGATCACCCGTAAGGTTGCGCCCGCGCTCGCCGCGGGCTGCTCCGTCGTGCTCAAGCCCGCCGAGCAGACCCCGCTCTGCGCGATCGCCGTGTTCCGCATCCTCGAGGAGGCGGGCGTCCCCGCCGGGGTGGCGAACCTGGTCACCGCCCGGGATCCGAAGCCGGTCGGGGAGGCGCTGCTGACCCACCGCTCCGTCGCCAAGCTGACCTTCACCGGCTCCACCGAGGTCGGCAAGTTCCTGGCCGCGCGGGCCGCCGACCAGATGAAGCGGGTCTCGTTGGAGCTCGGCGGGCACGCGCCGTTCATCGTCTTCCCGGACGCCGACCCGGTGCACGCGGCCAAGGGCGCCGCGCTGGTCAAGCTGCTGAACACCGGGCAGGCCTGCATCTCCCCGAACCGGCTGTACGTGCATCGGTCGATCGCCGACGAGTTCGTCGAGACCCTCCGCCGCCGGGTCGAGTCGATGAAGGCGGGCCGCGGTGTCGACGACGGCGTCAGCGTCGGCCCGCTGATCGACGGAAGCGCGTTCAGCCGCATGCAGGCGCAGGTCTCGGACGCGGTGCGGAAGGGGGCGACCGTGGTCACCGGCGGGCACCGGCTGACCGGTGACGGACTCGACGGCGGATGGTTCTTCGCGCCGACCGTGGTCACCGGCGTCACCCCCGACATGACGATGTACCGCGAGGAGACGTTCGGTCCGATCGCGCCGGTGGTGACGTTCGAGAGCGAGGCCGAGGTCATCGAGATGGCCAACGACACCCGCTACGGGCTCGCGTCGTACGTCTACACCAAGGACCTGGCGCGGGCCCTGCGCACGGCCGAGGCCCTGCGGTTCGGGATGGTCGGGATCAACGACATCAACCCGACGTCGGCGGCCGCCCCGTTCGGCGGAAGGGGTGAGAGCGGCCTCGGCCGGGAGGGCGCTCAGGAGGGCATCCGGGAGTACCTGGAGACCAAGCTCGTCGGCCTGAGCATCTGACCGCGCGATGAGCGATGCCGTCCTGCTCACCGAACCGGGGCCGGGGTTGCGGCTGGTCACGCTGAACCGGCCCGCGGTGCGCAACGCCATGACCGCCGAGCTCACCGCCGCCTGGGTCGACGCGATCGAGGCGGTCCGGTGCGACGACGAGGCGCGGGTGCTGGTCGTGACCGGCGCGGGCAACACGTTCTGTGCGGGCGCGGATCTGTCCTGGCTCGACCAGGGTGCGGCCGGGGACGTCACGCCGGACCGGCTCCGGGACCGGATGCTGCCGTTCTACCGGTCCTGGCTGGCCCCTCGTGAGCTCGCGATCCCGGTGGTCGCGGCGGTCAACGGGCCCGCGATCGGGGCCGGGTTGTGCCTCGCGCTGGCCTGCGACCTGCGCTACGCAGGCCCGGACACGGTCTTCTCCGCCCCGTTCATCCACCTCGGTACCCATGGCGGGATGGGTGCGACCTGGCTGTTACCGGAGGCCGTCGGCGTCGCGCGCGCCCGCGACATGCTCTACACCGGCCGGGAGGTCGGCGGGCAGCGGGCCGTGGAGTGGGGACTGGCCACCGACGTCGGCGACGACGCGCTGGCTCTTGCGCTCCAGGCGGCCGAACGGATCGCGCGGGCGGCGCCGATCGCGACCCGGCTGACCAAGGCGGGGCTCGAACGGTCGGTCGCCGGTCTGGCCGAAGCCCTGCAGTGGGAGGCCCTCGCCCAGCCCGTGACGATGGCGACCGCGGACCTGCACGAGGGCGTGCAGGCCCGGCGGGAGCGACGGCCGCCCCGCTTCACCGGGACGTAGGAGGAGCATGTCCGGATCGCAGACCGAACCGCCGTCGACCCCGGACGTCCTGCGGGCGCTCGGTGATCCCGTGCGATGGGAGATCATCCGGCAGCTGGCCGGGGTCGGGGAGCTCGCCTGCGCCAGGCTGGAGGAGACGTTGCCGATCTCGAAGTCGACGATCTCCCACCATGTCCGGATCCTGGTCGAGGCGGGACTGGTGGCGGTGCGTAAACAGGGCCGCAACCGTTTCTACGCGTTGCGGCGCGACGCGCTGCGCGGACTCGTCGCGGAGCTGGCGGACCTGGCGCCGGGGCAGCGGGCGACCGCGGCGGTGAGCCGGACCGTCGCGGTGACGTCCGCCGCGGCCGACGCGGAGCTGCCCACCTGGTGATCACACGACGTCAGCACCGGATGCGCCGGGTGTGGACATGCACCCCGTCGCGGGTCCGCCCGCCGGTCGCCTGGGCCAGGCGCAGGCACGTCTCGACCCACAGGGTCAGCTGGGTTTCCTTGGCCAGCGGAAGGTGGTTGAAGAGCAGGTCCGAGAGCCGATCGCCGGGCCGAGCCCAGGACTCGATCTCGATCCGCATCGTCGCGCCCTCGGTACGCGCCCGGAACTCGATCTGGCCCGCCTCGAGGTGTCCGCGCAGGGTCGCGAACCGGAATGAGGCGGGGCCCCGGTCGATCACCCGTACCGGCCCGTCCCACGGCCCCGGCATCCGGATGTGGAACTCGTCGCCGAGCCGCAGCCGCCCCTGTGGTCCGATGGCCTTGTCGAAGACGGCCATCTCGGCGGGTGCGGCCCGGTTGGGGCCGCAGGCGAAATGCTCGATCACTTCCTCGGGTGAGGCGCGAGCGCCCTCGACGAGCACCCAGTAGCGGCGGTGCAGCAGCGTGCCGACGCCGTCGGCGACATCCTGGATGTCCTCGTCGCGCAGCTCGTCGGGGATGGGCCGTACGTCGGTCTCGTCCGCCGGGACCTCGCAGCGATGCACCGGGGTGGTGCGCCACAGGTAGCGCCAGGCCATCCGGGTCAGCCCGGCGGGCCAGCCGAGCAGGATCAGGGTCCGGTGCCATCGGCTACCGGGCGCCGACCGCGAACGTGTGCGTGAAACCACGACGAAGGTGGTACCCGCTTCCCGTGCTGACCATCCGGATCGCGGCGCGTCGTGCCGCGCTGCCGCTGCGCGGGGCGTCGCTGGCCTCGATCGGGCTCTGCGTCACCCTGTGGATCCGCGCCAAGACCCTCGACGAGAGCGAGCGGGGCAACGCCGAGCGCCGCGCGTTGTTCGTCGGGCTGTGGCCACCGATGCTGTGGCTGATCGCCGACACCGCCGAAGGCGCCGGGGGCAGGCGCTGAACGACCTTGCGGCCGCCCTTGCCGACCTGCGCCATCGGCCCGTCAACTACGACGCGAGGCGGGCTCCGCCGCAGGTCACCGCGGGCTGGCATCGGGACCGTCGGGTCGTGGAACTCGGCCGGGAGGCGCCGGGGGAGCCGGAGCCGGATGGGCTGGTCGCCACGGCGGCCGCGCTGTTGGACTGTTACGGGTTCCTCGACCCGCGGATCCTGCGCGCCGCCTACCGTCCCGGGGCGTTGCTGGGGCGGGACATGCTGCTGGAGGCACGTTTCCTGCGTCTGCGCTTTCTGTTTGGCGTTCGCATCACCGCGTGTACGGACGAGATCCGCGATGGTCCGTCCGGCTCCGAGCGGACGATCGGCTGGTCGTACCAGACGCTGTGTGGGCATCTCGAGCAGGGCAGACTCACCTACGAGATCGCGAAGCAGCTGCGTACCGGGCGGGTCGAGTTCCGGATCCTCGCTCACTCGCGACGCGCCCCGATCGCGAACCCGCTGCTGCGGCTGGGATTCGTGCTGTTCGGCCGGGGCGTACAGCTGCGGTTCTATCGGCGGGCGCTGCGCCGGTTGACCGCATCTGTGTGCGCTCCGGTGGTCCCGCCGAGCCCCGGCCCCGACGGTCTCGTCCGCGCACCGGACGGCCTCGGGCCGGGCCGTCCGGAGGCCTGGACGATCCGGTTTCCCCAGCCAGGGCGCTGATGTTCCGTCACAGTCAGCCCAGGGTGAACGGGTCGCGGGTGCCGCCGGTGAGCTCCACCCAGACCGCCTTCTCCTCGAGGTACTCGTCGATGGCGTGCAGCCCGTTCTCCCGGCCGAGCCCGGAGTTCTTGAACCCACCGAAGGGCACGCTGGGGGCGACGACGCGGTAGGCATTGATCCACACGTTGCCGGCCTTGATTTTCGCGGCGACCCGGTGGGCGCGGTGGACGTCCTTGGTCCAGACCGCGCCGGCCAGGCCGTAGGGAGTGTCGTTGGCCAGTTTGATCGCCTCGTCCTCGTCGGTGAACGTGAGCGCGGCGAGCACCGGGCCGAACACCTCCTCGCGGTAGACGGTGGACTGCGGGGTGATGCCGGTGAGCACGGTCGGCTGGACGAACAGCCCGCCGAGCCCGGGGTCGGCGGCGCCGCCGTAGGCGATCGTGGCGCCCTCGGCCTTGGCGGCGTCGAGGTAGCCGAGCACCTTGCGGTACTGCGGGGGGTTGGCGACCGGGCCCATCTCGGTGTCGGCCGCGGTGGGGTCGCCCAGCTTGATGGTGGCCGCCCGCTCGGCGATCAGCCGGACGAGCTGATCGTGCACCTCGGCATGCACGATCAGTCGGGAGCCGGCCATGCAGGTCTGCCCCGTCGCGGCGAACACCCCGGCGATGATGCCGTTGGCGGCGGCGGCCAGGTCCGCGTCGGGGAACACGATCTGCGGGGACTTCCCGCCGAGCTCGAGGGTGACCTTGTTGATGTTTCCGGCGGCGGCCGCGGCGACGGCGCGACCGGTGGCGGTCGAGCCGGTGAAGGCGATCTTGTCCACGCCCGGATGCGCGGCCAGCGCGGCGCCGGTCTCCCGGGAGAGGCCGGTGACCACGTTGACCACCCCGGGCGGGAACCCGGCCCGCTCGATCAGCTCGGCGAACCCGAGGGTGGAGGCGGGGGAGTGCTCGGAGGGTTTGACCACGACGGTGCAGCCCGCGGCGAGGGCGGGGGCGAGCTTCCAGGTCATCAGCAGCAGCGGGGAGTTCCATGGGGTGATGGCCGCGACCACCCCGACCGGCTCGCGACGGGTGTAGACGAGGTAGTTGGGGTTGGGGGCGGGGATCTGCCTGCCCTCGATCTTGTCGGCCAGCCCGGCGTAGTAGTGGTACCAGGCGCCCAGCCCGTTGAGCTGCCCGATCATCTCCCGGTACAGCTTGCCGGAGTCGTTGACCTCCAGCCTCGCCAGTCGCTCGGCGTTCTCGGCGACCAGGTCGCCGAGCCTGCGCAGCAGCGCGGCGCGGGCGAACCCGGTCAGGGTGCCCCACTCCCCGTCGAGGGCGGCCCGGGCGGCGGCCACCGCGGCGTCGACGTCCTCGGGTCCGCCGTCGGGGATGACCGCCCACGGTTGACCGGTGTAGGGGTTCTGCGACTCGAAGGTGCGTCCCGAGACCGCGTCGACGGTCGTGCCGCCGATCAGCATCCGGAAGTGCTCGAGCTGCTCGGCCATGTCGTCCTCCTCGACGTCTTGGCAGGCAGTGACCGTGGGGCCGCCGGTTGTCGTCAGCGTATCCGCACGTGATACCGCCGGCCCTCGGGAACGAGGTCGGCTTTCGGTGAAGAATCCGGCCGAGAACGTCGGCGGCTCCGTCGGCTTCCGCCAGACCGCCGTGCGTCGCGGCGGAGGCGAAGGTGAATGGCGTCGAGGACCTCACTGTCCGAGGTGGACGATCGTTCCGGAACGGTACGTCGCGATTGTCGAACGTGCCCCCGTGAGGTGACAGGGGATCGGGGTTGTCATGATTACCTCACACTGAGATGGTAAGGGTGCTCTGACTGATTCGTCGGGGCATTCTGGCCGATGTCAAGGGGTGCCATGGCTGAGGACGCGTCCGCCGAGGGGTTGAACATTGGTGTGCTGCTCTATCTGCCATATCGGGCGATGGACCTCCGGGTCAATGAGGCGGCGACGGCGGCCGGCTTCGGCGACACCACCCCGGCTCAGTTGCGGATCTTCCAACGGATCGCACCCGAGGGCAGTCGCCTGACCGACCTGGCCGAGCAGGCCCAGGTCACCAAGCAGACCGCCGGGATCCTGGTGGATCAGCTCGAACGCCTCGGATATGTCGAGCGCACCGCCGATCCCCATGATCGCCGGGCCCGCCTCATCCGGATCACCGAGCGCGGACACGCCAGCATCGCCGTCGCCCGCGCGGCGATCGCCGAGATCGAGGCCGAATGGGCCGCGCATCTGGGTTCGGAGCGAATGAGCCAACTCCGGGGCACGCTCACCGCCTTGCGCGAGATCGCGAATCCCGAGCGGAGCTCAGCTTCTCGCGGCCGGCAGTGAACTCGCCCCTTTCACCACCGTCCTTCCGCCAGCCCGATCGAGCCCCCTTCCGCGACGGGGGACCGAAACGGAAACAGGTTTGCTGACGCTCGTCCACGTTGGCCGAGTTCTGAGTCCCGACCGCAGGTCGCTGCGGCCGTGTCGGTCTCCTCGTGCTGCACATTCGGCTCGATGCCTGCTCGGCGGCCCCGGAGGATCGCCCATTCATTTAGGTTCCGTAGATGGTCCGTGGGATGGAGGGTTGACCAGTGACCGAGAACATCGTGACGCTGCCGAGTACCGGTTCGCTGCGCGATCGGGCCCGCGCCCGCCTTGAGCGGGTAGGGGTCCCGCTCGTGCTGGGCGAGGACATCCACGCGCGCACCCCGATCACCGGCGATGACCTGTTCGGCCTGGAGGCCACCACCCTCGACGAGGCGGAGCGGGCGATCGCCGCCGCGGCCGAGGCCTTCCGGACTTGGCGCACCACACCGGCGCCGGTCCGCGGCGCACTCGTGCGCAGGCTCGGTGACCTGCTTCGGGAGCACCAGGACGACCTGGCCGACCTGATCACCATCGAGGTGGGCAAGATCCGCTCCGAGGCGCTCGGCGAGGTGCAGGAGATGATCGACATCTGCGACTTCGCCGTCGGGCTGTCCCGTCAGCTCTACGGTCGGACGATCGCTTCCGAGCGGCCGGGCCACCGCCTCGCCGAGACCTGGCACCCGCTCGGAGTGGTCGGGGTGATCTCCGCCTTCAACTTCCCCGCCGCCGTCTGGTCGTGGAACGCCGCGATCGCCCTGGTCTGCGGCGATACCGTGGTGTGGAAGCCGTCCGAGCTCACGCCGCTGACCTCGCTGGCGGTCGGTCGGTTGCTGGACCGGGCCGTCGCCGAGCTCGACGCGCCCCGCGACGTCCACCGCCTGCTCATCGCCGATCGGACGGTGGGGGAGCGCGTCGTCGACGACCCCCGGGTCGCGCTGGTCAGCGCGACCGGCTCCACCCGAATGGGCCGCGAGGTCGGTCCGCGAGTGGCCGCCCGCTTCGGACGGTCGCTGCTCGAGCTCGGTGGGAACAACGCCACGGTGGTGACCCCCTCCGCCGACCTCGACCTGGCGATCCGGAGCATCGTGTTCGCCGCCGTCGGGACCGCCGGCCAGCGCTGCACCACCCTGCGCAGGCTGATCGTGCACCACGACATCGCCGACGAGGTCGTCGACCGGCTCGCCGCCGCGTACGCCAAGCTGCCGATCGGTGACCCCTTCGACGAGGGAACCCTCGTCGGACCGCTCATCTCCCGGCGTGCGGGCGAGCAGATGCGGCAGGCGCTCGAACGTGCCCAGGCCGATGGAGCCGAGATCGTCACCGGCGGGCAGCGGCTCACCGGCTCCGCACCCGACGCCGCCTATGTCGAGCCCGCGATCGTCCGCATGCCCGCACAGACGGATGTCGTGCGGGAGGAGACGTTCGCGCCGATCCTGTACGTCCTGACCTATGACGGGTTCGACGAGGCGATCGCGCTGCACAACGACGTCCCGCAGGGCCTGTCTTCCTCGATCTTCACCCGCGACCAGCAGGAGGCCGAGCGGTTCCTGGCCGTCGACGGCTCGGACTGCGGCATCGCCAACGTCAACATCGGCACGTCGGGAGCCGAGATCGGTGGCGCCTTCGGCGGCGAGAAGCAGACCGGTGGCGGCCGCGAATCGGGCTCCGACGCCTGGCGCGCCTACATGCGTCGAGCCACCAACACCGTCAACTACACCAGTCACCTCACCCTGGCGCAGAACGTCAGCTTCCTGTGAGCGCCCGGGATGTCCGATGACGGTCCGCCAGGGAGTTCGACGTCGTCGAGGCGAACGGTATGACGCCGGCAGGTGCTGACCGCCGCGGGAGCAGCGGGTACGCCACCGCCTGACCCTTCTTCTCGACCACCTCCGGCCCCATATACCCTATGGGGTATCGAGAGGAGAGTGTCATGTGTCAGCGGGTGCAGTGCAAGACGTGCGGGAAGGCCACCTTCAGCGGGTGCGGGCAGCATGTGGAAGAGGTGCTGGCAGGGGTGCCGGCCAGCCACCGCTGCGACTGTCCGCCGCCCCCGTCGCTGGGCGCCCGGCTCATGCGTCGCCTGTTCCGCCGGGGCTGACCCGGGGAGGGAAGCGGCGGTGCGGTCATGAGTGCCGACCGAGCCTGAGGCGGTCTGCAGGCTGACCTCGCCGGGGCCCTCGGTGGTCGAGCGCGGTGCGTCAGCCGTATCGGCTGCACAACCCAGGGCCCGGCTGCCGGCCGTCCCGTCGGCAGGTGTGGCGCCTGCTGAGCCGAGGGTCCGTCCGGGGGCCCGGGCATGGATGGAGCCAGGTGGGCGGGCGGATTCTCCAGCGTCGTCGGCAACCGTCACCAACCTCCTGGCTGGGTACATCTAGGCGAAGGCTGACGTAGGACACAAGCGGGCGGCCGGGGTGAAGCGGGTGGCAGCCTGATCCGCGGGACGGAGGAAGAGCGGGGCGATACCGCAACTTCGGAGGCGGCGGGGCCGGATGGCGGTGGTCGCGGCGGGAGCAGGGGTCGGCATGGCGCGGCCCTGCCTGCTACTCCGGCGAGAGGATCGAGGACCCGGAGACGGCATGAAGGTCGATTCGGAGGAGTCCGAAGGTCCGTGCTGCCGTGGCCAGGGAAACCCGGCTGGCCACCTCGAGCTTGGCCATCATGTTCTCCACGTGCCGAGCGACCGTCTTCATCGAGATCCCAAGGCGCCGGCCGATCCACTGGTTGGTTGCGCCGGTCTCCAGGAAGGTAAGGACGTCCAGTTCACGTGGGGTGAGCTGGTACGGAAGCGGCTCCGGTCGGTGCATGACGAGCCAGCCTTTGGCCGCCGGTGCGGTGTACACGAGGTGCCAGACGCCCGCACCATCGCGCCACCGCCACCGCGCAGCCGATGCGATCGCGTGATTCCCAGCTGGTAGTCGAAGCCGGATGTGCCGAAGCAGTGCCTCGGTGCTGAGCAGTTGGCACTCCGGCCGACCAGGTATGGCCACGATGCCGGTCGGCGACATCAAGACTCCGCACGTTCCGGCAGGTTGTTCGTCGAGCAGTCGTCGCGGAGCGACGAGATCGTCGACGGCAGCGCACAACATTGGTGCCATCAGATCGATGACGGACAGTGAACGTGGGGTGGGCCAGCGAGGATCCTCGGAGCTAATGTGGAGGTTGGCCACATATCGCCCCTGTCGGCTGTGAAGGTGGTTCGTCGAACCTCCGGAGTAGCCTGCAGGCCGGAACCAGTCGACCGCTGACGGACTCGTCCCGTAGTCGAAATCGGGAGTAAGCCAGTTGAAGTGCTTCTTCCCCGACCGGAGCATCCAGTGATACCCGGGGTCCTGAGCGAGATAGCTTCCATCGAGGAAGTCGAGCAGTTTCTGTGAGTAGCCTCTGGACGCGATGGTGCGGTGGCGGCCGGTCAGCGGGCAATAGACCGACAGCGACAACCCGACATAGGGAACAATGCGGGTGAGGGCTTCGAACCATGCATCGGCGGCCTCGGGTGGAGGAAGACCTTCGGTAGCGATCGCGGCGAACTCGCAAATGGTTTGGGCCTCGGCATGAGTTAGCTCCCGACGGAGCTGGCCGACGTCC
>NZ_JBHSQW010000033.1:0-3367 GCF_042658695.1 Pseudonocardia hispaniensis | reverse complement strand
GGTGGCGGGCCCTGGCCCGCCACCGCACCCATGGCTCAAACCACCGGAGCCGGCTCGTCCTTCGCGAACCTGCGCAGAACGTTGTGCATCATCCGCGACACATTGTTGTCGTAGTCGTTCCAGGAAAGGCTGCCTAGCCAGGAGATCGACGATGTGCTGAACATCGCGCCGCCGTTGGCGGTGCTGAAGTAGGTGATGTCAGCACGCACGAGAGGGCTCTCCCCGCCGTTGAGGCCGGGATGCGGGAAGAACATGTCCTCGTTGACCACCGTGTAGTTCTCGCTGTGCCCATAGGAGCTGGCCAGCAGCCGGGTGTGCGGCGGCGTCCCGAGGGACAGGTCGTAGCGGTCCAGCTCGTAGCCGGCCGCACCGCCGCCAACCAAACCGAAGTCGCCGATTCGCTCGTCGTCCTCCAGGCCCTCGAAGATCCAGCTGACCTCGGGGTCCTTGCTGTCCGGCATCGGCACGAAGTATCCGGAGTGGTCGAAGCCGAAGCTGGTGAAGCCGGTTCCCCAGATCTTCTGGGTCGCGCGCGCCCGGCACCGCCAGAGCCCGCCGCGTTCCCCGGTGGTCGAGTGGTGCAGTTCGCCGGGACGTGCTTGCCATGCCTTGGCTCCCGTCTCGCCCTTGCGCACCTCCATTACCCACGGCTTCTCCGGGTGCAGGGAGACGACCCAGTAGAGGCCGTTGGAGGCGAGGTACATGCCACGGCCACCTCCGGCGAGGTACTCCTCCCAGGCGTCGACCATCTCCCAGCTGTAGTACTCGGGGTGCGACCCGGTCAGCACGACGTTGTACCGCTTGAAAAGGTCGACCCCTTCACGGCATAGATCGTGGTCGGTCGCTACGTCGTACTCGTAGCCGTGCTGCTCAAGCCAGTCGACGAGGTGCAGGTCGGCAGGGAACTGCCAGAGGGAGCCAAATTCCTGCCGGTGTGTCGGCCGCATGTTCAGGATCGGGCGTCGCCAACTGGTGTAGCCCACCCCGCGGTTGTCCACGTGGTAGTCGTAGGTGGACAGGCCGTACTCCCGGACCCTTTCATGCAGCTCGATGTCGCGTTCGTTGAGTACCGGAACATGCCCGGCGACGGCCTGCCCGCCGTCGGCGTTCTGCATGATCTGCCCGTTCGCGTAGGCGAGGTAGGAGCAGGTACCAATGAGCAGGAGGATCTTGGCCGTGGCGGTTCCGCGGGGAGGTGCCACGAAGAACGGGACGTGGTCCTCGTCGTCGCCCTGCCGGACTCGCAGGGCGTACACGCCGGAGCGGAGGTCATCGGGGATGGTGAGGCTGCAGGACGGTTCCCAGCGACAGTCGTCAAGAGAGTCCTCGTGGAACCAGAGCGCGCCGTACTGCTCGGGGGCATGGATGAAGTTCTCCTCCCGGCCCAACCAGTTCCATCCGGTCATGCCGCGGTCGGGCTGGTTCACGCAGCTGCCGTGTCGACCCGCCCCGGATATGTCCGCGACATGGTCGGTGGGGATCCCGTTCGGGCCGATGCCCTCCGAGAACGACCAGTGCGCGAGCAGGCCGTCAGTAGCCGCACGGTCCTCGACGAGCGCGGTGTGGTCATCAGCGCTCAACCACCGCCCGAAGATGCGCGGGCCGTCGATCTTTCCGTTGAACGGTGCGACCACCCATGTGCGTCCGCCTTGCGGAGCAGACTCCGCGAGGCCGGCCACCAGCACCGGAGCCGTCGTCGGCGCCGGGCTGACCGGCCCGGACACGGTTCCGGAGAACGACGATTCGAGTGGCACGACCGGCCCGAACACGCTGTTGACGCTGTTGATGACGGGCGTCTGGCACAGGAAGAGGGAACCGGTCGCCGGGTCGAAGCTTGCGGTCACCGCGTACCAGACCTCGGCGAACAGCGGCTTGTCACTGAACACCGTCGTCACGGTCGCGCCGTCGCCGACGGAGAAGGCGAGGCATCCGTCCTCGATTGTGACCGCCCAGCCACGCCGGTCATCGTCTGTCCATCGGGAGAGCACACCTTGACGGTGCCGGCGGGGCGTAGTCGACCAGACGAACAGCTGGACGCCGAACGCGCCAGCGGGGGCGAGCGCTGCGTCGCCGTCGGGGATCTCAACGTAGCTTCCGCACTGGGTGCGCTGCGCGTGGCCGGGGTACTCGCCGTTGACGGGCGAGTCGATCTCGATCTCCTTGAACGCGGGTCCGGCAGGATTCGTGTCCCCGTGCACGAGCCGGACGAGGTCCGCCCGGAAGTCTCCGCGGTTGTCGCAGGAGACGTAGAATGTCTGGGTCTCCCCCGCAGCGACGCTGGGGGAATCGCAGTAGCCCCGGATCGTGATCTTACTCATCGGGCCGACTCCCTCACGCTGTCGCGGATCTCCTGGGCGCGCAGCAGGAAAACAGCGTGCATGGCTGCCGCCTCCGACTCGTACGAGTGACCCTCGAGAATGTGCGGTGGCTCGCCGCGGTCTTGGATCACCGCTATGCCGTAGTCCTGCCAGGCCTTCCGCGTGTAGACGAAGTACTTGCCGAGCACCGGCTGCGTCCGCATGTAATTGAGCACCCGCTGCAACTGCGGACTGTGGAAATCCCGATAACCGATCGGATTGGCTGCATGCTCTGCGATTAGCTCCTCGGTGAGCAACGAAGCGATCTCGCGCCGTCGAGTGCGATCGAAGTGGGCATACCAGTCCTGTTGCCTGTCCCGGTAGGCGCGCGGGTCACTGATCCCCGCAGAAAGCATCTGAGTGTCCTTTCGGGAGGAGATCCGAAACCTACGCGAACCGCTCTGATCAGTCCTCTGGAAACCAATTCAGAGCCTGTCCGGCAGGTGGAGCATAAGGCTAGGAAACCCAGAACGTCCGTTGTATGGGGATATATCCCCATAGCGGCACCGCGTCCGCAGTTGGTGGTCACCCCGGGCGGGGTCGGCCAAGATCGTTGCCGAGACTGCGGGCGTGCACAGGTTCCGCTCGGCGGCCGCGTTCGCGACGCACACTGGCACCGCTCCCATCCCCGTCTGGACCGGGAAGAGAGCCCGTTTCCGGCACCACAGTCATACTCACTGCAGGGCCGCTTGACATAGAAGATTCACGAGGGCCTCCGAGCGGCGATGTGGGTGCCTTCAGCAGCTCACACCTCGCCCGGAGGCCCTCCCTACCTCGAGATCATTTATCGGTTTCCTGTCACCAACCTCCGCGGGCAGTACAGCCAGCCGACGGCGCAGGTGTTCTCATCAAGGCCTTCGGGCTTGCTGGCGCGGTTCGGCGGTGCGACGTCGATAGGACGCTCTTATGGTGTGTCAAGCCGCGCGGGTGGCTGAGGTGGGTGGGTTCTCGAGCTGGCGGTAGAGCTGGCGGGCGATGTAGCGCTTGAGGCAGCGTTTGATCTCCCGGTC
>NZ_JBHSQW010000032.1:0-506 GCF_042658695.1 Pseudonocardia hispaniensis | reverse complement strand
TCAGGCCGGGCGGGCCAGCAGCTCGCCGAGGTGGCGGTCGATCTGGGGCATGTAGGAGGGGGCGATGCCGAACAGTCCCAGGTGTCCGCCGATGTCGTCGATGATCCGCAGCTCGCTGCCCTTGATCAGCTCCTGCTCGGCGCGGCAGTCACGCACCGGGAAGAACATGTCCTCGTTGATCGGCAGCACGAAGGTGGTGGCGGTGATCCGGCCCAGCGCCGCGGCCAGGTCCCCGCCGGTGTGCCGGGCCACGTCCCCGCGCTGCCACTTCCACGCCATGCACAGCAGGTCGTTCGGGTCCATCACGGTGAAGTAGGGCTCCAGGAACCCGGTCAGGAACGCCTCCTTGGAGTCGAACTCCAGCGCCCGCCACACCTCCTGCTTCCAGAACTCGGTGGAGAACCCCATCACCGCCCAGATCCCGGCGTGCCGGCGCAGCCCGGCGGCGACCTCGGTGTGGGAGGCGTACTCGCCCCCGTTGAACCCCGGGTCCGAGGTGATCGCCG
>NZ_JBHSQW010000031.1:238314-241659 GCF_042658695.1 Pseudonocardia hispaniensis | reverse complement strand
TGAAGCCGCTGGCCCTCCTCGTCGGAGAGCCGCCTGACTCTCACCCGTTCAGCCATGCCCACCAGCATCGGCTTCACCGGCAACGTTTGTGGTCACGGCACTAGAAAGCCCGCGACCGGCCCGGAAGCACCGCGGCGTCCCGGCCCCGTCCGAAGCCCGTCAGCGGCGGCGGCGCAGCAACTCGTAGGCGGCCACGGCCGCCGCGTTGGCGACGTTGAGCGACTCGACGCCGCCATACATCGGAATCGCGAGCGCGCCGTCGAGCTCGGCCCGCACCGGCTCGGACAGCCCGTCGGTCTCGTTGCCGAGCACCAGCGCGACCCGCTCGGGCAGGTCGGCGTCGAGCAGGCAGGCGCCGTGGGAGTCGAGCCCGAAGACACCGAACCCGGCCGCCCGCAGCGCCGCGCAGCCCTCCTCGGCGGTCGAGGAGCGCAGCACCGGCGCGGCGAACGCGACCCCGGCCGACGCCTTGACCACCAGCGGGTCGATCGCCGGAACGCCGCGTCGGGGCAGCAGCACGCCGTCCAGCCCGGCGGCGGTGGAGCTGCGCAGCACCATGCCGACATTGGCCGGGTTGGTGACCCGGTCGAGTACCAGCACGGCGGCGCGCCGGCCCGGCCCCAGCCTGGACAGGAACTCCGCGACCGGCGCCATCCGCGGCGCGACGACATCGGCGAGCACGCCCTGGTCGTGCCGGCCGTTTCCGGCGAGCACCTTGACCCGGTGCGCGCTCGCCCGTTTCACCGGCACCCCACGGGCCCTGGCCGCCGCGGTGATCGCGCGGACCGGTTCGCCCCGGGCGGTGTCGGCGATGATCACCTTGTCGACCTGTAGCGCGGCGTCACCGAGCGCCTCGAGCACCGGCTTGCGGCCGTACACCGTGATGAAGGTGTCCTTGGGAGAGCGCGCCTCTTGCACAGCGCCAGCGTCTCACGCAAACGTAGGATCATTCGCATGCCGACCCGGCTCTCCGCGCTGGACGCGTCGTTTCTCTATCTGGAGGAGTCGACCACGCCGATGCACGTCGGCGGAGTCGCGATCTTTCGGCGGCCGAGGGCGGGGCTGGACTACGACCGGCTCGTCGCCCTCATCGAGCAGCGGATCGCGCTGGTGCCGCGCTTCCGGCAGAAGGTCCGGTACGTTCCGGCGAACGTGGCACGGCCGGTGTGGGTCGACGACCCCGACTTCGACATCACCTTTCACGTACGGCGTTCGGCGCTGCCGCGTCCCGGCGCCGATGCCGCGTTGCACGACCTGGTGGCCCGGGTGATGTCGCGCCCGCTCGACCGCACCCGGCCGCTGTGGGAGATGTACCTGGTCGAGGGGCTCACCGGTAACCGGATCGCGGTGATCACCAAGACGCACCAGGCGATGGTCGACGGGATCAGCGCGATCGATATCGGGCAGGTGATCCTCGACGTCTCCCCCGACCCACACGTCGTCGCCGAGGAGCTGTGGATGCCCGAACCCGAACCGAGCAGCGGCAGGCTGCTGATCGACGCCGTCGGGGACGTGGTGGCGCGGCCCGGCGAACTGGTCGACAACATGCGGGTCGCGGCGGGCGACGCGATCGCGACCACGAAGAAGATCATCGGTGTGGCCGAGAAGCTGTTGACGATCGCGGTCACCGCGAGCAGGCGCGCCCCCGGTACCCCACTCAACGTCAGCATCTCCACCCAGCGCCGGTTCACCGTCGCGCGCACCCAGCTGGAGTCCTACCGCCGGATCCGCGCCGCGCACGGCTGCGCGGTCAACGACGTGGTGCTCAGCGTGATCTCCGGGGCGCTGCGTAACTGGTTGCTCTCCCGTGGCGAACCGGTGACGGCGTCCTCGACCGTGCGCGCGTTGGTGCCGCTGTCGGTGCGCGGTGAGACCGACGTGCCGAGCTCGGCGACCGACGGTTCGCTGGGCAACCGGGTGTCGTCGTTCCTGGTCGACCTGCCGGTCGGCGAGCCGAGCCCGGTGGTCCGGCTGCACCATGTCGCGCACGCGATGCACGAGCACACCGCCTCGGGCCAGTCGGTCGGCGCGGACACGCTGGTCCGGATCGGCGGGTTCGCCCCGCCTACGCTGCACGCCCTGGGTGCGCGCGCGGCGAGCGTGATGTCAAGACGGATCTTCAACCTGGTGGTGACGAACGTGCCCGGACCGCAGTTCCCGCTCTACGCAGCGGGCGCGCGTATGCTCGAGATGTTCCCCGTGGTGCCGCTCGCCAAGGGCCAGGCCCTCGCCATCGGCCTCACCAGTTATGACGGGGGTGTGTACTACGGCTTCAACGGTGACCGAGACGCGATGGCCGACCTGGACGTGCTTGCCGGGTTGGTCGACGAGTCACTCGACGAACTGCTGGCAACGGTGAGCTGACACCCATGCGCATCTACCTGCCCGGCACCTGGCCGATGTTGCAGCGTCTGGTCAAGACCGGCCACTTCGACCCCATCGGGGGCACCGCGTTCGCGCTGACCCCCAGACTGCGCGAGACCTACCTCTCCGGGGACGACGAGGAGCTCGAATACGTCGCGATGTCCGAGGCGGCCCGCGCGTCGCTGCGGCTGCTCGGGGTCGAGTTCGGGCTGGGGGAGGACGGTGTCCCCGCCCGGCGAGTGGTGGTGTCCGCGGACGTCGACGACGTGACGCTCCGGCCCGACCTCGACGCCGGCGCCGTGCGGATCTCCGGTTCGGTCCCGCTGGAGGCCGTCGCCTCCGTGCACGTCGACACCGCCGAGGCCGAACACGCGGTCCGCCAGGCCGCGGGTGCCGTCGACGCGGCCGATCTCGGCGATATGGACGCGGAGTTCCTCATCGGCGAGGCCGAGGACCATGAACTGGCCTGGTACGGCCCCTCGGAGATCGCCTTCCTCGTCGAGTTGGGCTAGCCCCTGTGAGTGCGGAACAGTGTTCTCACACCGTTCCGCACTCACAGCCGGTTGTGGACGGCGGCGACCTGGTTCGGGCTGCCGATCAGTTCGCCCAGCGCCTGCTGCTCGGCGGCGAACCCGGTGGCGAGGTCGACCCGGCCGGCCTGGTTCAGCAGCCGTTTGGCCCAGCGCACCGCGTCGGGGTTACGTTCGGCGATCTGGGCGGCCAGCGCCATCGCCGCGGCGCGTGGGTCCGGCTCGGCGCGGGTCGCAAGGCCGAGGGAGACCGCCTCGACGCCGCTGACCTTGCGTCCGGTGAGGGTCAGCTCCTTGGCCACGTCCCGGCCCACGAGCTCGGGCAGCAGCTGGGTTCCGGTCATGTCCGGGACCAGCCCCCACTGGATCTCCAGCACGCCCAGCACGGCCTCCGGGGCGACGATGCGCAGATCGGCCCCCAGAGTGATCTGCAGGCCACCGCCCAGCGCGT
>NZ_JBHSQW010000031.1:114930-238181 GCF_042658695.1 Pseudonocardia hispaniensis | reverse complement strand
GCCACGACAGCCGCTCGCCGCGCGCCATCGCCCGGAAGGCCTCGAAATCGAGTCCGGCGCAGAAGTCGGGGCCCTCCCCGGAGAGCACGACGGCGCGCACCGACGGATCGGCCGCGAGCGCCTCCCCGGTCGTCACCAGCGCCGCGAACATCGCCGGGTCCAGGGCGTTGCGCTTGTCCGGTCTGGCCAGCCGCACGTCGGCCACACCGTCGTTCATGGTGACGGTCACCCGTTCCTCGCCCACCAGGGCCCCCCTCTCGCTCGTTCGCGTTCAGCGATCGTCCGAACCGTGCCGGCCGTGCCGGCCCCCGTGCAGCCCCCGGCGCTCGTCTCCCGGCGCCGGGCCTGCCTGCTGATCCCGGTCGCCGCGCCGATCATTGCCGTAGACCAGGCCGCCCACGAGCGGGATGAGCAGGAAGAACAGCCACGCATGCTGGATCACCCCGTTGAGCGAGAAGAACAGCAGCAGCGCGACGACCGGGGTGACCGCCACGATTCGCGGCCCCCAGCCGTGGAACGCGCGCCGCTCCGGCCCGACCTGCCGCGACGCCGGTGCGGCCGCGGCGGCCGGTGCGACCGCGGCGCCGGGCAGTATCGGATGGGGCTCAGGCAGATCGACGAACAGGGCCGAGAGATCACTCGCCACCGTCGCGTTGGCGGCAACGGCCGATCGGTCGGCGTACTCCTCGACGCCGAGCCTGCCCGCTGCCAGATGGTCATCGAGTGCCTTCCTGGCCGACTCCCGCTCGGCGTTGCCGATGCGCAGCGGCGGCGGACCCCCGCCCTCGGTCTCCCCCGTGGTCATGCGAAGAAGCTTGCCATCGGCCGCCGTGGCATGGACAACCCCGGGCCGCGCAGGAGATGGCATCGGACCTGGTTGAGGGCCACTCTGGTGATACGACCCGCTACCCGTGGGAGGGACCCGATGGCCGACCTGACCGCCGTCACCGACGTTCCGTCGCCGCGCAACGAACCCGTACGCGGCTACGCCCCCGCAAGCCCCGAGCGCGCGCGTCTGTTACGCCGCATCGGGGAACTCGCCGCCGAACGGCACGAGCTGACCTGCACGATCGGCGGGAAGCGACGGATGGCCGGCGGCGACCCGATCGACGTCGTGCAGCCGCACCGCAGACACGCCCGGCTCGGGGTCAGCGCGCAGGCCACCGCGCTCGACGTCGCCGACGCGGTGGACGCCGCCCGCTCCGCCGCCCCCGGCTGGCGCGGCCTGCCGTTCGACGAACGCGCCGCGGTGTTCCTGCGCGCGGCCGACCTGCTGGCCGGGTCGTGGCGCGACACCCTCAACGCCGCGACCATCCTCGGCCAGTCCAAGTCCGTGCAGCAGGCGGAGATCGACGCGGCCTGCGAGCTGATCGACTTCTGGCGGTGGAACGTGCACTACGCACGACGGCTGCTGGCCGAGCAGCCGGAGTCCGGCCCGGGGGTGTGGAACCGGTTCGACCACCGCCCGCTGGAGGGTTTCGTCCTCGCGATCACCCCGTTCAACTTCACCGCGATCGCGGGCAACCTGCCCACCGCGCCCGCGCTGATGGGCAACACGGTGATGTGGAAGCCCAGCCCCACCCAGACGCTCGCCGCCTGGTACACGATGCGGCTGCTGGAGGCGGCCGGACTGCCTCCCGGAGTGATCAACATGGTGACGGGTGACGGCGCGGCCGTCTCCGAGGTCGCGCTGCGCTCACCGGACCTGGCCGGGGTGCACTTCACCGGGTCCACCCGGACGTTCCGGCACCTGTGGCGCACGGTGGGCGAGAACCTCGAGCACTACCACGGCTACCCACGGCTGGTGGGTGAGACCGGCGGCAAGGACTTCGTCGTCGTGCATCCCAGCGCCGAACAGGCCGCGGTGGTCACCGCCCTGGTCCGGGGCGCGTTCGAGTACCAGGGGCAGAAGTGCTCGGCCGCGGCCCGGGCGTTCGTCCCGGCCTCGCGCTGGCACGGCGGGCTGCGCGAGGCACTCGCCGACACGACCCGCTCGATCTCCTACGGCGACGTCACCGACTTCAGCCACTTCGGCGGCGCCGTCATCGACGCACGCGCCTTCGACCGGCTCGCCACCGCGCTGGACAAGGCGCGAGGGGAACTCGACGTCCTGGCCGGCGGCGGATGCGACGACACCGAGGGCTGGTTCGTCGAGCCCACCGTGCTGGTCGGCGACGACCCGACGCACGAGGTGTTCACCACCGAGCTGTTCGGGCCGGTGCTCGCCGTGCACGTCTGGAACGATGCGGTGCCCGGCGAGTACGAACGGGTCCTGCGGATCGTCGACACCGCGACCCCGTACGCGCTGACCGGCTCGGTGTTCGCCACCGACCGGGCCGCGATCGACATCGCGCACCGGGAGCTGCGCTTCGCCGCGGGCAACTTCTACGTCAACGACAAACCGACCGGCGCCGTCGTCGGGCAACAGCCGTTCGGCGGTGCCCGGGCCTCGGGGACCAACGACAAAGCGGGCTCCATCTACAACCTGCAGCGCTGGACCAGCCCCCGTTCCATCAAGGAGACGTTCGTGCCGCCGACCGACCACGCCTACCCGCACATGGGCTGAGGCGGTCAGAAGAACTGGTAGCCCGACTTGGACATCGAGAACCCGTGCCCGCTGGCCCCGACCCGGCACTCCACGCCGGTGCTGCGGCTCGTGCAGGTCACGTCGCCGACGCGCAGCGAGCGGCCGTAGTCGAGGATCGGCCCGGTGCCGAACACGGTGTCGCCGTGGCAGACGAACTCGGCCCGGTCGCTGCCGGTGACCGACAGCGAGTCGCCCCAGGCCAGCGGGCAGTCGTCGGGTCGTGGCGGGACCCGGTCGGGATCCCAGTCGCTGTCCGCGATGTCGCAGCGCGCCGAGTTCGGCCCGACGTAACACGCGATGTTGTTGCTCGGGGTGCTGAACCCGGTCGCGGCGGAAGCCACCTGAACATCCACGGGTGCCGTCGTGCCGGGGGCGCCGGCCGGGGTCGGGGCCGCGGTCGCGCCCGTCGGGGCGGCCGGGGCGGTCGGGGACGGCGCGGCCCACGTCGGGACCTCGGTCCCCAGCGGTGAACCGGACCCGCGCAGCAGCCACACCCCGAGGCCGACCAACACCGCCAGCGCGGTGACCACCCCGGCCGCCAGCGCCGCCCGACGCCACCGCGGATCCGGGCCACGCCCGCGAACCGGCGGCGCGGCGGCGCGGGTGGGCGGCGCGGCGACGAGCGTCGGCGTCGGCCGGCGGGTCCGCGGCCGGCCCGCCGGTCCATGGCCGACCAGCGCGTCGCGCAGCTGCTCCGGTGCGGGCCGACAGCTCGGGTCGCGATCGAGACAGGCGGCGATGATCGGGGCGAGCGGGGCGGGCGCCCCGCTCAGATCGGGTTCGACGTGCAGCGCCCGGAAGAGCAGCGACGCCGCGTCCCCCTCCCCGAACGGTCCCCGCCCGGTCGCCGCGAACAGCAGCACCACACCGAGCGCGAAGACGTCCGAGGCCGGCCCGGAGTGGCCGTGTGCGAGCTGCTCGGGGGCGATATAGCCCGGGCTCCCGACGATCGCGCCGGTGCGGGTCAGCACGGTCGCGTCGGCGGCCCGCGCGATCCCGAAGTCGATCACTCGGGGCCCGTCGGGGGCCAGCAGGACGTTCCCGGGCTTCAGATCGCGGTGCACCACACCGGCGTCGTGGATCGCCACCAGCGCCTCGGCCAGCCCGATCCCGAGCCGGCGCAGCGCGTCCGCCGCCATCGGGCCCCGCTGCGCGACGGCCTCCCGCAGCGACGGCGCCGCCACGTACTCGGTGGCCAGCCAGGGCGACGCCGCCTCCGGGTCGGCGCCGAGCACGGCCGCCGTGCGGGCGCTGCGCACCCGCGAGGCCGCCGCGACCTCCTGGCGGAACCGGGCCCGGAACTCCAGGTCACCGGCCAGGTCGGCGCGGATGACCTTGACGGCGGCGAGCGTCCCGTCGTGGGAGCGGCCGAGGTAGACCCGGCCCATGCCGCCCTCGCCGATTCGGCGCAGGATCGCGAACGGCCCGACCGTTCGGGGATCGGAGCCGGTCACCGGGTCCGGCCCGGCGGTGGTGCCGCGATCTGCACCGGGCGGCCCCAGTCCCGGTACCGGCTGGTCAAGGTCAGCGTGCCGACCCCGGGCAGCTCCTGGCGGGTGTGGCTGCCCACCGGGCGGTTGGCCGCGTCCACCCACAGGGTGGAGGTGATCCGGGTGAACCCGGCGCGCACCTGCTGCTCCAGCTGGACCCGCAGGGCCGGATCGGGCTCCAGCACGGCGGCCCGTGCCAGGTCGACGACGAGCTCGTACCGAACCGCCGCGATCCCGTCGACGACGTCGTCAGCGGCATCGGCGACGAGAGTCGCGTCCGCGTAGCGGACCAGGTTGGCGGTGGGGTCACCGCTGTCGGCGATGGCGTCGGCGAGGATCGCGCGCCGACGGTCGGCCGAATCGGCGGACCCGGCGTCGACCAGGACCCACGGCGGGCCGGATTCCGCGTGGCGCTGGTAGACCTGCCCGGGTACGACCAGGAACTCGGTCTGCACCGGCGGAGCCCCCGGCCGACGCACGGACTGGGTGAACTGCGCGGACACGCCGTCCCCGGCCAGCCGGATCACCCCGTCGCCGCTGACCTGGGTCGCCGCGGGCTGCCCGGCGATCTCCCCGCGCACACTCAGCCGGGCGGTCCGGTACATGCCCAGCCGTTCGCTGATCGCGGCGGACAGCTGCGCGACGTCGTAGTAGCGGGGCAGCGCGGTCGTGGGCTCGGCGCTGTCGACGTCCCGGGAGACGCAGCCGGTGAGCAGCACGCCCAGCACCAGCAGCACCGACCACCACCCCGGCCGCCGTCCCGCGCCGCCCATCGCCTCGTGCCTCCCGTCACCAGGGGTCAGCACACGCTATCCGGTGACGCTCAGCGCAGTGCCACCAGCACTCTGCGCAGCGCCGCCAGCCTTCCGGGCCGCAGTTCGCCCCGTTCGACCAGCGAGTCGAGGGCGCATTCGGGGTCCGCCGGCGGACCGAGGTGCCCGCAACCGCGCGGGCAGTCCTCGATAGCCGCGGCGAGGTCGTCGAAGGCCGCGGGGATGTCGTCCGGGGTGACGTGGGCGAGCCCGAAGGACCGCACTCCCGGGGTGTCGACGACCCAGCCGAGCCCATCGGGTAGCGGCAGCGCGATCGCCGCGCTGGTGGTGTGGCGGCCCCGGCCGACCGCCGATACCGCGCCGACGGCCCGATCGGCGTCCGGGACCAGGGTGTTGACCAGCGTGGACTTGCCCACTCCCGAATGCCCGACGAGCGCGGACACCCGGCCCGCGAGCAGCGCGGCCAGCTCGGTGGGCGGCCGGTCGCGGCGGGTGACCACCACGGGGACCTCCAGCTCGGCGTACTGCTGGGCAAACGGCTCGGGGTCGGCGAGATCGGACTTGGTCAGGCACAGCACCGGGCCCAGCCCACCGGCGAACGCCGCCACCAGACAGCGGTCGACGAGCCCGGACCGCGGCGGCGGATCGGCCAGTGCGGCGACGATCACGAGCTGTTCGGCGTTCGCCACGATGATGCGCTCGAAGGGATCGGTGTCGTCGGCGGTTCGGCGCAGCACGGTGCGCCGCGTCTCGACCCGAACGATCCGCGCCAGCGTGTCCGGTTCCCCGGTGAGGTCGCCGACCAGCCCCACCCGGTCCCCGACGACGACCGGGGTGCGGCCCAGCTCGCGAGCGCGCATCGCGACGACCGTCGGCTGGTCCGCGTCTCCCCCGAGCGCGCAGGTCCAGCGCCCGCGATCGACCGCGATGACCATCGCCTCGGCGGCGTCGGCATGGTCGGGGCGGCGCTTGCTGCGCGGCCGCGAGCCACGGCCCGGCCGGATCCGGACATCGGACTCGTCGTAGTCCCGGACGCGCGCTCTCAACCGCGTGCCTCGCCGGGTCCGGGTCGGCCGCGGACCGGCGGATCCAGGTGTCGGGTCGCCGGCCGGCTCACGAGACCAGCGCCGACCAGCTGCCCGGGAAGTCCGGGAACGTCTTGGTCGTCGAGGCGATGTCGTCGACGAACACCCCTGCCACCACGAGTCCCACCAGTGCTCCTGCGGTCGCCATCCGGTGATCGGCGTAGGCCCGCCACGGCCGGTCGGACCGCCCGCGCAGCGGGCGCGGCCGAATCTCCAGCCCGTCCGGGGTCTCGGTGACGTCGCCACCCAGCGCGGTGATCTCCGTGGCCAGCGCCGCGAGCCGGTCGGTCTCGTGCCCGCGCAGATGCGCGATGCCGCGCAGCCGCGATCGCGTGCGGGCGAGGGCGGCAACGGCCGCCACGGTCGGCGTGAGCTCGCCGACATCGTGCAGGTCGACGTCGACGCCGTCGAGGGCGTCCGGACCGGTCACGCTCATCCCGTCCGGGCCCGGCTCGATCGAGCAGCCGAACTCGCCGAGCACCGGCAGGATCGCCGCCCCGGGCTGGGTGGAGTGCTGCGGCCAACCCGCGACGGTGACCCGGCCGCCGGTGACAGCCGCCGCGGCCAGGAACACCGAGGCGTTGGACAGGTCCGGTTCGACCGACCAGTCGCGGGCCGCGATGGTCCCGGGAGACACCCGCCAGGTGTCGGGCTCGGCGTCGTCGACCACGACACCCGCCTCGCGCAGCATCGCCACCGTCATGTCGATATGCGGCAGGGAGGGTACCGGTCCGCCGTCGTGGCACACCGTCACACCCTTGTCGTACCGCACTCCCGACAGCAGCAGCCCCGACACGAACTGCGACGACGCCGACGCGTCGATCACCACCTCACCGCCCGGCAGTCCCCCGGCACCGCGCAGGACGAAGGGCAGCGAACGCACCGACGGATCGCCGGTCGGCCCCTCGACCGCCGCACCGAGGCGGCGCAGCGCGTCCAGCACGGTCCCCATCGGGCGTTCCCGGGCGCGCGGGTCACCGTCGAACCGCACCGGACCGTCGGCGAGCGCGGCGGCGGGCGGGACGAACCGCATCACGGTCCCCGCCAGACCGCAGTCGACGGTGCCGCCGCGCAGCCCGTCGTACCTCCCGATCGTCACGTGCTCGCCGGCGACCTGCACCGGCACGCCCATCGCGCGCAACGCGTCGATCATCAGCGCCGTGTCCCGGGTCGCGGGCGCACCGGCGACCGACGCCGGACCACCGGACAGCGCGGCCAGCAGCAGCGCCCGGTTGGTCACCGACTTCGAGCCGGGTACGACGACGCGACCGCGCACCGGGCCGGTGACATGCGGGGCGGGCCAGGGAGTGCGCACGTCCTCATCCTTCCATTACCGTGGAACCATGGGTGGCATGTGCGGCCGCTACGCCTCCACCAAGGTCCCCGCCGATCTGGCCGACGAGTTCCGGGCCATCGACGCCACCGAAGGCGAAGGCAGGCCCGACTTCAACGTCGCGCCCACCAAACACGTCTACACGATCGTCGAGCGGCACCCGCGCGACGCCGACGGCGCCCCCGATCCGAGCACCACCGAGCGCACGCTCCGGCGGATGCGCTGGGGCCTGGTGCCGTCGTGGGCCAAGGACCCCGCGGTCGGCGCCCGCATGATCAACGCCCGCTCCGAGACGGCGGCCCAGAAGCCCGCCTTCCGCCGGGCCCTCGCCGCCCGGCGCTGCCTGTTCCCGGCCGACGGCTGGTTCGAATGGCAGCGCCGTGACACCAAGGCCGGCAAGACCAAGCAGCCCTACTTCACCCACTACCGCGACGGCAGCTCGATCGCGATGGCCGGGGTGTGGGAGTTCTGGCGGCCCAAGGACGACCCGGAGGGCGAGTACCCCGACGGTCTGATCACCGCCGCGGTGCTCACCACCGAGGCGGTCGGCCCACTCGCCCAGGTGCACGACCGGATGCCGCTGGTGCTGCCCCCGGACGCCTGGGCCGACTGGCTCGACCCCGACGCGGACGCGAGCGCCGTGTCGGTGGCCCGGTTGCTCGCGCCTCCCGCACCGGAACTCATCGCGCGGATGGAGCTGCGGCCGGTCTCCAGCCGGGTCAACAACGTGCGCAACAACGGCCCGGAGCTACTCGAGGCGTTGCCGCCGGACCAGGTCACCGAGCCGGTGCAGCTCGACCTGCTCAACTCCGGCGGTCCGACCCCCACATGAGCGACGGTCCGCAGGTCGTCCTGGAGGTTCCCACCCCGCACGGCCCGGCCAGGGTACGGCTGCATGCCGCGGACGGCCCCGCGCGTGGGCTGCTGCTGCTCGGACACGGCGCGGGCGGCGGCGTCGACGCTCCCGACCTGGTCGCGGCGACCGGCGCCGCACGCCGGGTCGGGCTGCACGTCGGGCTTGTCGAGCAGCCCTACCGGGTGGCGGGTCGGCGGGCCCCGGCCCCCGCCGGACAGTTGGACGCCTCCTGGCTGGCTGTGGTGGCGGCGGTGCGTCCGAACGGGTTCGCGGAGTTGCCGCTCGTGACCGGCGGCCGCAGCTCCGGAGCGCGGGTCGCCTGCCGGACCGCCGCCGCGGCCGGTGCCGTCGCCGTGCTGTGCCTCGCGTTCCCGGTGCATCCGCCGGGTAAGCCGGACAAGCACCGCCGCGCCGAACTCGACGGCGTCGCCGTGCCGGTGCTCGTCGTACAGGGCGAACGCGACGCGTTCGGCCGACCCGAACCCGCGCCGGGACGCGCGGTGGCGCTGCTGCCGGGCGACCACAGCCTCAAGGCGGATCCGGTGGGGGTGGGGCGCGCGGTCGGCGACTGGCTGGCGCGGCTGCCGCTCAGCCCCGTTCCCGCCCCGCAGCGGTGATCCGGGCGATCCGGGCGCCGGTCAGCCGGACCAGATCGGCGGGGTCGAGCTCCACCTCGAGGCCCCGCCGCCCGCCACTGCAGAACAAGGTGGGCAGGTCCCGCGCGGAGACGTCGAGCACCGTGGGTAGCCGGGTGCGCTGCCCCAGCGGCGAGATTCCACCCGCGACATAGCCGGTGGCGCGTTCGGCGACACCGACCTCAGCCATCCGGGCGCGCTTCCCGCCGACGGCCGCGGCGAGCGCCTTGAGGTCCAGCGAGCTCATGACCGGCAGGATCCCGACCGTCAGGGCCCCATCCACCTCGGCGACCAGTGTCTTGAACACCCGCGCGGGGTCCAGACCCAGCGCCTCGACCGCCTCGGGACCGTACGCCTGGCCGCCCTGGTGGACGTAGGTGTGCACGGTATGTGCGATCTTCTGTCTCGCCAGCAGCACGGTCGCCGGTGTGCCCTTGCCCGCCACGGCCGTGAGCCTAGGCCGTTGGGCCGGCCGGCCTGTCGCCGCGCGGCCCGGGCACTCGAGTGGGCGGGGCAACCGATGCAGCCGGGAATGATCTGCCGGTGCGAGACGTTGACGCAGCCGTGACCCACGGTGTAATGGAGGTCCCATTGACGCGCCGGGACCGGGGCAGACGCGTACCCTTGAGGCTGCAGCCGGTCGTCACGGCGGCGACCAGCCCCAAGGTGGTCGCGAGGATCGCCTCGCGTGAGAGGAGCGCGGTGCCCGCCACTCCGGCGACGCCAGGACCGGCCATATCCACCGAGCGTGAGCAGAACCCTGTCGAGAGCGGAACGACCGAGCGCGTGGACCGCGCCCCGGACGAGACGGCCGCCGAACGCGCCGCTCGTTTCGAGCGCGACGCGATGCCACTGCTCGACCAGCTCTATGGCGCCGCGCTACGGATGACCAGGAACCCGGCCGATGCCGAGGACCTGGTCCAGGAGACCTTCCTCCGGGCATACTCGGCATTCCATACCTTCCGCGACGGCACCAACCTCAAGGCATGGCTGTACCGGATCCTCACCAACACCTACATCAACGGCTACCGCAAGCGGCAACGCCAGCCGCAGCAGTCGCCGACCGACGAGATCACCGACTGGCAGCTCGCCCAGGCCAGCGAGCACACCTCGACCGGTCTGCGGTCGGCCGAGATGGAGGCCTTGGACAACCTGCCGGACACGGCGATCAAGGAGGCGCTCCAGCAGCTGCCCGAGGACTTCCGGATGGCCGTCTACCTGGCCGACGTCGAGGGCTTCGCCTACAAGGAGATCGCCGAGATCATGGGCACTCCGATCGGTACCGTGATGTCGCGGCTGCACCGCGGCCGCCGTCAGCTGCGGGAGATGCTCACCGAGACTGCGCGCGAACGCGGCTTCATTCGCGATGGCCGGCAGCAGGAGGTGGCCCGGTGAGCCGGTTCAACGCCGCCTGCGCCGTGCGATGTGCGGCCGTGCGATGTGGGGTGGCCCAGTGAGCGGCTGTGGCGACCACCACGATCCCGACTGCGCGGAGGTACTTGCCGAGGTGTGGCTGTTCCTCGACCACGAATGCGACGAGCGGCGACGAACCCTGCTGGCACAGCATCTCGAGGAATGCGGGCCGTGTCTGGCCGAGTACGGGATCGAGGAGAAGCTCAAGGCGCTGCTGGCCCGCAAGTGCGGCGGCGAGCACGCCCCGAGCGGGTTGAGGGCGCGGCTGCGCGAGCAGATTCGGCGCGCGGTGCTCGAGCAGGCCGAGGTGACGGTGGAGTCCGGCCCGTCCGGGACGACCGTCGAGGTGCGCACCATGCGGGTGGAACGCCGGGCCTGACGGAACGGGGCCGTGCCGCGGCATCGGCCCCGTCGCGACGTCAGCTGTTCGGCCGCTTGCCGTGGTTGGCGCTGCTCTTCTTGCGGTCGCGCTTCTTGCGAGCCCGGCGGGACATCGTGCCTCCTCATTGCGCTCATCTCATTGGATCCGGTCCAGTGTTCCACGTGGTTGGATAAGTCTTCCCAGCACCATGGGGCCCCTTCGGGAAGGTGGACGAGAGCGCGTGTCGACCCTCAGTGAGTTGCTCGCCGAGCACACCCAGCTGTCCGGTGGCGCGGTGGAGCACCTGCAGCGGGTGGCCGCCGAATGGCAACTGCTGGCCGACATGTCCTTCGCCGACTTCCTGCTGTGGATCCCGCTGCCCTGGAAGGCCGGGGCGGACCCGGGCGGCGGCGGTCCGGACGACGATCGGAGCGCACCGACCGAGTTTCTCTGCGTCGCCCAGGCCCGGCCGGACACCGCGCCCACCGCCTACCCCGAGGACGTCGTCGGCGAGCGGGTGGCCGCAACGGAGTACCCGCAGTTGCGTCGCGCCGCCGTGGAGGGCCGGATCTGTCGCGAGGAGGACCCGCGGTGGCATCTGGACGTGCCGGTGCGCCGTGAGACCATCCCGGTCCGGCACGGGGACGACGTGATCGCCGTGCTGTCGCGGGATACCAACCTGGCGATGCCACGGGTTCCCAGCCCGCTGGAGATCGCCTATCTCGGCAGCGCCTCGGACCTGTGCCAGATGGTCGCCGACGGCACGTTCCCGCAGAATCCGACGGTGACCGGCGCCGATACCAGCCCGCGGGCGGGCGACGGGCTGATCCGGCTCGACTCGCGGGGCCTGGTCGCCTACGCCAGCCCCAACGCGCTGTCGGCCTACCACCGGATGGGACACGCCAGTGATCTGGTCGGCCTGTCGCTGGCCGTCGCGACCCGCGAGCTCGTCCGGGACCCGTTCGACGCCGCCGACGTCGCCGCCCGCATTCAGGCGGCGCTGGAGGGGCGTCCGTCGCTGCGGCTGGAGATCCGGGCTCGGGGCGCGGTCATGCTGGTCCGTGCGCTGCCGCTGCGGCCCCGCGGGGACGCGGCTGGCGCCTTGGTGCTCGTCCGGGACGTCACCGATCTGCGGCGCCGCGACCTCGCCCTGATCAGCAAGGACGCAACGATCCGGGAGATCCACCACCGGGTCAAGAACAACCTGCAGACCGTGGCGGCGCTGCTGCGCCTTCAGGCCCGCCGCACCGCGATCCCGGAGGCCCGCCGGGCGCTCACCGAGAGCGTGCGCCGAGTGACGTCGATCGCCCTGGTACACGAGGCGCTGGCGTACTCCGTCGCCGAACAGGTCGATCTCGACGACCTCGTGGACACCGTGCTGCCCGCGATCGGGGACGGCGCGACCGCCGAGGTGCGCGCCAAGGTCCTACGCGAGGGCAGCTTCGGCACCCTGTCGGCCAGGCTCGCGACGCCACTGGTCCTGGTGCTCACCGAACTGGTGCACAACGCGCTGGCCCACGCCTACAGCCCGGGGGAGACCGGTGAGGTGGTGGTGTCGGCCCGACGATCGGCCGGGCGGCTCGATGTGCTCGTGGCCGACGATGGCCGGGGGCTGCCCGAGGGGTTCGATCCCGACGCCGCCGATGGGCTCGGCCTGCAGATCGTCCGCACGCTGCTCGACTCCGAACTCGAATCGGAGTTGCAGCTCAGGCCCCGGCCGGAGGGCGGTACGGAGGCCGTCATCAGCATCCCGATCGTGGGGAGATAACCTCACGTTCGTGACCGTTGTCCTCGGTACCGTGGTCGCGCCGGTGTTGCGGCCGATGGTCTCCGCCAGGAGCGCCGGATCCGTTCCCGGATCTGTTGACAGCGCCCGGCGACACACCGCGGGCCCGAAGCCGGTGGCGTCCGGCGTTCGGGCCCGCGGTGGGTGAGGGGAGCTTGTGGGCTCGCTTCGGTCGCGGAGCCTGCTGTTCCTCAGGCCGTCCGAGCGCGAGTGCGTGCACCGCGGCGCTTCAGCGCCCGGCGCTCGTCCTCGCTCATACCGCCCCAGACGCCCGCGTCCTGGCCGCTCTCGAGGGCCCAGGTGAGGCACTCGGTGACCACGGGGCAGCGTCGGCAGACGGACTTGGCCTCGGCGATCTGCAGCAGCGCAGGCCCGCTGGTCCCCACGGGGAAGAACAGCTCCGGGTCCTCGTCGCGGCATACAGCGCGGTGGCGCCAATCCATGATTGCTCTGCTCCTTGTATTGCGCGATCGGGGTCGCGCCGATCGTCTGTCACGGTGTTTCCGCGCTTGTGAATGCTTTCACGAGCGCGGCACGTCTTCAAGGGACGAGGTCTTCGACGGTGATGATCCTCACCACTCACCGCGACGAGAAACGACACGATCGGTTGTCGATCGGCCGCCTCGTCACGAAGAGCGAGCAGCCTCGGCCCCCGGTCTACCGCTGGTCGGTACCCGAACAACGGCAGACCATGCGAGAAACTTCCTCGCAGTCTTGCGATGTGCGCGGCATCTACCTTGAAGGACTGTCTGACCTGGTGCGAGCCCCGTTCGGCTCGACGGTCCGATGGCAGCGGTGAATGGACTGAAGGATTCAGCCTAACGGGTGGACAGCACTGCCTGGCTGCGACGAGCTGACCCTCTCATACGACGACGCGCAGCGCGTTCGGCACGGCCACGAACTCGACCTCGCTCCGTTCGCCCAGGTGGTCACCGTCGACCTGGAGGGCTCGCGGCTCGTCCGTACGAACCCGCACCCAGGCGACGGCGTCGTGCCGCGCGACGTGCCGGCCGCGCGGATCGCCGTTGGCCCGCAGGACCTGCCCCAGCACCGGCGCGATCGTCGGCAGACCGAGATTGCGCAGGGCGAACAGCGCCAACCCGGCAGCGAAGGAAGCCCCGGGGTTGGTCCGCACGGCCCGCCCGCTCAGGTACGTCCACGGGTCGGTGTTGCTGACCAACGCGAGCCGCACGTCGGAGAGCGGCTCGGCGTCCGGGATGGTGACGGTCATCGCCGGGGGATTGCGGCGCTGACGCACGTACTGGCGGACCGCAGTTCCGGCATAGCGCAGCGGAGTCGCCTCCCGGCCCTTCGCGCGGGCCCGCTCGACGGCGGCGACGACGTCGGCGTCCCAGCCGAGTCCCGCGTTGAAGGTGAACCACCGGTCGTCGGCGCGACCGAGCCCCACCAGCCTGCTGCGCTTCGCCTCCAGCGCGGCCAGAATCGCCGCCGTGGCCTCGAGCGGGTCGCGCGGCAGCCCCAACGCCCTGGCGAAGACGTTGGCCGAACCGCCGGGTACGACGGCCAGCGCGGGCGCCTCCCACGGATTGTCCGGCGCACGACCGTCACCGGCGACCAACAGGCCGTTGACGACCTCGTTGACGGTGCCGTCGCCGCCGAGCGCCACCACGAGTTCCACGCCCTCGTCGACCGCCTGAGCGGTGGCCTCGGCCGCGTGCCCGCGGTAGCGGGTCAGCAGCACATCCAGTTTGAGCTCGCTGGCCAGCGCGTGCGCCAGCACGTCACGTCCGGCCGGCGTGGTGGAGGTGGCCTGCGGGTTGACGACGAGCAGCGCACGCACGCCTCGCAGAGTAGCCCGCCTATCCTCGAGTCCGTGGAGTCCCGGGATACCTCCGATGGCGCGCAGCCCACACCGGTTCCGCCGCCGCAGATCAAGTGGGCCGGGCTGAGCGTCTGCGTGCAGGGGCTGGTGGGCATCGGGTTCGCGGTCGTGCTCGCGGTCCGCGCGGCGAACGCCAGCATGGGGCTGGGCAACACGCTCGGCGAGGCGGCGTACTTCCTGCTCCTCGGGGGGGCGCTCACCGCCGTGGGGGCCTGCCTCATCGTGGGGAAGCGCTGGGCACGGACCCCCGCGATCGTGGCGCAGCTGTTGCTGCTGCCCGTCGTCTACTCGCTGCTGGGGCCGTCCAAGCAGCTCGCCTGGGGAATCGTCACCGGAGCGCTCGTGATCTCGACGCTCCTGCTGCTGATCAGCGAGCGCTCGCGGGCGTGGTCGGTGGCGTTGCACGATCAGCACAGGCTGCCGGGCTCGTCGGGTGGCTGAGCGCGCCCAGCGCGTCACCGGTGAGCCGGAACGTCGTCCACTCCTCCCGGGGAACCGCCCCGAGCGAGCGGTAGAACCCGATCGCGGGCGCATTCCAGTCGAGCACCGACCACTCCAGCCGCGGATAGCCGCGCTCGGCGCAGATCGCGGCCAGTTCGGCCAGCAACGCCCGCCCGAGGCCCTGCCCGCGGTGGGCCGGGGTGACGTAGAGGTCCTCCAGCCAGATCCCGCGCACACCCTCCCAGGTCGAGAAGCTCAGGAACCACAGCGCATACCCGGCAACGACCCCGTCGACCTCCGCGACGTGGCCGAACACGGCGGGCGAGGGACCGGACAGGGCCGCTCGCAACTGCTCGACGGTGAGCCGGCAGGACTCGGGTTCACGCTCGTAGGCAGCCAGCTCGTGAACCAGCCCGACGACCGCCTCGAGGTCGTCCCCGCTCATCTCGCGCACCGGATTCGTCACCGGGCGAGTATCTCCCGCGCCCCGGGCGCACCGCCGTCCGCGCTATCCCGGGAGCACCGGGAGGATGTTGGCGTGGTCCAGCCGCGGCGCACCGCGCTCGCTGCCGAGCACGCTCCACGCTGCGGCGTCCATGGCCACGTGCACGCCCGCGCTCGCCGGCAGACCGATCCAGCGGGCCAGCAACACCCGGCTGAAGTGGCCGTGGCCGACCAGGATGACATCGCCGCGCGGCAACACGGCTCGCACCTCGGTGAGCACCGCGTCGGCGCGGGCGGTGACCTGCTGGGCTGTCTCGCCGCCCGGGGTCGGGTGGGACCAGATCGTCCAGCCGGGGTCGGTCCTGCGGATCTCGGGGGTGGTGCGGCCCTCGTACTCTCCGTAGTCCCACTCCGCGAGCCGGCCGTCGACCCGGTCGATGCGCAGCCCGGCGAGCTCGGCGGTCGTCCGCGCGCGGCGGCGCGGGCTGGTCAGCACCAGGGCGGGCGGCGACGCCGCCGAGCCGCGCAGCGCCCGTAGCACCGCGCCGGCAGCCCGGGCCAGCGCGCGGCCGCGTTCGGTGAGCGGAACGTCGGTGCGGCCGGTGTGCCGGCCCGTGGCTGACCATTCGGTCTCCCCGTGGCGCAGCAGAAATACCCGAGAGGTCCCGTCCACATCCATCACCGCACGTAACGTACCCCTGTGAGTGCGTAACAGTGTTCTAACACTGTTACGCACTCACAGGGGGGCGGGATGTGCGTGGATGGTCGCGGCCGTGAGCCGGGGCACCCCGCGGATGAGCGCGTCCTCGGCGTCGTGCGCGACCCGGTGAGCGTTCACCAGCGACAGGGTGTGTGAGACCCCCAGGGTCACCTCCGCGTGCAGTGCGTGGCCGACCCACCGCAGCCGCACCCGCTCCACCCCCTTGACCCCCTCGACGGACCCCAGCACGCCCGTGGCCCGCTCGACCAGCGCGGGGTCGACGGCATCCATCAGCCGGGCGAGCACCTGCCGGGCCGCACCGATCGTCACCGCGGCGATGGCGGCGGTGATCAGCAACCCGACGACGGGGTCGGCCCAACGCCAGCCCAGCGCGGCACCGCCGGCGGACAGCAGCACGGCCAGCGAGGTCAGGGCATCGGTGCGAGCGTGCAGCCCATCGGCGACGAGCGCGGCCGACCCGATGCGTCTCCCCGTCCGGATCCGCACCTGGGCGGCGATCTCGTTGCCGAGGAAGCCGACGACGGCCGCGACGGCCACCGCCCCGATGTTGCGCATGTCCGCAGGTTCGGCCAGCCTGCGCAGCGACTCCACACCGGCCAGCACAGCCGATCCGATGATCACCAACACGACGACGATCCCGGCGACGTCCTCGGCGCGGCCATAGCCGTAGGTGAAGCGGCGGGTGGCGGGACGGCGGCCGAGCAGGAACGCGACGCCGACCGGGACGGCGGTCAGCGCGTCGGCGATGTTGTGCAACGTGTCCGACAGCAGCGCCACCGAGCCGGAGGCCACCGCCACCACGGCTTGGAAGGCGGCCGTGGCGCCGAGCAGGGCCAGCGAGACCCACAGCGCGCGCATCCCGGCCCGGGAGCTCTCCAACGCGGAGTCGATTCGCTCGGACGCGTCGTGGCTGTGCGGGACGAAGAGGTGGCGCAGCGCTCGCCACGGCCCGCCGCCGGGCACCTGCCCATGCCCGTGCCCCTGCCCATGCCCGTGCCCATGCCCATGCCCGTGCCCGTGATTCGCAGCGCGCATCACGCCTCCATCCCCGATCGCCGCGGGCATAATACGTGCTCATGTACGCACGCGACGACGGTGCAGGTGCCGAGATGTGGCAACGGCTGCCCGATCGCAGCCTCACCGAGGCCGCGGCCGAGTCGTTCCGGATGCTCGCCGACCCGACCCGGCTTCGAATCCTCTGGCTACTCTGCGGTGCCGAGTACGACGTCGGCACGCTCGCGGAAAGGACCGACGCCGCGCGCCCCGCGGTCTCCCAGCACCTGGCCAAACTGCGGATGACCGGACTGGTCCGCAGCCGCCGAGAGGGGCGCCGGGTGTACTACCGCGCCCGGGGCGGGCACGTGCGGCGGCTGCTGGGCGAGGCGATCGAGGCGGCCACCCATCACCTGTCGGGGCTGCCCGACCACGACTGACGGAGGTTCCGGGCGGTGCCGGCCGGTGCCGCGCGCCCGGCTATCCGCCAGGTCCGGCGCCGACCCGCTGGGCCGGCCGAACCGTCAGCGAGCGCGGCGGCGGGCCGCCTTCTGCGCCTGGCGCTGCTGGGCGCGACGTTCGCTTCGGTTGGGCTGGCCGGTCCGGCGCTGGCCTTCGGCACGGCCGCCCCGGGTGACCTCGCCGCCCTCCGCGGTCGGCCCGGTGTAGCGCAGGTCCTCCGGTGGACGGGCTCGGTACGCGGCGGGCAGCACCGAGGTGGTCTCGGCCGGATCCTCCTGCGGCACCGCGGGCCGGTCGTGCCTGCGGTTGCGGCCCTGCGGAGCCTGGGCCCCGGCTGCCGAGGGCACCGGCGCCTGCTGCGCAGCGGAGGCCGGTTGCGGCTCGCGCCGGGCGCCCACCGGCGTGCCCGGGGCCTCCCCGTTCACGGCGGCGGCACCGGCCGCGGCGGCCCGGGCCCTGCCGTCGTCGAGCTCGGCTGAAGGCTGCGGCTCGGCGACCTGCACCCGCACGTTGAACAGGTGACCGACCGTCTCCTCCTTGATGCCCTCGAGCATGGCGGAGAACATGTCGTACCCCTCGCGCTGGTACTCGATCAGCGGGTCGCGCTGCGCCATCGCCCGCAGCCCGATCCCCTCCTTGAGGTAGTCCATCTCGTAGAGGTGCTCGCGCCACTTGCGGTCCATCACCTGCAGCAGGACCTGACGTTCGAGTTCCCGCATACCACCCTGCGCGCCGATCATCTGGTCGATCTCGGCCTCGCGCGCGGCGTAGGCCCGCTCCGCGTCGGCCAGCACGGCCTCGACCACGCTCTCCCTGCTGAGGTCGACGTGGTCGGCGTCGTCGAGGCCGCCCTCGGCGAGGTCCTGCCAGCGGATCGAGATCGGATAGAGCGCACCCAGCGCCCGCCACAGCTTGTCGAGGTCCCAGTCCTCGGCGTAACCCTCGGCCGTGGCGCCCTGTACGTAGGCTTCGATGACGTCGGCGAGCATGTGCTGGATCTGCTGTTTGACGTCCTCACCCGCCAGCACCCGGCGCCGCTCGTCGTAGACGACGGTGCGTTGCTTGTTGAGCACCTCGTCGTACTTGAGGACGTTCTTGCGGATCTCGAAGTTCTGCTGCTCGACCTGCGTCTGCGCGGAGCGGATCGCCTTGGTCACCATGCCGGCCTCGATCGGCACGTCGTCCGGCAGGTTGAACCGGTTCATGATCGACTCAACCATGGCGCCGTTGAAGCGGCGCATCAGGTCGTCACCGAGGGAGAGGTAGAAGCGGGACTCCCCCGGGTCGCCCTGCCGGCCCGACCGACCGCGCAGCTGGTTGTCGATGCGCCGCGACTCGTGCCGCTCGGTGCCCAGCACGTACAGCCCGCCCGCGGCCCTGACCTCCTCGGCCTCGGCCGCCACCTGCTCCTTCATCTTCGCCAGTACGCCGTCCCAGGCGGCCTCGTACTCCTCGCGGGTCTCCACCGGGTCCAGCCCGCGGCGGCGCAGCTCGAGATCGGCGAGGAACTCGGGGTTGCCGCCCAGCATGATGTCGGTGCCGCGGCCCGCCATGTTCGTCGCGACGGTGACCGCACCCGCGTGCCCGGCCTGGGCAACGATCGCCGCCTCGCGCTCGTGGTACTTCGCGTTGAGCACCTCGTGCGGCACCTGGAGCTGCACGAGCAGCTTCGACAGGTACTCCGACTTCTCCACGCTCGTCGTACCGACCAGCACGGGCTGGCCCCTGCGGTGCTTCTCGGCGATGTCCGCGGCGACCGCGGCGAACTTCGCCGGCTCGGTCTTGTAGATCAGGTCGGCCTGGTCGATCCGGACCATCGGCCGGTTCGTCGGGATCGGCACCACGTTCATCTTGTAGATCTGGTGCAGCTCGGCCGCCTCGGTCTGGGCGGTGCCGGTCATCCCGGCGAGCTTGTCGTAGAGCCGGAAGTAGTTCTGCAGGGTGATGGTGGCCAGCGTCTGGTTCTCCGCTTGGACCTCCACGCCCTCCTTGGCCTCGATGGCCTGGTGCATGCCCTCGTTGTAGCGGCGCCCGGCCAGCACCCGGCCGGTGAACTCGTCGACGATGAGCACCTGCCCATCCCGGACGATGTAGTCCTTGTCCTTCTTGAACAGCTCCTTGGCCTTGATCGCGTTGTTCAGGTATCCGACCAGTGGGGTGTTCGCGGCCTCATAGAGGTTGTCGATGCCGAGCTGGTCCTCGACAAAGGCGACACCCTCCTCGGTGACGCCGATGGTGCGCTTGCGCTCGTCGACCTCGTAGTGGAGGTCCCGATCGAGCATGGGCGCCATGCGCGCGAACTCCTGATACCAGCGTGCGCTCTGCTCCGCCGGACCGGAGATGATCAGCGGCGTGCGGGCCTCGTCGATGAGGATCGAGTCGGCCTCGTCGACGATGGCGTAGTTGTGCCCGCGCTGCACCAGGTCGGCCGAGTTCCACGCCATGTTGTCACGCAGGTAGTCGAAGCCGAACTCGTTGTTCGTGCCGTACGTGATGTCGGCGGAGTACTGGACGCGCCGAACCGCGGGCGGCATCTCCGAGAGGATCACCCCCACGGACAGGTCGAGGAACCGGTGGATGCGGCCCATGTTCTCGGAGTCACGCCGGGCCAGATAGTCATTGACGGTGACGACGTGGACGCCCTTGCCCGAGATCGCGTTGAGATAGGCCGGGAACACCGAGGTGAGCGTCTTTCCCTCACCGGTCTTCATCTCGGCGACATTGCCCAGATGCAGCGCCGCGCCGCCCATGAGCTGGACCGGGAAGGCCCGCTGACCGAGCGTGCGGGTCGCGGCCTCGCGCACCACGGCGAACGCCTCGGGGAGCAGTTCGCCGAGGTCCTCACCCGCCGCGTGGCGCTCTCGGAACTCCTGCGTCTTGGCCCGCAGTTCGGCGTCGGACAGCGCCTGCGTCTCCGGCTCGAGCAGGTCGATGTGATCGGCGACCCTACCGAGTCGCTTCACCAGCTTCGTCTCACCGGCGCGGAGCAGACGGTTCAAGAACGACACTGGTTGACCTCATTCACGATCGCGGTCAGGGCACGAAGCTACCGGGCACGGGCAACCGTGCCACCCGACCCATGGTAGAGGCACCAGCGTCACGGGGTCCGTGGCCTCGGCGAGAGCGACCGGGAGATGACGATCAACTCCCCCGGGCCGCACCCGCCGAGAACCCTCCGCCGGATGGGCCTATCGGCCGAGCTGGATGACCCCGTAGTCGTAGCCCTTGCGCCGGTAGACCACGCTCGGCGCGCCGGTTTCCGCGTCGGAGAACAGGTAGAAGTCGTGCCCGACGAGCTCCATCCGCGACAGCGCGTCGTCCACGGTCATCGGGTCGGCCTTGTGCACCTTGCGCCGGACGATCCGGCCCGGTCCGGGCTCGGCGTTGTCGTCCTCTCCGGACGCGCCGCGGATGCGGTCACCGTCCGCCAGGGTCTCCCCGTGCTCTCGGGGAGCGGGGATCGCACCGGGCTCGAGTTCGGTGAGGTCGTCGAGGACGGCGACGTGACCGGGTCCACCGCGCCCGGTCACGACCAGCCTGGCCCTGCGGCCGCTGACCTTGCGGCGGTCATGCGACCGGCGCAGCCGGGCCTCCAGCTTGCCGACCGCGGCATCGAGGGCCGCGTAGAAGTCCTGCGCAGACGCCTCGGCCCGGGCGACGGACGCACCGCAGCCACGGCCGGTGATCTCCACCCGCTGGCAGTTCTTCAGCTGGCGGCGATTGCGTTCGTGGAAGAGCTCGACCTCCAGTCCGACGATCTTGTAGTCATACCGCTCCAAGCGGCCGAGCTTCTCGGCGACGTGAATCCTGAAATGGTCCGGCACCTCGACGTTCCGACCGGTGACAACGATCTCCACGGACTTCCCTCGCTCTCGGCGTCGGGGCTCCGCGAGCTGCACCGATGCGCCGGGCACGTGGCCCCGGATACACGATCGGTGGTCCTCCCACGGGGCGATGCCAACGTTGGATGCACCGTAGTCGGGATCACGGTTCGACAACAGGGGGTAGCGCAGAGCGATCCCGGGCCGTGTGGTAATGAGCGATCGGCATTCCCTCGGACGGCGCTCCCGGGGTACGTTCGGCCGTTGCGCCCGCCCCCGCGACACCCGAGCCGCACGAGCCCCACCGGGTGATGCGTGCGCCGTCCGAGTGGCCGGGCACGTCGTGGCGCGCTCCCCGCGGACACCGCCTCGTCAGACCGTGGCCGTAGCCTGCGCGGGTGCGGCTGGTGCGGATGTCATGTTGTGGGCTGGAATGGGTCGGGGTCGAGCGGGCACATTGCTGTCGCCGAACCGGCGGATGCGGGCGGGTATTCGACGACGCGACGCTGTGGGACGACCACCGCAGCGGCGGCGTCTGCATCGACCCGGTGACGCTGGGCCTGGTGCAGACCCGCAACGGGATCTGGCTCCGGGCGATGGACTACGCCCCGGGCGGAGCCGGGCCGGGACGGCTCCCGGTTCCCCGGGGCCGCCGACGGCCCGCGAGCGGCGCCCGGGTCAGCCACGCCAGCTGAGGCTCTGGCGGCGCCCGGGCATCGACGCGCGCCCCGTGGCGTCACACAGCACGAGCGCCAGGTCCACCCTCACCCCGGCACCGGCCAGCACGTCACGGCAGGCCCGCAGGGTCGCACCGCTGGTGACGACATCGTCGACCAGGAGCACCGCGGTACCCGGCGGTGGCAGCCCCGCCGGCCGGACCCGCAGCCGTCCCGCCAGGTTGGCCACGCGTTCCCCGGCGTCGAGTCCCACCGAGTCGCGGGCCCGCCGACCCAGCTGGAGCGCCGGGGCGAGCGCGACCTCATGGCCCGCCCCGGCGAGCAGGCCCGCGAGCAGTCGGCACAGCCGCAGCACGTGATCCCCGCCCCGGGCTCGCGCCGCCGCGGGACGGGACGGCGCGGGCACGAGCCAGCTGACCGGTGCCGCCCGCGGGCCGTCGGGGGTGGATGATCGGCACGGCACGCGGGGCAGGGCCGGGGTCACCGCCGCCGCGAGCAGCCCCGCGAGCGCGGCACCGAGGTCGCGCCGCCCCCGTTCCTTGAACGCCAACAGCGCGGTGCGCAGGGGGCCGTGGTAGCGCCCCACCGCGAGCACGTCCGGACCGCCGGGCAGAGCGATCGAGTACGGTCGCGACAGCTGCGCATCGCAGCTCGCGCACCAGCCCGGCCCGGCCCGGCCGCACCCTCCGCAGGCGCCCGGCAACAGCAGGTCGAGCAGCCCGGTGCTCAGCTCGCGCAGGTCCATGACCGACAGGATGGGGGAGCCGGCCGGCACGCTCGGCCGGGCGCGGCCGAGCTATCCACAAGCTGCGTGACCGCCGTTCCCGACGTGACCGATGAGTCAGCCGGGATAGAAGGGAATCGCATCCGGAACCCCACCCAGGACCTGCCGCCAGGTGTCGAGCTCCCCGCCGGAGTAGCTCCACACCCCGCTCTGGTCCGCGACCAGCAGCGCTCGGCCGGGGAACGCCGCGACCGCGCGCAACGGCGGGGTGAGGTTGATGTTGGGCACGGTCTGCACGGTCAGCCCGTCGACGGTCACCACCATCACCGGCCGGTCGGCCCGGTTGTTCACGACCAGGACCGACTCGGGCGCCCGCCAGGAGACCCCCACGACCTCGTCGAGCTCACCGGGCCGCAGCAGCTGGACGTTGCGGATCACGGCGGTGCCGTCGCCGGGGCGGGCAACCACCGCGGTGACCAGTTTGCCGTTGACCACCGCGGCCAGGCGCATCCCGTCCCGGGACAGCCGCAGGTCCTGGATCTCGCCGAGGGCGGCCAGCGCGGTCCCGTCGACCCGCCCGCGCCGGGGTTCGTCCGCAGGGCCCAGCAGGACCCGCGCCACGGTGGACCCGTCCACGACGGTCCACACCTCATCGCCGTCCGCCGTCCACGTCGGGCGGGTCATCGACGTCGCGTCGAGCGCCACCGCCTGGAGCGGCCCGTCCGGCGGGCCGACGCGCAGCCGGGGGCGGCCCGACTCCCGCGACACCACCGCCAGTCTGCCGCCACCCACCGCGGTCGAGGCGGACAGCACCTCGACGTCACCGCCGCCGGCCGGGCCGGGGATCGGGGTACCCGGCTCGCCGCTGGTCAGCTGCCGCACGCGTCCGCCCGCGACCACGAAACCGGACACCTCGCCCCTCGGGTCCACGCCATCGGCGAGCGCCGCGACATCGTCGCGGGTGAGATCGCTCTTGCCGGGTAGCAGCGGGGACCCGTCGACGAGCAGCCGGACCCGTCCGACGTTCACCTCGGACAGGGTGAGCACGACCTGGGCGGCGAGCAGCCTGCGGCCCGCCTCGTCGAGCGAACCGACCTGTGTCAGATCGACGAGAACCGCGCCGTCGGGGGTTTCGGCGACGTTGGCCCGCAGCCTCGCGCCCGGCGGGAGCAGGCTCGTCGCCGCCCCCGCCAGCGCGTCGGAAGGCCCGTCCAGGAGCAGCTCGACCGCGCGGGAGGCCTGGGCCCTGGCCGGAACGACGGGCAGGTAGCGCATGTCGGCTACCGTGACGCCGCGTACCGGGTCGACGAAATAGGTCTTGACCGTGCGGTAGTTGGAGCGGAAGTCCGAGAGCCGCACGAGCACCCCGTCGGGCAGCCGGCTGATCCGCCACTGCCCCTCGTGGCGCGTCACGGTCACGTCGACCTCGATCGGGGACTCGTCGGACCGGAACGTCCCGGTCGAGGTGAGCGTGCCGACCTGGGTGCCACGGATCCGCACGATCGTGACGTCGCGCCCGAGTTCGGCGGGTCGCGGCGGGTAGACGGTGTCGAACTGCTCGTCGAGCAGCCTCAGCGCCGCACCGTCGTCCCAGCCCTCGGCCTCGGGACTGAGGAACCGCCGGGCCGCGCCGTGCTTGTCGATGCTGCTACCCGAGGCGTAGACGAACCCGCGCACCAGGTCGAGCGGGTTGGTGCCGTCGACCGGCCCCGGGGGCAGGGCGGGTGCGCCGCGCACCGGCACCTTGCGCAGCACCTGCACCGACGAGCTCTCCGGCACGCTGGCACACCCCGCCAGCCCGGCCACGGCCAGCAGCGCGGTGAGGACGGTGAGGGCTCGCCTGCGCAGCGGACCGCTCACCGGTTGGCCCCACCGGGGCTCGCCACATCGGCGGGCCGCCCATCCTGGCGGGCCACGGTCAGGGGGTCAGTGGCCTCGACCGAGCCGGCGTCGGTGAGGCGAGGGATGCCCAGTGGAGGCGTCGGCACCGTGGTCGAGTCGGCCGGTTCGGGCGCGCCGACCGGGCCGAGCGGCAACGGGCTGGACTCCAGCAGGTCACCGACGGTGCGCGGCAGCGTCAGCCGGAACGCCGCGCCCCGGCCCGGCTCGCCCCACGCCTGCAACCAGCCACCATGCAGCCGAGCGTCCTCCAGGCTGATCGAAAGACCGAGCCCGCTTCCACCGCTGCGCCGCGCCCGCGACTCCTCGGCCCGCCAGAACCGGTTGAACACCAGCCCCGCCTCCCCCGGGCGCAGCCCGACGCCCTGGTCCTGGACGACCACGGCGACGGCGCGGTCGTCCGCGCCCAGGGTGACCTGGACCGGCTTGCCCTCCCCGTGGTCGATGGCGTTGGCCACCAGGTTCCGCACGATCCGTTCCACCCGGCGCGGGTCGACCTCGGCGTAGATCCCCGTCGGCAGGTCGAGCTGCAACGGGGTGCGGGTCTCCTCGGCCAGGCCGTGCACCGCCTCGATCGCGCGGGACACGACCCCGTGCATATCGAGCCGCTCGGCGCCCAGTTCGGCCACCCCGGCATCGAGCCTGCTGATCTCCAACAGGTCCCCGAGCAGCGCCTCGAACCGGTCCAGCTCGGTGACCAGCAGCTCTGAGCTGCGGCGCAGCGCGGGCAGCAGCTCGCCCCGGGAGGCGTACAGCACGTCGGCCGCCATCCGGACCGTGGTGAGCGGAGTGCGCAGCTCGTGGCTGACGTCGGAGGTGAACCGCCGTTGCAACGCCCCGAACTCCTCCAGCTGCCGGATCTGGGCCTGCAGGCTCCCGGCCATCTCGTTGTAGGACTCGGCCAGCCGGGCCACCTCGTCCTCGCCCCGCACCGGCATCCGCTCATCGAGGTTGCCCTCGGCGAAGCGCTCGGCGACCTCGGCGGCCTGCCGGACCGGACGCACCACCTGCCGGGTCACCAGGCTCGTGATGCCGGCCAGCAGCAGGATGAGCACCAGCCCACCGACGATCAGCGTCGACTGGACCAGGCCGAGCGTGCGCTGTTCGCCGTCGAGCGGGAACAGCAGATAGAACTGCAGGTCCCGGCCCGCGGTATGGATCGGCTGACCGATCATCAGCGTGGGGACGTCGGCCACCGAGACGTACTTCGTGGCCAGCCCGCCCGCGGCCACGGCATCCTGCAGATCGCCCGGAACGACCTCGACGGTGCCCGCCGAGACCTCCGGCGCCCCGCGACGCCCGGTGGTGAGCACCGCCCGGAACTCCCCGGCGGCGGGCGCCCCCGGCTGTTCGGAGGTGCTCGTGTTCGTCAGCCGGTCCAGCGCGTTGGTGAGGGTGCCCTGGGCGCCCTCCCGGTCGGGGTCGATGCCCGAAAGGTCGCGTTCGAGCACGGCGCGGCCGGCTTCGGCCTGGACCACCGCCGCCTCGAACTTGCCCTGGACCAGCCGCTCGGCGATCTGGGTCTGCAGCACCAGACCGAGGACGAGGATGACCGCGGTCGACAACGCCAGGGTGCTGACCACGACCCGCAGCTGCAGCGAACGCCGCCAGGCCACCGTGAACGCCGACTGGACCTCGGCGACGATCAGGCCCGTATGCCGCACGCCCACCCGGATCCGGCGCGCCGTCGCACGCCGCCGCACCCGCGCGGCGATCCGCGGCAGCACCCCCCGGGCGTGGATCATCGGCGCGTCACGGAGGCCCCGCCTTGTACCCGACGCCGCGGACGGTCAGGACCACCTCGGGGTGCTCCGGATCGCGTTCGACCTTCGACCGCAGCCGCTGCACGTGCACGTTGACCAACCGGGTGTCGGCGGCGTGTCGGTAGCCCCATACCTGTTCGAGCAGCACCTCGCGAGTGAACACCTGCCGCGGCTTGCGGGCCAGGGCCACGAGCAGGTCGAACTCGAGCGGGGTCAGCGCGATCGGCGTGCCGTCCCTGGTGACCTGGTGGGCGGGCACATCGATCGAGATGTCGCCGATCGTGAGCTGTTCGGCGGGCTCGTTCTCGGTGCGCCGGACCCGGGCCCGGATCCGGGCGACGAGCTCCTTGGGCTTGAACGGCTTCACGACGTAGTCATCGGCGCCCGACTCCAGACCGAGCACGATGTCCACGGTGTCGCTCTTGGCCGTGAGCATCACGATCGGCACCCCGGACTCGGCGCGGATGGCACGGCAGACGTCGATGCCGTTCATCCCGGGCAGCATGAGGTCCAGCAGCACCACATCCGGGCGCAGCTCGCGGACGGCCGGCAGGGCGCGCGTGCCGTCGCCGACCACCGCGGTGTCGAAGCCCTCCCCTCGCAACACGATGGTCAGCATCTCGGCCAGAGCCGGGTCGTCGTCGACCACCAGAACGCGCGACTTCATGCGCGCAGCATCCCATCCGGGGGCAAATCAGGTGCTTCGGCCCCGGCAGCCCGCTCACCCGAGCAGGTGGCCGGCGAGCGCGGCCGCGTCGATGTGCCGCTCGGCGTCGATCACCGTCCACGGGCTCAGCCACGCCGCGTCGGCGAGCTCGCGGTAGACCTCGGCGGTGCGCTGCTGCAGCCCGGGGTCGGCCTCGTAGACGTCGCGAAGCCGACCCGGTTCGGTTCGTTCGCGGTGCGCCGCACGCCGGGCGGCGACCTCGCGCGGCACGGCGAGCAGCAGCTGCCGGTCGGGAACCGGGATGCCGAAGCGCTCCACCTCCAGCGCGCGCACCCACGCCACGACCTCGCCGTCGGCGCGCTGGCCGAGCCGGGCGGCGTTGTAGGCGGCGTTGGAGGCGACGTACCGGTCGACGAGCACGACGTCGTTGGCGGCGAGCTTCGCCCGCAGTCCGGGCGCGGCATCGCGGCGGTCCAGGGCGAACAGCACCGCCATCCCGTGCACGGACTCGCCGAGGTCACCGAGCCTGCCGTAGAGGGCGTCACGGGCGAGCTCGGCGTGCACGTCCTCGGCATAGCGCGGGAAGGCCAGCCGGGCGGTACGGGCCCCGCGCGCCGCGAACTCGGCGACCAGCGCATCCGACAGCGTGCGTTTGCCCGCGCCGTCCACTCCCTCGATGACGATCAACCGCCCCACGGCCAGGCAACCTACCGGGGCGGGCTCAGCCCAGCCGGCACACCTTCGGCCACGTCGCGGCGAAACCCGGATGCAGGTCGAGCCCGAGGATCCGGTCGGTGCGCACCCAGCGCAGCTCGACGCTCTCCCCGCCCCGGATCGCGACCGGCAGCGCAACGGTGGCCCGCACCACAACGGTCGTGTACGACCAGCCGCCGTGGTCGTCGACGAACTCATCGGTGGTCCGCAACGCGCCGAGGTCGACGTGGGCCTCCTCGGCGGCCTCCCGGCGCGCGGCCTGTTCGGCGGTCTCGGCGAGATGGCGCGCTCCGCCCGGAACGCCCCAGGTCCCCCCGTGGTGGCTCCAGAGCGCCCGGTGCTGCAGCAGCACCCACTCGTGACCGGCGTGGTCGCGGTGGCGCACCAGCAGCCCGGACGCTCCGTAAACCCCCCAGTGCTTGTGTCCCTGCGCGCAGAACGCCCACCCGTCACCGCTGGGGTTCGCAGGCGACGACCCTGATGCGGCGGCAGACATGAGGACAACCTAACCGGCTCCGCCCGTACCGCGTAGGGGTCAGTACCGGTAGTGCTCCGGCTTGTACGGGCCCTCGACGTCCACGTCGATGTACTCGGCCTGGTCCTTGGTCAGCTCGGTGAGCTCGCCGCCCAGGGCCTGCACGTGAATCCGGGCGACCTTCTCGTCGAGGATCTTCGGCAGCCGGTAGACGTCGCGGTTGTACTCCTCGTACTTGGTGAACAGCTCGATCTGCGCGATCACCTGGTTGCTGAACGAGGTCGACATGACGAAACTCGGGTGCCCGGTGGCGTTACCGAGGTTCATCAGCCTGCCCTCGGAGAGCACGATGATCGAATGACCATCCGGGAACACCCACTCATCGACCTGCGGCTTGATGGTGATCCGGTGGATCCCCGGGTAGCGGGCCAGCCCGGCCATGTCGATCTCGTTGTCGAAGTGGCCGACGTTGCCCAGGATCGCCTGGTGCTTCATCGCCGCCATGTGCCGGGTGGTGACGATGTCCTTGTTGCCGGTCGTGGTGATGACGATGTCGGCCTTGCCGATCACGTCCTCGAGCCGCGCGACCTGGAAGCCCTCCAGCAGCGCCTGCAGCGCACAGATCGGGTCGACCTCCGTGACGATGACGCGCGCGCCCTGCCCGGCCAACGCCTCCGCCGAGCCCTTGCCGACATCGCCGAAACCGCAGACGACCGCGACCTTGCCCCCGATCAGCACGTCGGTGGCACGGTTGAGGCCGTCGATGAGTGAATGCCGGATTCCGTACTTGTTGTCGAACTTGCTCTTGGTGACCGAGTCGTTGACGTTGATCGCCGGGAACAGCAGCGTGCCCTGGTCGGCGAGCTGGTAGAGCCGGTTGACGCCGGTCGTGGTCTCCTCGGTGACCCCGCGGATCCCCTCGGCGATCCTGGTCCAGCGGCGCGGATCCGCGGCCAGCGACCGGCGCAGGGCGTCGAGGACGACCCGGTACTCCGCGGAGACGGTGTGGTCGTCCTCGGCCACGGTCGGCACCACGCCGGCGGCCTCGCACTCCGCGCCCTTGTGCACCAGGAGCGTCGCGTCGCCGCCGTCGTCGAGGATCATGTTCGGGCCGACGGTGTTGCCCTCGTCGTCGGTGAAGGTGAACAGCTGCTCGGTGCACCACCAGTACTCGGGCAGCGTCTCGCCCTTCCAGGCGAACACCGCCACCCCCCGCGGCTGCGCCGGTGTTCCGTGCGGACCGACCACCACCGCCGCCGCGGCCTCGTCCTGGGTGGAGAAGATGTTGCACGACACCCAGCGCACCTGCGCGCCCAGCGACACCAGCGTCTCGATCAACACCGCGGTCTGCACGGTCATGTGCAGCGACCCGGCGATCCGCGCACCGTGCAGCGGACGTGCCTCGGCATACTCCCGGCGCAGCTGCATCAGACCCGGCATCTCGTGTTCGGCGAGCCGGATCTCCGTGCGCCCGTACTCCGCGAGCTCGAGATCCGCGACGGCGAACTCGACGCCGTTGCGCTCGTGCAACCGGCCGAACGGATCGACGGTCTCGGGGATTCCAGCGGTCATCGGCGTGACGCCTCCTCGTGGCGGCGGTCTCCGAATGGCACCGTACCCGCCGGTGCCGGCTCACCCCAGTGCTCTTTCGACGGGCCGGGCGGGCCTCGAAACCGATCCGGATCAGCCCAGCAGGTGGTCCATGAGCAGGGCCTCGGCGGCCTCGCCACGCCCGTCCTCGGCGAGCAGCCCGGCGGGTGCGACGGTGAAATCGGCGTCGACCACCACGCGGGAGTCGGCCAGCACCGGCGCGAGCATCGAATCGGCCCGCAGGGTGGCGATCAGGGCGGCCAGCCCGGCCGGGTCCCGCTGCCGGAACACACCACCGGTGAACACCACCAGTCCGATGTTCGGTGCCACCGCGAGGTCGCCCAGGCTCCTCAGGTGCCTGCGCACGGCGATGACGGCGGCGAGCGCGGCGATCCGGCGATCCTCGGCGGCACCTCCGGGGCCGCGCGGAACGGAGCCGGTCTCGGTGCTCATCCGTTCGACGATCGGGCCGAGCAGATCGGCCTCCACCGGGTCGACGATTCCCTCGGCCTGCCCCTCCAGCAGCACCCCCGCGGCGGCACAGCGCAGCCCGAGGTCGCCCTCGATGGTGCAGTGCGCGCCGACGGCCGGCCGCCCGCCCACGGGTGCGAGGTGCACGTCGGTCATCGCACAGCCGATGTCGACGACGAGCGTCCCCGTGCCGACCAGCTTGGCCAGCACGGTGGCGGCGCGACCGACGGCGTCCGGGGTCATCAGCCGTGCCATCCGGCGGAACCGGGGTGCGGCCCCGGGGCCACGCGCACCCAGGACATGTCGGGCGAACACGCTCGCGACCGCCGCCCGGGCCGGCTCCGGCGCCAGCTCGCCCGCGCGTGCCAGCACGTTGTCGCAGGCGACCACCGTCCGGCTGGTGGAGCGCAGCACCGACAGCGCCGCGGCGCGCGCCTCGGTGTTGCCGGCCAGCACGATGGGGTAGCGCACCCGGGCCCTGGCGAGCTGGGCCGCGTTGTGCAGGAGCACGCGCGGGTCGTCGCCGTCGGGCCCGCCGATCAACAGCACCACCCCCGGCCTGCTCCCCCGCAAGGCCCGCACGTCGGCCGCTTCCAGCGGCCCGCCGTGAACGTGCACCACGTGTGAGCCCGCCGAGCGGGCGACCCGGTGTCCGGCCTCGGTGGAGCTCAGCTTCTCGGTGCCGACGACGGCGAGCCGCAGCCCCCCGCCCGCCGAGGAACAGGCCAGCAGGTCCGGCGAGCCACTCCCCCCGGGCGCGGTCACGGCGCGAACCGCGGCGTCGACCCCGGCGAGCACGTCGGCCGGCGTCGTGAGGTGCGCGGCGAACCCCGCCAGGCCGCCATCCGGCTGGACCAGCACCGCCTTCGTCCAGACCGACCCCACATCGACACAGACGGCGCCGGCGTGCGGTCCGTCGGGGCTCATGGCTGCCGAGCCTACTGGCACCAGGCGGGTGCGGTCCTCGCCGACGCACGAGTCAGCACGTGCTTCACACGCGCCGCGGAACCCCCCGAAACGGGTACGGTGCCTGTGACGGGGCACACGCGCTCGACACAGGAGATCTCATGTACGGGCTCATGCAGGATCGACCGCTCTCTCTGCCGCACGTCTTCCATCGCGCCGAGCAGTTGTTCGGCCACAAAACGATTGTGACGGCCGGTCCGGACGGCGAGTCCCGCATGACGATGTCCGAATGGGCCGAACGGGTCCGGCGGCTGAGCTCGGTCCTCGACACGCTGGGGATCAGCCCCGACGGCCGGGTAGGCACGTTCTGCTGGAACACCGGGCGGCACCTCGAGCTGTACCTGGCCGCGCCGTGCACCGGGCGGGTGCTGCACACACTGAACCTGCGGTTGTTCCCGGAGCAGCTGGTCTACATCGCCGACCACGCCGAGGACGAGGTCGTCTTCGTCGACCGCTCGCTGCTCCCCCTGCTGTGGCCCCTGGCCGACAAGCTGACCACGGTGCGGCACTACATCGTCATCGACGACGGGGCCGAGGTCGAGATCCCCGAGGACCCGCGCGTCCTCGACTACGAGCGGCTACTGGCCGACGCGCAACCCCATCAGGGCCGGTTCGAGATCGCGGACGAGAACACCGCCGCCGCGATGTGTTACACCTCGGGCACCACCGGAAACCCCAAGGGCGTTGTGTACAGCCACCGGTCCACCGTGCTGCACTCGCTGATCACCTTGACCGCGGACGGGCTCGCGCTGTCCGAGCGCGATGTGGTGCTTCCCGTGGTGCCGATGTTCCACGCCAACGCCTGGGGCCTGCCCTACGGCTGCCTGCTCGCCGGCTCGGACATCGTCTTCCCCGGCCCGAACATGACCCCGCAGGCCATCCTCGGCCTGCTGGCCCGCCACCGGGTGACGGTGACCGGTGGGGTGCCGACGATCTGGATGGGCGCGCTGCCGCTGCTGGGCGACCACGACCTGTCCGCGCTGCGGTCGATCCTGTGCGGCGGTTCGGCGGTGCCGCGCTCGTTGTCCGAGGCCTACCGCGAGGCGCTCGGCATCCCGATGACGCATGCCTGGGGAATGACCGAGACCAGTCCGCTCGCGACCATCTCCACCCCGCGCTCCCAGCACGCCGCCCTCGACGAGGACGCGCGCGCGGACATCCGGGCCCGTCAGGGGCAGCCGGTGCCGCTGGTCGACCTGCGGCTGGTCGATCCCGCCACCAGTGAGGAACAGCCCTGGGACGACCGGGCCACCGGTGAGATCCAGGCCGCGGGCCCGTGGATCGCCAGGGAGTACTACCGCGGCGAGGGCGGCGGGGCCCAGTTCACCGAGGACGGGTGGCTGCGCACCGGTGACGTCGCCACCGTCGACCGCTACGGATTCGTCCGGCTGGTCGACCGGACCAAGGACCTGGTCAAGTCCGGCGGCGAGTGGATCAGCTCGGTCGAGCTGGAGAACCACATCATGTCCCACCCCAAGGTCGCCGAGGCGGCGGTGATCGGCGTCCCGCACGAGAAGTGGCTGGAGCGGCCGCTGGCCTGCGTGGTCGTCAAGCCCGGCGAGACCCTCACCGCCGAGGAGATCATCGAGTTCCTCACCCCGCGGGTCGCGAAATGGTGGCTGCCCGACGCCGTCGAGTTCATCGACGAGGTCCCCAAGACCAGCGTCGGCAAGTTCAGCAAGAAGACGCTGCGCGACACGTTCGCGGGCTACCAGCTGGCGGGCTCCCAGCACGTCATGGAGTCATGACGTCGCCGGCGGGGGTGCGGTCGAGGTCGGGCTCCAGGTAGATCACCCTGGCCTCCGGCACGGCGGCGCGGACCCGCGCCTCGGCGGCGTCGATGGCGCGCGCGACCTGCTCGACGGACGCACCCGGGGTCAGCGCGATCTTGGCCGCGACGAGCAGCTCCTCGGGGCCGAGGTACTGGGTGCGGATGTGGATGACCCGCCGCACGTGATCCCCCGCCGACAGTTCCGCGACGATCCTGGCCAGCACCGGCGCCACGGCACCCTCGCCGATCAACAGGCTCTTCATCTCGATGATCAGGATGATGGCGATGACCCCGAGCAGGGTGCCGATGCACAGGGTGCCGACGGCGTCCCAGACCGGGTTGCCGGTGAGCACGGTAAGGCCGACCCCGCCGAGCGCCAGGACCAGCCCGACCAGCGCACCGAGATCCTCCAGCAACACCACCGGCAGCTCCGGCACCTTCGACTGCCGGATGAACTGCCACCAGGTGCCGCTGCCCTTCAGCGGAGCCGACTCGTGGATCGCCGTGCGGAAGGAGAACCCTTCCAACCCGATCGCGACCACCAGGATGATCACCGCGACGATCGGGGTGCTCAACGGCTCGGGATGCTCCAGCTTGTGGATGCCCTCGTAGATCGCGAACGCCGCGCCGAGGGTGAACAGCAGCAGTGCGACGATGAACGAGTAGAAGTAGCGGTCCCGCCCGTAGCCGAACGGGTGCTCGGCGGTCGCCGCCCGTTTGGCGCGCTTGCCGCCGAGCAACAGCAGCCCCTGGTTGGAGGTATCGGCGACCGAGTGCACCGCCTCGGCCAGCATCGACGACGAGCCCGTCACCAGGTAACCGATGAACTTCGCCGCCGCGATCCCCGCATTGGCCAGCAGGGCGGCGATGATCGCCCTGGTCCCGCCGCTCGCTGCCACCCGCGTTTCCCTTCTGCCGTTCGCGTGGGGAAACCCTAGCGGTGAGGACGCTCAGAGCCCGTCACTGGCCAGGAACAACTGGGTACCCGGCTCCGCCGATTCGAGGACGACCCCGCGGTCGGTGTCGGCCATGAACACGGCGGCACCCCGGCGCAGCTTCATGACCTTGTCGCCGCCGCGCAGGCAGGCGGAGCCCGCCGTGCAGATCGCGATCCGCGGGCCACCGTCGGGAACCGCGACGGGCGGCTCGGTGGGATCCCAGCGCCCCGACTCCCAGCGCCGCAACAGGAACTCCGCGGCCGGGGTGTCGTAGCGGATCCACCCGTCGTCCGGCCGCCCGCTGCATACCGGCGGGGGGCCCGCGTGGAAGTCGAGGATCCGCAGCAGCTCGGCGACGTCGACGTGCTTGGGCGTGAGCCCGCCGCGCAGCACGTTGTCGGAGTTGGCCATCAGCTCGATGCCGGCGCCCGCGAGGTAGGCGTGCAGATTCCCCGCGGGCAGATAGAGCGCCTCACCCGGTTGGAGCACCACCCGGTTGAGCAGCAGCGCCGCGAGCACGCCCGCATCACCCGGGTAGCGCTCCGACAGTTCCAGCGCGGTGCGCGCCTCCCGCTGCCACTCGCCCGGCTCGCTGGCCAGCCGGATCGCGCCCTGCTGCAGCGCCGGCACGAGCTCGTCGAGCATCGACTGCGGCAGGGTGATCCAGGTGGTGAACAGCGCCCGCAGCCCGTCGGGCCCGGGCTGGGCGGCGAGCAGCTCGGTGTGCGCCGCGAGCTCGGGGACGTCGAGGGCACGCAGCAGCCGCACCGACGCGGCGGCGTCGCGGAACCCGATGAGGGCGTGGAACTCGGTGAGGGCGCAGATCACCTCGGGTTTATGGTTGGGATCGCGGTAGTTGCGCTCGGAGGCGTCGACGGGAATTCCCGCGGCGCTCTCCTGAGCGAACCCGCTGATCGCCTGCTCCAGGCTGGGGTGCGCCTGCAGGCTGAGCGGTTCGTCCGCGGCGAGAACCTTCAGCAAGAACGGCAGCTTCCCCTCCCAGCGGCAGGCCCGGTCCGGCCCGAGCAGGCGCCGCGGGTCGGCGGCCAGCGCGTCGACCAGCGACTCGGTGGCACCGTCGTCGTGCACCAGATGCGACGGGTCCGCCGGATGCGCGCCCAGCCACAGCTCCGCCTGGGGATGTGGTGAGGGCACGGGCTTACCGAGCAGTTCGGCGATCACCGTGCGCGATCCCCAGGCGTACGGGCGCACGGGGTTGTCCAGCAGCTCCACGATCGTCGGTACTCCTCCTCGGGGCCGGTCAGGCCGGCTCGATGGTCCGGGTGGCCAACCCCAGATAGACGGCGGCGACTTCGAAGCGGTGGGCCAGCACCGCCGCGCGCAGCAGTTCGGCGTGCCGTGTCCCGCGCGGGATCTCGTCGACCGGATGCAGCGTGTCCGCCGCGGGCCAGGCCCGCCCGGTCCGTCGCAGGGTAACCGGCTCGGGATCCTCCTCACCGGTCGCCAGCAGCACCAGCCGCACCGGCGGTGCCGTCGTCCCCGTCGGGTCGTCGAAGGGATCGTGAAAGACGTCGTGGCGGGCCGCCGCCGCATCGAGCGCCCGGCGCAGCCCGGCCGCGGTCGCCCCGCGCGCGACGTCGTCGGCGTGCGCGACGACGCCCGCGTGGGTCGCCAGCGCGCCCGCCGCGTACCTCGCGACGGCGGCGGCGAGCGGGTCGGTGCCCCACAGCAGCGGAGTGTGGTCGGCCAGCCGCAGGGCCAGCGTCTTGGCCGGGTTCATGAACGGCTCGTGGCGGGGCTGGTCACGTTCGGCCTCCCGGTCCAACTCGTCGGCGAGCGGATCGAGCGTCGGGTCCAGCGGGACGCCGAACAGATCCAGCGCGCTCGCGGTGAGCAGGCCGACGGCCAGGGCGCGAGGCAGGTCGAGCCCCGGCGGGACCGGGACCCGGGGCTCCACCAACCGGACCCGGCCCGCGCCCGCGGAGGCCACCGGACCATCGCCGGGCGCGGAGAGCACGACCTCGGCACCGCGGCGCACCGCCCGGCCGACGGCCTCGGCCAGCTCGAAGTCCGCGGGATCGGCGGTATGCGCAACGACCACATCGAGCGGGCCGATCCAGCTCGGCGCCGTCTCCGCAACGACCACGGGCACCGGGCAGCTCACGCCCAGCAGGGCGGCGAGCATCCCGGCGGCGGGCGCCGAGGCACCCGGGCGGCGCAGCAGGACCAATGCCCGCGGCCGGTGCCCGCTCAGCGTCAGGACACCGGCCTCCTGCGTCGCGTGCGCGGTCGACCGGACCTGGGCGCCCGCAGTCGCCGCCGAGCGCAGCACGCCGCCGGTATCGACCGCCGCCAATGCGGCGGGGTCGACGAGCAGGGTGTCGTCGAGCACCGGGTCACCCACCGCTTGGCGGATCCTGGGGCTCCTGCGCCTCATCGAGCAGCAGCACCGGGATCCCGTCCACGATGGGGAAGCGGCGACCGCAGGATGTGCAGGTGAGCACGTCCGCGTTCGGGTCGTTCGGCGTGCCGGGCCGAAGCGGCGCATGGTCGTCCGACGGGCACGCCAGGATCTCCAGCAGCTGGGGGTCGAGCTTGACGGCCACTGTTCTCCTCTTTCTGCATGCAGAGTGCGCCGAACGCACCGTGTACCGCGATGCTGCCAGGATGGCGGGTGGGATGCCGGGTCCGTCCGGGTGCCTGTGCGAACTCAGGCGCGGACGATCGCGAGGACGTCGTCGCGCAATCGGGCGACGGAGGCGGCGTCGGGGGCCTCGACGTTGAGCCGCAGCAGCGGTTCGGTGTTCGACGCGCGCAGGTTGAACCACGAGCCCCCGGGCAGTCGCACCGTCAGGCCGTCGAGCTCGTCGAGCTCAACCCCCGCCCGGTCGCCGTAGCTCGCCTTCACCGCGGCCACCCGGCTCGCCTGGTCGGTGACGGTCGAGTTGATCTCACCGGAGGCGGCGTACCGCGAGTAGCGGGCCATCAGCTCCGACATCGGGCGGTCCTGCTCCCCGAGCGCGGCCAGCACGTGCAGCGCCGCGAGCATCCCGGAGTCGGCGCGCCAGAAGTCCCGGAAGTAGTAGTGCGCGGAGTGCTCGCCGCCGAAGACAGCGCCGGTCTCGGCCATCACCTGCTTGATGAACGAGTGCCCGACCCGGGTGCGCACCGGGTGGCCCCCGTGCTCGGCGACGATCTCGGGCACGGCCTGGGAGGTGATCAGGTTGTGGATGATCGTGCTACCGGGGGCCTTGGCCAGCTCACGCACGGCGACCAGCGCGGTGATCGCACTCGGGCTGACCGGCTCGCCGCGCTCGTCGACGAGGAAGCAGCGGTCGGCGTCACCGTCGAAGGCCAGCCCCACGTCGGCTCCCTCGCCGACGACCGCCTTCTGCAGGTCGACCAGGTTGGCCGGGTCGAGCGGGTTGGCCTCGTGGTTGGGGAAGCTGCCGTCGAGCTCGAAGTACAGCGGGACGATCTCGATCGGCAGCGACTCGAACACCTCGGGGACGGTGTAGCCGCCCATGCCGTTGCCCGCGTCCACGACGACCTTGAGCGGGCGTATCTCGGACAGGTCGACCAGGGCCCGCAGGTACCCCGCGTACTCCGTCAGCAGATCCTGGCGGATGACCGTGCCACCACCCGGGCCCGCGGGGACGCCCTGCTCGACCGCCGCGCGGATCTGCGCCAGCCCGGTGTCCTGGCCGATCGGCGCCGCACCCGCCCGGCAGAGCTTGATCCCGTTGTACCTCGCCGGGTTGTGGCTGGCGGTGAACATCGCGCCGGGCAGGTCCAGGCTGCCGGAGCCGAAATAGAGCATGTCGGTGCTGGCCAGGCCGATGTCGACGACGTCAAGCCCCTGACCGGTGACGCCGCCGGCGAACGCGGCGGCCAGGCTCGGCGAGGAGTCGCGCATGTCGTGGCCCACGACGACCGTGGTGTCGCCGTCGGCGGCGAGGATGCGGGCCAGCGCGGCCCCGATGTCGCGCACCGTGTCGACGTCGAGCTGTTCACCGACGACACCTCGGATGTCGTAGGCCTTCACGATCGCGGACAGATCTGGCACGAGGCGACCCTATCGGGCGCGGGCTGTCGCTACTTCTCGGTGGGCGTGGGCAGCACCCGCAGATGGCCGCGCCGCCCGGTGCCGGTGGTGGACGAGGGTTCGACCGGACGGTCGACCCGGCCGGCCTCCCGGACGGCCTCCGCCAACGCCGTCAGGTCGTCGCACGGATGCTGCGGTGGCGCGAACTCGCCCTCGAACCGGACGAGCTCCCATCCCCGCGGCGCGGTGAGCCGGTGCGCGTGCGCGGTGCACAGGTCGTAGGAGTGCGGCTCGGCCTGGGTCGCCAGCGGGCCCACGACCGCCGTCGAGTCGGCGTAGACGTAGGTGAGCGTGGCCACCGCGAGCTCGGTGCACCCGGTCCGCGAACACCTCCGCACACTCACCACGACTCCGACCATAGCGCCTGGGGGTCGCCATCCCTGGCTGCGACGCGCAGGGCGCCGCGGCTGGTCGCCGGTCGTAAGATTCGAGGGGTGACCACCGCGCGCCGCACGCTGCGCCGCTCCCCCCGCCGGCGGGACCGGCGCGGACGGGGGCTGCGCGGGCTGCTCTACCCGGTGACCACCCCCGCGATGCGGACCCGCGCCGAGAAGTTCGACGCCATGGTCCTCGAGGCGCTCGAGCCCATCGAGCAGCGCTGGGGTCCGGAGCTCACCGATCTCGACCTCGCCGTGGACGAGGTTCCCGAGGTCGAACAGACCTCGCCCGACGACGTCGTCTGGGGCAGCGGGGTGCTGGCCGACGTCGGGGTACCGCTGGCCCAGCTCGTCCCGGCGGGCGTCGACCAGGCGGGGCTGCCGTCCCGGGCCCGGATCGTGCTCTACCGCCGCCCGTTGGAGGCCAGGGCCCGCGGCGGGGCCGACCTGGCCGAGCTGCTGCACGAGGTGCTGGTCGAACAGGTGGCGGAGTACCTCAACATCGAGCCCGATGCCGTGGACGGCGGGGCGTCCTAGCCGCACAGCCGCTCCGCTTCCGGCCTCGGGTGCCCGTCAGCTCACGGCGCGCCGCAGCCGACGGCGCTCACGTTCGGAGAGCCCACCCCAGATCCCGAACCGTTCGTCCTGGGCCAGCGCGTACTCGAGGCACTCGGCCCGAACCTCACAGCCCGCACAGATGCGTTTGGCCTCGCGCGTCGAACCACCCTTCTCCGGAAAGAACGCCTCCGGATCGGTCTGGGCGCACAGCGCCCGCTCCTGCCAGTCCTGTTCGGACCCGACCGTGGAACCGTCCAGCACCTCGATCGAACCCGGTCCCTCGGCACCGTCCGCCGCCCCCGCCGGCGACAGTGTCTTCTCGTTCACTCGCCCACCTTCCCACGCCCGGCGAATGACACCAATGTAAGTACAACGCTGATGTTTGTGGGCCGCAAGCAAAGACTTCCATACGGGTGACCCTGTTTTGATCACAACGATGACGGCGGCCGTTCGGCAGACTGGGCGGATGCGCGGAGTTTCGGCCCGGATCAGCCCGTGGTTCCTGCTGCTCGTGGGGATCGCCGTCGCCGGCGGGGCACTGACCGTCGCGGGCGAACCACAGCTGGTCCGAACGGGCACGTCGGTCCTGCTGACCGCGGGCGTCGTGCTCCTCGTCCTCGGCGGCTGGATGGTGTCGCTGTGCCTGCATGAGTTCGGTCACGCCGTCGTGGCGTACCGCGGCGGCGACACCTCGGTCCGGGACAAGGGATACCTCACCCTCGACATCCGGCGGTACACCGACGTCGGGCTGTCGTTCGTGCTTCCGGTGATCTTCCTGCTGATCGGCGGGATCCCGCTGCCGGGCGGCGCGGTGTGGATCAACCACTGGGCGCTCCGGTCCCGGTTCACCCGCAGCCTCGTCTCGCTGGCGGGCCCGACGGTCAACCTCGTACTCGGGGCGGCCCTGACGATCATGGTCGCCACCCTCTCGATGCCGATCGGGCTGGCCGCCGGGCTGTCCTGTCTCGCGCTGATCCAGGTCCTCGCGTTCGTGCTCAACATCCTGCCGGTGCCCGGCCTCGACGGATTCGGCGTGCTCGAGCCCTACCTCTCGCCGGGCGCCCGCGAGCTCGCGGCGAAGGTCCGGCCGTGGGCTCCCATCGTGCTGTTCCTGCTGATCATCGGCCTGCCCGGGGTGGCCCAGCGGTTCTTCAGCCTGTCGTTCTTCGTGTTCGGCGTGATCGGCGGCGACCCGGGGCTGGCCTCGGCCGGCTACCGGGAACTGCTGTTCTGGCGCTGAGGCGGGCCCGCCGCGGCGATCCGTGCGCGGACCGCCGACACCATCGCCGGGACCGTGTCCGCGTCGTCCGGCAGCCGATCCAGCGGCCACCAGCGCAGGTCCAGCGACTCGTCGCTGATCCTCGCCTCGGCGCCGGCCGGGGCACGGACGAGAAAGCGGACATCGAGATGCCGGGTCGGTGTGCCCAGCGAACACGTCACCGGGTGGACGTCGAGATGCAACGGTTCGTCGTCGATCGTCAGACCGTCGATCCCCGACTCCTCGGTGGCCTCGCGTAGCGCGGCGTCCCGCAGCGTCGCGTCGCCGGGCTCGCAGTGGCCCCCGAGCTGGACCCAGCGCCCCACCCGGGGATGCAGGGTGAGCAGCGTGTGCTCGCCCGCGGCGTCGACGACGAGCGCGGAGGCGGTGAGGTGCCCGGGTTCGCACGAGCGGTCGCACGCATCGTGCGGGCGGGCGTCGAGGAAGGCGAGGATGGCGTGCTGCAGCGCGCGCTGCTGCGCGTCGGGCGCGACCCAGGCGCGCAGCGCCGCGCGCGCGGCGGCCGGAGCTACCACTCGACGAGCCCCGAGCCGACGTCCCGCGGCGCGCGCGGCACCAGCGGCTCCTGCGGGACACCGACGGCGATCGCGCCCAGCGGCTGCCAGTCGGCGGGCAACCCCAGCACCTCCCGCACGACGTCCGGCGCGAAGATCGTCGAACCGACCCAGCACGACGCCAGGCCCTCGGCGGCCAGCGCGATCAGCAGCGACTGCACCGCGGCGCCGCCCGCGACCGTGAACATCTCCCGCTCCGCGGCCCGCCGCCGCTCGTCCGGATAGCAGTGCATCCCGTCCCCGGTGCGAAACGGCAGCACGAGCTCGGGCGCCCGGCGCAACAGGTCGCCACGGGCGAGCCTGCGCTCGATCTCGTCGGCCCGGCGGCCGTCGCCCTCGAGGTCGGCGCGCCACCGGTCGCGCATGGCGTCCAGCAGCGCGGTGCGCCGTGCGGGATCGCGCATCCAGCCGAATCGGAACGGCGCGCTGTGATGCGGCGCGGGCGCGGTCAGCGCGACGCCGACCGCCCGCCGGATCGCCTCCGGGTCGACGGGCTCGGCGGCGAAGCTGCGCGAGCTGCGCCGCAACAGCACGGCCTCGCCGCGCCCCCGCGCGATCGCTTCCTCGGTGCCGAGCCAGAACAGATCGTCCTCCAGCGGCCGGACGAGATCACGGGCACTCGAACCGTCGTCGGCCGGTGCCAGCCCGCGCACGACCGCGACCGGAAGCCCGCCGAGCTTGCCCTTGACCAGGTCGGCGGCGGCGGCGATCTCATCGGCCAGCGCCACCTCGGTGACCACCAGGTCGTTGCCCTGGGAGTCCGACGCGCCGCCGTAGCGGTGCAGCACGGCCAACCCGGCCGAGCCGATCGCGACGTCGGTCTGCCCGACCCGCCACGTGCGGCCCATCGTGTCGGTGATGACGACGGCGACCTCCACCCCGAGCAGCGCCCGCAGCCCGCCGCGCAACCGCTCGGCGCTGGCGTCGGGGTCGGCCGGCAGCAGCGCGAGCTCGTCGCGCCGCACGTTGGAGGCGTCGACCCCGGCGGCGGCCTGGACCAGGCCCAGCTTGCTGGACACGATCAGGGTCTTCCCACGGCGGGCCAGCACCCGTTCGGTCTCGGCGTCGATCAACGTGCGCCGCAGCACGTCGCGCTCCTCGGGGTCGACCGGCGCGTCGACCAGCCTGCCCTCCACCTTGGAGACGACCTTGCTCGTCACCACCACGACGTCGCCGTCGACCAGCCACGGCGCGGCGGCCGCGAGCGCGGCGGTCAGGTCGTCGCCGGGCCGGAACTCCGGAAGGCCGCGGACGGGCAGGATCTGGACCCGGCCGGGCGCGGCGTGATCCCTGGGGCGCTGCTCAGCCAACGCCGACCCCGGCCAGCTCGAAGGCCCGCGTCGCCATCTCCGCGGTCGCCGCCACATCGGTCATGAGCAACGGCACCGCCCGCACCTGCGCGCCCGGGACGTCCGCGCTGTCGGTGGTGTGCACGAGCCAGCCGTCGAGCAGGCCGCCCTCGCCGCGGCCGCCGTAGTGCCGTCCGACCGCCTCCGCGGTGCTGTCCACCCCGATCGCCGAGAGGCAGGCGTCGGCCATCCCGCGCAACGGGCGGCCGCCGATGATCGGAGACAGCCCGACGATCTTCGCCTTCGTCGCGACCAGCGCCTGCGCCATGCCGGGCACCCGGATCAGCGTCCCGATGCTCACCACCGGGTTCGACGGCGCGACGAGCACCACGTCGGCGGACTCGATGGCCTCGCCGACCTCGGGCAGCACGGCCGCCTCGTCCGCACCCACCGAGGCGAACCGGTACGCGGGGAGCGTGGCCTGGTGGCGGACCCACCACTCCTGGAAGTGGATCGCCACCTGCGGTGGCGCGTCGGGGCCGGACTCCGGGTTGTCGACGACGACGTGGGTCTCCACCCGGTCGTCGGTGACCGGCAGCAGCCGCACGCCCGGCTGCCATCGGTGGCACAGGGCCTCGGTGACCTGCGACAGCGGATATCCCGCACGCAGCATCCGGGTGCGCACCAGATGGGTGGCGATGTCCCGGTCGCCGAGCCCGAACCAGGTGGGGTCGGCCCCGTAGGCGGCCAGCTCGTCACGCACCGCCCAGGTCTCACCCGCCCGGCCCCAGCCGCGCTCGGGATCGATGCCACCGCCGAGGGTGTAGAGGCAGGTGTCGAGGTCGGGGCAGATCCGCAGGCCGTGCAGCCAGATGTCGTCGCCGACGTTGACCACCGCGGTGATCTCGTGCGGCGACCCCGGCGGGGCCGCCCCGACGGCGGGCAGGCCCAGCGCGGCCTTGACCCCGAGCAGGAACCGGGCTCCTCCGACCCCACCGACCAGTACGACGACTCTCACCCGTGCGAGCCTACGGCGCGCCACGCGCCGATCGGCTCCGGCCCGCAGCGGTGGCCGTGGTCGGGCGGCCCCGTCGAGCGCGGCGAACGGGCGTCCCGCGGCCTTTCCGCATGAAACGACCGGTGGCGCTGGACCGGGCCGGCGCGCCGCGGACGAGACGGGCCTGGTCACGACGGGTGGCTGAGCGGCCGGTCAGATCGCCCGGTAGTTCCGGGGGGCGAACCGCGGCCCGCGGCGGGGCCGGCGAACGCCGGAGAGCTCGACGTAACGCACGGCCCGCTGCCGCTGCGGGGCGTACGGGGTGAGCACGGCGAGCAGACCCGCGTCATCGAGCGGGCGGCCGACCAGCGCCCAGCCGACGAGGCTCGGAAGGTGCAGGTCCCCGAAGCTGACGGCGTCCGGATCACCCCATGCGCGCTGCGCGACCTCCGCCGCCGTCCACACCCCGATCCCGGGAACCCGGCGCAGCAGTTGCCGGCCTGCCTCACCGCCGAGGTCCACGGCCTGCTCGAGGCGGTGCGCGACGGCGGCGGCAGCCAGGATCGCGCGGCGGCGTTTCGCATCGACGCCCGCGCGGTGCCATTCCCAGTCCGGGATTTCCCGGATCCGCGCCGCCGATGGCGGCACCCGCAGCCCCTCGGGCGCGGGGCCGGGGGCCGGTTCGCCGAACCGGAGGCACAGCTCCCGCCACGACCGGCGCGCCTCCACGCAGGTCACCTTCTGCTCCAGGATCGCCGGGACGAGGACGTCCCAGACCCGGCGGGTGGAGCCCAACCGCAGGCCCGGCAGCCGCCGAACCGCATCCCTCACGATCGGGTGGTGCGCGACGAACCGCCCCGGATCGTCCTCGGCACCGAGGAGCGCGGGGAGCCCGTCGAGGGTCCACCCCGCGCCGGGGCCCCACGCCACGGCGACGACGGTGCCGTCCGCGCGCCGGTGCACCCGCAGCGTCGCCGGGCCGTCGGGAGTCGTGGCGACCCGCCAGATCCCCGGTGGCCCCGAACCGTCGCCGATCGACCGCCAGGTGGGATCCCCGCGGCCACGGCGCAGCCCGGCGAGCACCCCGACGAGGTCCAGCGGAAACGGCGGCCGCCACTCCCGCTCGATCATGGTGCCTCCGGCCGGCATCTGCCCAGATCCGCCCCCCCTGTGAGTGCGTAACAGTGTTAGAACACTGTTACGCACTCACAGGGGACCTAGACGTCGGGGGAGAAACGTACTCCGTGCGGCGGGAGGACGACGTCGGGCCACAGCCGCAGCCCGCCGCGCAGTTCGCAGTGGTCGCCGACGACCGCCCGGTCACCGACGACGGTGTCGATGACGCTCGCGCCCGCGCCCACCCGGGCCCCCGCTCCGATCACGGAATGTTCGATGATCGCGCCCTCCTCGACCACGGCGCCATCGAACAGCATCGAGCCTTCGACCCGCGCGCCCGCGCCGATGCGCACGTCACGCCCGACGGTCGTCCCGCCGAACACCAGGGCGCCTCCGGCGACCTTCGCACCCCCCAGCAGCATCGCCTCGCCGGTGGGACCGGGCAGCGCTGCCGACGGCGCCACCCCACGCACCAGGTCGGCCGAGCCATGGACCAGGTCCGCCGGGGTGCCCATGTCCCGCCAGTAGGCGTTGTCGACATGGCCGACGACCCGGGCCCCCGCGGCGAGCAGCCCGGGGAAGGTCTCGCGCTCCACGGACACCGGACGCCCCCGCGGGATCGTATCGATCACCGGGCGGCGGAACACGTAGCAGCCGGCGTTGATCTGGTCGGTCGGCGGGTCGTCGGTCTTCTCCAGGAACTCCCGCACCCGCCCGTCGGCATCGGTCGGCACGCAGCCGTAGGCGCGCGGGTCCTGGACCCGCACGAGCTGCAGGGTCACGTCCGCCTCGGTGCGGCGGTGGGTATCGACGATGGCGCCGAGGTCCGTGCCGCACAGCACGTCGCCGTTGAAGACGAGGACGTCGGCGGCGGTGAGGTGGTCGGCGACGTTGCGGATGCCGCCGCCGGTGCCGAGCGGTTGGTCCTCGACGACATAGCGCAGGTCGAGCCCCAGGGCGGCGCCGTCGCCGAAGTACGCCGAGAACGTCTCAGCCAGGTAGGACGTGCCGAGCACGACGCGCCGGACGCCGGCGGCGCGGATCCGGGACAGCAGATGAGCCAGGAAGGGCACCCCGGCGGTGGGCAGCATCGGTTTCGGGGCCGACAGGGTCAGCGGCCGCAACCGGGTGCCCTTCCCCCCGACCAGTACCACCGCTTCGACGTCGTCCAGCACGGTCCTTCGCTCTCTCGTTCGCAGGGTCAGGTACGGCGCAGCGCCGCGCACCGCGCCGCGAGCAACGCCGCGTACATCGCGCGCCGCGGCGCCTGCCGCAGCCCACGATGTCGTTCGGACAGATAGCGCCGGGCGAGGCGGTGCTGCTCATCGAGCGGCATCGCGGGCCCGGCCCCGGTGCCGGTCCGGACCGCGGACGCGCCGGGCACCGCCACGGTCAGCCACCCCGCCCGGTGTAGCCGGTCGGTGAAATCGCGTTCGGCGAGCGGAACCGGGTAGCGGGCGTCGAAACCGTCGACGGAGTCGAACGCGATGCGCCGCACCAGCAGGCACGCACCCCGGAGCAGCCCGGCCGGCCCCTCGGCGTCGGACCCGTCGCCGCAGCGGACGGGCTCCGCGGCCCTCGACCAGGCCGGCGCCAGCAGCGCATCCGCGACCCACCGGCCCGGCAGCGGTACGCCCGGGGAGCCCCCGCCGGGATCGGTCAGCCGGGGAGCGAGTGCACCGGCCCGCGGCCAGCGTTCGCCCGCGGCCAGCAACGCGTCGAGCGCACCGTCGCCCCACACGACGTCCGGCTCGGCCACCGCGACCCAACCCACCCGCGGGTCGAGTCCGTGGACGGCGCGGTTGACCGCCCCCGGGTAACCGATGTCCTCGCCGATCGCCAACACCTCCGGCGCGGCACGAGCGCTACCGGTCGTCGCCTCCAGGAAGCGGAACGGCCGCCCGGTCGCGCGGACCGCGGAGGCGCGCAGCCGTTCCACCGGTTCCTCGGCCGACCGGCTCACCGTGATCACAGCCAGCTCATCGCCGTAGCCGATCAGGTGGGGCTCCACGGCGGTTCACCCTAGCGGGCGAAACTCGCGCGTCAGCCGGCTCCACCTCGGCGGGTCGGCCGCCGCGCACGGTCACCCGCCCCGTACCCGGCGATGAGGCTCCGGTAGGCCATCCGCCGCAGCCCCACCGGCACCAGCCGGTAGCCCCCGCGCACCAGCACATTGCGGACGTACTGGGCGCGGGTGGTGAACCCGAGCCGCCGGAACCGCCGCTGGATCGCCAGCTCGGCGCGCAGCTGGGCGAGGCCGCCGCGCCGGGCGTAGGCCCCCGCCCCGACGCGGTACTTCACCAGCGGTTCGGCGACGTTGGCCACCCGGGCACCTGCGATGATCAGCTTTGCCCACAGCAGGTAGTCCTCCATCAGCGCGAAGTCGGTGTAGCCGCCGACGGAGCGCACGAGGTCACGTCGGTAGACGACGGTCGGGTGGTTGAACGGGTCGGCGAAGCGGGCGCGGGCGGCGATGCCGGCGGGATCGGTCGGCGGGGTGCGTCGGCCGAGCTCCTCACCGCCGTGGTCGCCGAACTCGATCAACCCGGATCCCACGAGGTCGGCGCCCGCTTCGATGATCGGCAACTGCACGGCGAAGCGGTGCGGGAGGCTGATGTCGTCGGCATCCATCCGCGCGACGATCGGGTGGGCGCAGGCCTCCAGCCCGGCGTCGAGCGCCGGTCCGAGACCGACGTTGCGCTCCAAGGCCACGATCTCGACCGGCACCGGGCTGGCTGCGGCCAGTTCGTCGATGCGCGCCGCGAGCCGCGCGTCGACCGGACCGTCACGGACGATCACGACCTGATCCGGGCGCCGGGTCTGCTCGTCCACCGTGGAGCGGAAGGCGTCCGCGAGGAAGTCGGGCCGGTCGCCCGCCCAGACCGGCAGCAGCAGCGACAACGGCTCGGGCACGCCCGGAGGGTATCGACGCGTGCCGATCCTCACGCGGGCCGGTCGCGACACGCCGAGCCGCTGCCGCGCCGCTGGGCGCGCGGTGCTGCACTCTGAGCGACCAGTCGGCGTGGCTCCGAAGGAATCTCCGCATCCGGCGGTGACTGGCGGCCAGTGGACGCGGAGCGGAGGTGGCTGGTGGATCAGCGGAGCGGCGGGAGTCGTCTGCCGGGCCGCCCGTCGCACCCATCCGGTATCCGGCGGTCCCCGGCGGCCCGCCTCGCGACCGGGCGGGCGGGCGGGCGGCCGACCCGGCCCGCGCGGCGCCCCCGGCTCACCCGGTCACCCGGGCCGGGGTCCCGGCCGGACTGGCCGCGCCGACTCCGGATCGGCGCCGCGGTGCTCTCGGCGCTGGTCCTCGTGGTCACCGCAACCGGCTGGAGCCTCTACCGGGACCTGGTCGCCGGACTCACCACCACCGATGTGATCTTCGGTGATCGCTCGGGGGACGGCCTGAACATCCTGCTCGTGGGCGTCGACAGCCGCACCGATGCCCAGGGCAACCCGCTGCCCGAGGAGATCGTCCGGACCCTGCACAGCGGCCCGGACACCGGCGTGCTCAACTCCGACACGATCATCCTGTTGCATCTGCCTGCCCGCGGTGGCAGCGCGGTCGCCTTCTCGATTCCCCGCGACACCTATGTCGACATCCCCGGCTACCGCCGGGACAAGATCAACGCTGCGTATCCGGCGACGAAGGCGCTGACCGCCCAGGGGTTGGTCGCCACGGGAGGCAAGGACCCGGCGGAGGTCGAGCGGGAGTCGGCCGCGGCGGGTCGCAGCGCGCTCATCGCGACCGTCCAGCAGCTCACCGGCCTGCATGTGGACCACTACGCCGAGATCAACCTGCTCGGCTTCTACAACCTGACCACGGCGATCGGCGGCGTGGAGGTATGTCTCAAGGCCCCGGTCGAGGACGAGTTGTCGGGTGCCCGGTTCCCGGCCGGTCGGCAGACGATCTCCGGGGCGGCGGCGCTGTCGTTCGTCCGGCAGCGCCACGGACTGCCGGAGGGTGACCTGTCCCGCATCCGGCGCCAGCAGGTGTTCCTGGCCGCGGTGGCCGGCAAGCTTCTCTCCAGCGGGACGCTGTCCAATCCCGCGACGCTCAGCAGGCTCGTCGACGTCGTGCACAAGTCGCTGGTGATCGACTCGGGCTGGGACCTGCTCACCTTCGCCCAGCGCGCCGCGGGGATCGCGGCGGGCCGGATCGACTTCGCCACCATCCCGACCCTCGGTGGGGAGAACAACGCTCGCGGCGACGTCGTGCTGGTCGACCCGGCGCAGGTCCGGGAGGCGATCGCGCAGCGCACCGCGGCCGCGGCGAGCGCCGAGACGGTCCATGCCACGGATACCACCGCCCCGGCCGAACCGGCGACCGCCGGTCGCTCGTCCGGTGTCGATCCGGCCTCGATCACCGTCGATGTCAGCAACGCCTCGGGAGCGACGGGGCTGGCCGGCAACGTCGCCGATCGGTTGAGCGCGGCCGGGTACCGCCGCGGCACCGTGCAGAACGCGACCCACCGCGCCACCTCGGTCGTGTACTACGCGGGCGACGACGCGGAGCCCGCCGCGCGCGCGGTGGCGGACATGCTGGGTGGCCTGGCCGTCGAGCGGGCATCGCAGGACGCACCCGCCACAGCGGTGCAGGTGGTGCTGGGCGGCGATTTTCCGGCCGCTCAGCCGGCCCCCGGGACCAGCGCGGCCGCTGCGCCGGACGGCTCCGCACCGACGATCAACGCCGGCGGCGTACCGTGCATTGACTGACCCGAGTTGGATCGAGCTGGAGTGAGCTTGCGAGGCACCCCCGTGACCCTGACCGCCGCCGTCCTGGGACCCGCGCTCATCGGCGACCCGGCCCGTCCGCTCATCACCTACTACGACGACGCCACCGGCGAGCGCATCGAGCTGTCCGCGGTGACCACGGCCAACTGGGCGGCGAAGGCGGCCAACCTGCTGCGGGAGGAGTGCGATGTCGAGCCCGGCACCCCGGTCGCCCTGCTGCTGCCCGCGCACTGGCAGACCGTCGCGGCGCTGCTGGCGGTGTGGTGGTGCGGGGGTCACGTCGTGACCGATCCGGCGGACGCCGAATGGCTGCTCTGCGACGAGGACCGGGTGGATCTGGCGCTGGCCGTGGCGCCGCCGGGTGGTGTGGTCGCGCTGTCCCTCGACGCGTTCGGCCGTGGCCTGTCCGGACTACCCCCCGGTGTGATCGACTTCGCCACCGAGGTGCGGGTGCAGGGCGACGACTTCGTACCGTGGGAGGCGGTCGAGGACGATGCCCCGGCACTGGCCGGGGGCACCGTCGCCGAGGTCCTGGCCGACGCCCGGCGCCGGGCCACCGAGCTGGGGCTCGCTGCGGGCGACCGGGTGCTGTCGACCATGGAGTGGTCCACCCTGGACGGGCTGCGGGACGGGCTGCTCGCGGTGCTGGCCGTGGGTGCGTCGCTGGTGCAGTGCCGCAATGCCGACCCCGCCAAGCTGGACCACCGGATGAGGACCGAGCGCTGCACCATCCGCCTGTGAGTGCGTAACAGTGTTAGAACACTGTTACGCACTCACAGGCTAGGCTCACCAGGTGATCGCTGCCCAAGGCGCAGAGTCACGCGCAGACCCGCCGGGAGCCGCGCGCCGCTGGCGTCGGTGGATCCGCAGGCTGCCCGCCCCGGATGCGCTGGACACCCTCGCCGCGGGCAGCCGGATCGCAGCGAACCTGCGCGACGGGCTGACCGGCCCACGGGCCGGCGCCGCCGCCCGCGAGCTGCGCGCGCTGCTCGACGCGGAGGCGGTCGGCCTCGTCGATCTGCAGAGCGAGCAGACCTGGTCGGGCACCCCGCGTCCGGACGCGGTCGAGCTCGCCGAGACCGTGCTGCGCGCCGACCGCAAGGCCGGACGGAACGGGCTGGTCGCGCTGCCGCTACGGGTCCGCGCGGAGCTGTCGGGAGTTTTCGTCGTCGCGGGGCCGGTCCGCCCGTCCGCGGCGCGGCAGGCCGCCGCCTGGGTCGGTGAGGCGCTGGAGCGCGGCCGGCTGGAGGCCTCGGCGGCGGCGGCCGAGCAGGCCGAGCTTCGAGCGTTGCGCGCGGAGATCTCGCCGCACTTCGTCTACAACACGCTCACCACCATCGCCTCGTTCGTCCGCTCGGATCCCGACCGGGCCTGCGACCTGATCCTCGACTTCGCGGAGTTCATCCGGCACAACCTCGCCCGGCACGGCGACTACACGACCCTGGCCGGGGAGTTCCGCGCGATCGAGGCCTACCTCGCGCTCGCCAGGGCGGTACTCGGCGACCGGCTGCGGGTCCAGGTCCGTATCGCACCGGAGGTGCTGCCGGTCGCGGTGCCGTTCCTCGCCCTGCAGCCGCTGGTCGAAAACGCCGTGCAGCACGGCGTGGAGCGCGCCGAGCACGGCGGATCGGTGCAGGTCAGCGGGGAGGCGATGGGTAGCGAGTGCGTCATCGCCGTCGAGGATGACGGCCCGGGCATGGACCCGCAGCACGCGCGGGAGGTGCTCGCCGGGCAGCCGGCGGGGCCGAGCCTCGGCCTGGTCAACGTCGACCGCAGACTTCGGACCATCTACGGCCCCGACTACGGTCTGGTCATCGAAACCGCCGAAGGTGCCGGGACCCGGGTCGTGATGCGGGTGCCGCGATTTCACCCGGGGGTGGTGGCCCAGTGAGCAGTTCGCCGTCCGATGGGCTTCGGGTGCTGGCCGTCGACGACGTCGGCCCGGCCCTCGACGAGCTGTGCCGGCTGCTGCGCCGCTACCCGGGGGTCGCGTCGGTCGAGGCGGCCGAGGACGCGCTCACCGCGCTGCGGCTGATCCAGGCGAAACAGTTCGATACCGTCTTCCTCGATATCGCCATGCCCGGGATGGACGGTCTCGCGCTCGGCTCGCTGCTGGCCCGGATGACCGACCCGCCGGTGATCGTGTTCGTGACGGCCTACGACCAGCATGCCGTGTCGGCCTACGGCGTCGGAGCGGTCGACTACCTGCTCAAACCGGTGGCGCCCGAGCGGCTTGCCGAAACGCTCAGCCGGGTGCGCCGGGTCGTCGCGCCGGAGGGCGCAGCGATGCCCGCGCCGGTCGACCGGCTCGCCGCCGTGCCGGTCGAGCTGGGTGGACGGACGCGATTCATCCGCCGTGCCGACGTGCGTTTCGCCGAGGCCCAGGGCGACTATGTCCGGCTGCACACGCGCAACGGCTCGCATCTGGTGCGGATCCCGATCTCCCGGCTCGAGGAACACTGGGGCGAGGTCGGCTATGTGCGGGTGCACCGCAGCTTCCTGCTGGCGGTGCACGCGGTGCAGGAACTGCGCAGCGACGTCAGCGGCGGGCTGCTCGCCCATACCGACGCCGGTGACGTGCCGGTCAGCCGCAGGCATGCCCGCGAGCTGCGCAACCTGCTCCTCGAGGCGGCCACCCGCGGCGACTTCGAGCCCCGGGGCCGGCGATGATCGCCGTTTCGGCGGCCGGAGCCGCGAATCGCGCGGTCCCCGGCGCCGAAACGCCGATCACGACGGGTACGGCCGCGCGCCCCCGTCCGGCCGGCACCGCCTCGCGCCGGTGAACCGGCAGCGCCGGGTCGCGGTCACCAGCCCGCAGACCCGGATCGCGATGTCCGGACGCCGCGGGCTCCCGCCCGGCCCGGTGCCCCGGCTCGCCCCCGGCGAGCTGGCCAAGGCCCGCTGGATCCGGCGGGTGCAACTGCGCCGGGCCGGGATCGGCCTGCTCGGGGTCTTCGCGGTGCTCGCCGGACTGCCGTTGCTGCTGAGCCTCGCGCCCTGGCTGCAGCAGATCCGCCTCGCCGGGGTGCCGGTGGCCTGGCTCGCCGTCGCCGTCCTGCCCTACCCGGTGCTCGCCGGGCTCGCCTTCTGGCAGCTGCGCCGAGCGGAGCGGGCCGAGGACGCCGGGGACGGGACCGAACGGTGATCACGCTCGCCATCGTGCCGGTGGTGCTGGCCACGCTGCTCATCGGCGCCCGCGGGATCGCGGCAATGCGCACCACATCGGACTTCCTCGTCGCTTCCCGACGCATCTCCCCCACCCTCAACGCCGCGGCCGTCTCCGGCGAGTACCTGTCCGCGGCGTCGTTCCTCGGGGTCGCCGGGCTGGTGGTCAAGGACGGGGTGGGGGCGCTGTGGTACCCGGTCGGGTTCACCGCGGGATACCTGGCGATGCTCACCCTCGTCGCGGCGCCGATGCGCCGCACCGGCGCGCTCACCGTGCCCGACTTCGCCGAGGCCCGGCTGCGTTCCCCGGCGCTGCGCAAGCTGTGCGCGATCGTGGTGCTGGTCATCGCGGTGCTCTACCTGGTGCCGCAGTTCACCGCCGCCGGACAGGTCCTCACCCTGGTCAGCGGCAGCCCGTACTGGGTCGGCGTGGTGCTCGCCGGTGCGGCCGTGAGCATCACCCTCGCGCTGGGCGGGATGCGTGCGGCCACCTATGTGCAGGCGTTCCAGTTCGTCCTGAAACTGCTGCTGTTCATCGTCCCGGCGGTCTGGCTGCTGCTCGCGGTCGGCCCGACCGTCCGGGAGAAGGCCCTCTCGCCCGTCGAGTTCACGACGTTCCCGGAGGCGACGGCCATCGAGTTCCGGGTCGACTCCCGGCTCACCCTCACCGAACCGACCCCGGTCCGCATCGAGGACGGGCCGCCGACGACGCTGGCCCCCGGCCACCACGTCGCGGCGGGCGGTGCCCGATGGGAGTTCCCGGCGGGCGCGCGGGTGCCCCAGGTGCGCGGCGCCGCCGCGCCCGGCAGCGAGGCCTGGCAACGCCCCCTGCTCGACGCCGACGGCGCCGGTTATCCGCTGCTGGCCACCTGGTCCGTGCTGGTTGCGACGGCGCTGGGCACGATGGGCCTGCCGCATGTGCTGATCCGCTTCCACACCAGCCCCGATGGCCGCAGTGCCCGGCGCACCGCCGCGATCACCGTCGCGATGCTGGGCACGTTCTACCTGTTCCCACCGATCTACGGGCTGCTGGGCGGGGTGCTGCTGCCGCAGCTCTACCTGTCCGGGGCGACCGACACCGTCGTCGTCGCGCTCCCGGGCCAGGTCGACTCGGGATGGGTGGGGACGATGTTCACCGCGCTGCTGACGGCCGGAGCGTTCGCCGCGTTCCTCGCGACGTCGCTGGGTCTGCTGCTGGCACTGTCCGGGGCGCTGTCCCACGACCTCGTCCCCGGCACCCTGCGCAGGCTGCGGCTGACCGCGCCGGTCGCGGCCGGCGTCGTCGTGCTGCTCGCGCTGCCCGCGGGCCGGGTCGACGTCGGCGCACTGGTGACCTCGGCGTTCGCGGTCGCGGCATCGACGTTCTGTCCGCTGCTCGTGCTCGGCATCTGGTGGCCGCGGCTCACCACCCGCGGCGCGACGGTGGGGATGGTGGTCGGCCTGCTCTCGTCGGCAGGCGTGATGGGCGCCGGGCTGGTGGCCGGGCTGGAACCGGGGGTGTTCGCGCTGCTGCTCACCCAGCCCGCGCTGTGCTCGGTTCCGCTGGCGTTCGCGACGATGATGCTGATCTCCCTGCGCGGGACCCCGCCGGCCTGGGCTGAGCAGGTGATGCTTCGGCTGCACCTCGACGAGCGCCGCCCGCCTCCCCCACCGCATGCCGTTCGTCGGGTTCGTTGACCGTTCGTCGGCCGTTCGTCGCTTTCCTCGACGGTGTGTCCGCGACCACTTCCACGCGCCGCGCGCCAGCCCGTTTCCTGTGCCCGACCACCATCGAGGTTCCTGGGAGGCAGGCGTGAGCACCACCGAATTCCCACCGCCACTCGAGGCCCGGGACTGGGAGACGGTCCAGTCGAGCGCGGAGTTCCAGGAGCTGCGCCGCCGGCTGCGCAGCTTCGTCTTCCCGCTGACCGCCGCCTTCCTGGCCTGGTACCTGCTCTATGTGCTGCTGGCCAACTACGCGCCCGAGTTCATGGCGATCAAGCTGTTCGGCAACATCACCGTCGGGCTGGTCGTCGGCCTGCTGCAGTTCGTCTCGACATTCGCGATCACCGGCGCCTACGTGCGTTACGCCGACCGCAAGCTCGACCCGCTCGCCGGGCGGATCCGCGCCGAGATCGAGGGGGACCTGCGATGATCCTCGCCCAGGGCGTCGAGGGCAGCAGCCCGCTCCTGAACATCTCGATCTTCGGTCTGTTCGTCGTGGTCACCCTGGTGATCGTGGTGCGGGTGAGCAAGCGCGCCACCGCCGGGGCCTCGGACTTCTACACCGCGGGCGGCGGCTTCTCCGGCCCGCAGAACGGCATCGCGATCTCCGGCGACTACCTCTCGGCCGCGTCGTTCCTCGGCATCGCGGGCGCCATCGCGATCAACGGCTACGACGGCTTCCTGTACTCGATCGGATTCCTGGTGGCCTGGCTGGTCGCCCTGCTGCTCGTCGCGGAGCTGCTGCGCAACACCGGCCGGTTCACGATGGGTGATGTGCTGGCCTTCCGGATGCGCCAGCGTCCGGTCCGCGCCGCCGCGGCGACCTCCACGCTGGCGGTGTCGTTCTTCTACCTGCTGGCCCAGATGGCCGGGGCCGGGGGCCTGGTGGCGCTGCTGCTCAACGTGACCGACAAGACCGGCCAGGCCGTGGTGATCGGGATCGTCGGCGCCGTGATGATCGCCTATGTGCTGATCGGCGGCATGCGCGGCACCACCTGGGTGCAGATCATCAAGGCCGTTCTGCTGATCGTGGGTGCCGCGATCATGACGCTGTGGGTGCTCGGCCTGTACGGCATGAACCTGTCCGCGGTACTCGGCGCGGCTGTCGACCGGGCCGGCCAGGCAGGCGAGGCGCTGCTGAGCCCGGGTAAGCAGTACGGCAAGTCCGGACTGACCCGGCTCGACTTCCTCTCCCTCGCCCTGGCCCTGGTGCTCGGCACCGCGGGCCTGCCGCACATCCTGATGCGCTTCTACACGGTGCCCAGCGCGCGGGAAGCCCGCCGCTCCGTGGTGTGGGCGATCTGGCTGATCGGGCTGTTCTACCTGTTCACGCTCGTGCTCGGCTACGGCGCGGGTGCGCTGGTCGGCGCGGAGGAGATCAAGAAGGCGCCGGGCGCGGCCAACTCGGCCGCGCCGCTGCTGGCCTACCACCTCGGCGGGACGGTTCTGCTGGGCATCATCGCGGCGATCGCGTTCGCGACGATCCTGGCCGTGGTCGCGGGTCTGACGATCACGGCGTCCGCCTCGTTCGCGCACGACATCTACGTGAACGTGATCAAACGTGGACAGGTGGAGAACGCCGCACAGACCGAGGTCACGATCGCCCGGCGGACCGCGGTGGTGATCGGCCTGGTCGCGATCGCGGGCGGCATCCTGGCCAACGGACAGAACATCGCGTTCCTGGTGGCGCTGGCCTTCGCGGTCGCCGCATCGGCGAACCTGCCGACCATCCTGTACTCGCTGTTCTGGAGGCGGTTCAACACCACCGGGGCGCTGTGGAGCATCTACGGCGGCCTGACGGTCACCATCGTGCTGATCGCCTTCTCCCCGGTGGTCTCCGGTAAGCCGGTCGACCCGGTGACGGGCCGCAGCGCCTCGATGCTGCAGGGCGTCGATTTCCACTGGTTCCCGCTGGACAACCCGGGCCTGGTCTCGATCCCGCTGTCGTTCCTGCTCGGCTACGTCGGGACACTGGTCGGCCGGGAGAAGGCGGATCGGGAGAAGTATGCGGAGATGGAGGTCCGGTCGCTGACCGGTGCGGGCATGGCGAAGGCGGTCGTGCACTAGCCGGCCTGGTGGCGATCAGCTGCCGAAGTGGGGCCGATCTGCCCATTGCTCGGGCGCGCCCGGGGCGGCACGGTCGGGGAAATCCCGACGGTCCAGGAGGTCACGGATGCATCTCGACGACTACGTCGCGCAGGACGCCACCGGAATCGCCGAGCTGATCAGGACGGGCAAGGTGACGGCCGCCGAGGTGCACGCCGCGGCACTCGAGGCGCTGCGGACCGTCCTGCCGCGGTTGAACGCCGGCGCCTCGGAGCCGTTCGACTCACCGCTCGACCACGACGCGAGCGGCACCTTCGGCGGCGTCCCGTTCGCGTTGAAGGACCTGGTCTGCCACGCCGCGGACGTCCCCACGCGCATGGGGAGCCGGATCACCGGTCCCACCGGGCTGACGTTCCCCTACGACACGGAGCTCATGGCCCGGTTCCGGAAGGCGGGCCTGGCGACCATGATCCTTTCGACGTCTCCGGAGATGGGGTACAACGCCAACACCGAGCCGCTGATCCACGGTTCGACGCGGAACCCGTGGGATCCCACCCGGTCGGCCGGCGGGTCGAGCGGAGGGTCGGCCGCGCTCGTCGCGGCGGGGGCGGTGCCCGTCGCGCACGCCAACGACGGGGGCGGCTCGATCCGCATCCCCGCCGCCTACAACGGGCTGGTCGGGTTGAAGCCGACCCGCGGCCGGGTCCCGATCGGCCCCGACTACCAGGAGGCGCTCTCCGGGTTCGCCTGCGAGTTCACCGTCACCAGGTCGGTGCGCGACGCCGCGGCCCTGCTCGACGAGGTGGCGGGCTGGGCGCCGGGGGACAAGTACCGCCTGCAGGCGCCCGAGCGTGCCTACGCGCGCGAGCCGGAGCACGATCCCGCCCCGCTGCGCATCGCCGTGCACACCGAATCGTGGGCCGGCACGGCCGTCGACCCGGAGGTCGCCGCCGCCGTGGACGGCGTGGCCGCCACCTTGGAGGGGCTCGGTCATCACGTCGAACGCGCAACGCCCGAGTTCGACTGGGCGGAGTTCATGCTCGCCCACTACCGCGTGTGGGGCGGGTTCGTCGCCGAGTCGGTGCACGCGATCAGCACCATGTCGGGCCTGGCCCCCAGCGCGGACACGCTGGAGGCGACCGTGCTGGCCGGATACGAGTACGGGCGTGCGCTGACCGTCATCGAGATGGGCGAGGCGTTCGGGATCGTCAACCGGATCAGCAGGATGATGGGCGCGTTCCACCAGCGATACGACGTCCTGCTCACCCCGACCACGAACACCCCGCCGCTGCCGCTGGGCTATCTCGACGCGAACGCCGACCTCGACCACGAGGCCTGGACCCGGCGGATCTTCGACGTCGCCTCGTTCACCCCGCTGTTCAACCTGACCGGCGCGCCCGCGATCAGCCTCCCGCTGGCGACCACCGCGGGTGGGCTGCCGATCGGTGTCCAGTTCGCGGCCGACCTGTGCGGGGAGTCGACGCTCCTGGCGTTGGCCGGCCAGCTCGAGCGGGCCATGCCCTGGGCCGACCGCCGGCCGGGAGTGCACGCGGCCGCCTGAGCCCGGCGCGGTCGCGTGCCGCTGCCCGCGACCGCGCCGCCCCCGGGCACCGGGTCGGCTCTGCGGTAGCGGGACGCAGCCTCAGGCGAGCGGAACCGCGTCGAGCAGTTCCTGCAGTCCCCGGGCGTCGAGCAGATCGACCGGGCGCTCGGTGCGGTTCACTCGGACGTAGTGGAACGCGGCCCGCACCCGCTCCAGCTCGACCCCGGCCAGCCCCGCCCAGGCGAGCCGGTAGGCGGCGAGCTGGACGGCCATGGCCGGCATGCGCGAGCTGTCCGGCGGTGGCCCGGTCTTCCAGTCGACGACCGTGAAGCCGCCGTCGGGGTCGGCGAACACCGCGTCCATCCGGCCGCGCACGGCGATCCCGCTGATCACCGTCTCGAACGGGACCTCGACCTCCACCGGTCGCCGGTCCGCCCAGGTGGACGCGAGGAACGCGTCCTGCAGTTCGGCCAGCTCGGCATCGGCGGCCGCGTCGTCGTCGGCCGCCCCGGGCAGCTCGTCCAGGTCGAGCAGCTGGGCCGCGCCGAAGCGCTGTTCCAACCAGGCGTGGAACGCGGTGCCTCGGCGTGCGTGCGGGTTGGGCGGCAGCGGCAGCGGACGGCGTAACCGCGCGGCCAGCGCGTCGGGGTCGGCAGCCAGCTCGACGAGCTGGCTCACCGAGAACCGAGGCGGCAGCGCCACCGCCGGGCGGGCCCGCCCGGCGGCCCGCTCGGCCAGGAGCACCTCGACGTCGGCGGCCCAGCCCTCGGGGTCGGCCCCCTCCGGCTCCGGGGGACCCGTCCCGGCTGCCGGCTCCCGCATCGCCTGCCGCACCAGTGCGGCCGCGGCGTGCACGGCGGGCGAGCGCTCGCCCAGCGGGTCCAGGGGCCACTGCGCGCTCCGCTGCCGCCCGGCCAGCGGGTTGGCCGCGTCGGGCTCCGGTTCCTCCGCCCACTGCTCGACCGCCGGAGCATGGCCGCCACCCCGTGCGGCCTCCAGCGCCGCGCGCACCTCGAGGAGGAACTCCGAGGGCGTGCGCGGTCTGTCCCCCACCGCCGCCCAGCGATGTCCGGAGACGAGCAGCACCCGCTCGGAACGGGTCAGCGCCACGTAGAACAGTCGCCGCTCCTCCACCAGCCGCCGTTCGTCGAGCGCCTCGGAATGGTCGGTGACCGCCTCGGTGACCTCCTTGCGGTCGGCCCCCTCCGGCAGGTCCAGGCCGGGCAGGTCGGCGGCGTCGCCGCGCAGCGGCACCGGCAGCTGGGACGGGTCGGTGAGCCAGCTTCCGCTGATCTTGCGTCCGGGGAAGACCTGCGAGACCAGATGCGGGACGGCGACGACCTGCCACTCCAGGCCCTTTGCCGCGTGCACGGTGAGCACCTGCACCCGGTCGCGAGCCACCTCGATCTCCCCTGGTGTGAGCCCGTCCTCGGCCTGCTCGGCGGTCTGCAGATAGTCGAGCAGGGCGGGCAGACTGGCGATCTCGGCGCCGGCCGCGAACTCGGCCACCACATCGGCGAACGCGTCCAGATGCGCCCGGCCGACCGGTCCGGGACGGGCCGCGGTCTCCGCGTCGAGCAGCAGCAGCCGCTCGGCGTCGGCGACCAGGTCGGTCAGCGGCGCCGAGGCCCGCGACCGCAGCCAGGCCAGTTCGCGGGCCAGCCTGCGGATCCGGTCGAACCCGGCGGGCGAGTACCGCTCGGCGGGACCGGGGTCGTCGAGCGCATCGACCAGCCCGGCCTGCTCGGCCTGCTCACCGGGCAGCGCTCCCAGGGCGAGCTCGGTCGGGCTGAGCGGACCGGGGCCCCGGCCGGGCAGCGGTGGCGCGAGCTCGCGGGCGCGCTGCCACAGCGCGGCCAGGTCGGCCACCCCGAGCCGCCAGCGGGCCCCGGTGAGCAGCCGGACCGCGGCCGGCCCGGCCAGCGGATCGGCCACCACGCGCAGGGCGCTGACCAGGTCACGGACCTCGGGGGTGTCGAGCAGCCCACCGAGTCCGACCACCTCGACGGGCAGCCCCCGGGCGCGCAGCGCCGCCGCGATGGGATCCATGTCGACGCGCCGCCGCACCAGCACCGCCGACGTCGGCGGGTCGTCCTGCGTCTGCTGCGCGGCGCGCCACTGCGCCGCGATCGCGTCGGCCATCCAGTCGATCTCGCTCGCGACGTCGGGCAGCAGCGCCACCCGGACGTCACCCGGCCCCGCGCCCGGCCGGGCCCGTAACCGTCCGACGGCGACGGCCCCGGGCGCCGTCCGGATGGGTTCGGACACCGTATTGGCCAGCGCCAGCACCTCCGGCGGGTTGCGGAAGCTGGTGAGCAGTCCGTACTCGTCGGCGGGTCCGCCGCCGGGCACCGGGAAGTCGGTGCGGAACCGCGCGAGGTTGCCCGCGCTCGCCCCGCGCCAGCCATAGATCGACTGGCAGGGGTCACCCACCGCAGTGACCGCGAGCGGCTGGGGGCGCGGCGGCTCGCCGGGCGGCCGTCCGAACAACGCCCGCAGCAGCACCCGCTGGGCATGCCCGGTGTCCTGGTACTCGTCGAGCAGGATCGCGCGATAGGTCTCCCGCTCGATCGCGCCCACCTCCGGATGCGCCTGGGCGACCTGCGCGGCGATGGCCATCTGGTCCGCGAAGTCGATGGCGCGCTCGGCGCGCTTACGGTCCGCGAAGGCCTCCACCAGCGGAAGCAGCTCGACGCGCATCCGCTGGGTGTCGATCCACCGCTGGTAGGCCTGCGCCGGCTCCGCCCGCTGGCCCTTCGCTCGCGGCGCACCCGTCAGCACGGCGATCATCCGCTCGGCCAGCCTGCGGACCGCGGCGGGCTCGACGAGATGCTCCCCCAGCTCACCGGCCAGCGCCAGCAGATAGGCCGTGACGGTGGCGGGCACCCGGTCGATCTCCAGGTCGGCCGCCCACGTCGAGACCACCCGGTGGGCGAGCTGCCACGCCGCCGTCTCCCCCAGCAGCCGCGAGCCCGGTTCGGCGGGCAGCCTCAGGGCATGCTCGCCCACCAGCCGCCCCGCGTAGGCGTGGTAGGTCGAGACCGTCGGCTCCCCGGCGAGCAGGTGTGCCTTGCGCTGCCCGCTGGGGTCGAGCTCGTCGAGCAGCGGGGAGCCGGCCAGCCTGCGCAACCGCGACCGCACCCGCGCCCCGAGCTGCTGGGCGGCCTTGCGGGTGAACGTCAGCCCGAGCACCTGCTCGGGCAACACCTGACCGGTGGCGACCAGCCACACCACGCGGGCCGCCATCGTCTCGGTCTTGCCCGCGCCCGCGCCCGCAACCACCAGCGCCGGTCGCGGCGGCGCGGCGATCACCGCCGCCTGCTCCGGTGTGGGCGGCGGCAGGCCGAGGGCGGCGGCGAGGGCCGCCGGGGTCAGCTGCACGCTGACGTTCTACCCGAACGCTCCGACAGCGACCGAGCACCGCCTGTTCGCGCGTGACCTGCGAGCGGCCGGTTCGCGGTCACTGCCGGTAGATCCGCACCCAGTCGACCTCGAGCCGCACCTCGTCGGGCGTCGTCTCGTCCGGCGCTTCGATCCAGTTCGCCTTCGGGCCCTGGTCGAGCTGGATGGCCAGATGCATCGGCGTAGTCGGGATGATCTTCTTGTCGGTCGTCTCGAACCGCTTGACGCCGTCGACGTACCAGGTGATCCGGTCCGGCAGCCAGTCGAGCGCGAAAGTGTGCCACCGCGAGTAGTCACCGGGGTGGCTGGAGCCGAAGACCTTGTCGCCGCCCTCGTCCCAGTGGATCACGACGTGCGCCCGGTCCCGGTTCTCCGACGGAACCTCCATGATGTCCAGCTCGCCGTCCTGCGGCCACTGCTCGGAATCGGGCCACAGCAGGATCGCCGAGCCGAAACCGCGTCCCTTGTCGGTGCGGGCCCGGAACTCCCAGCGCCCGTACAACTGGCCCGGGTGGTAGGCCATCCCACCGGAGACGTCGCCGCTGGCCGTGATCCGCAGCAGCCCGTCGGACTGGCTGATCGCCTCGGGGCGGCGCAGGCCGTGCCCGAATCCGCCCGCGCTGTGGTACGGCGTCCAGACGGCGGTGTTCAGCGCGGGACCGTTGAACTCGTCGCCGCCGATCTGCTTCCAGCCCACCCGGGGCCCTCCGCTCCCGTCGGCCTGGCCGGAACCGTCGGCCTGGCCGGAACCGGCCGCCTGGCCCGAGGCACTGGACCGCGCACGGGTGGTCGTGGGCGGAGCGGACGGCGCCGTGGTGCGGGTCGCGCTGGTGGTCGGGATGGGCGGGAGCGTGCTCGGCGGATCGGCCAGTGTCTCCCCACCGGGCTCGGGAGCCACCGCCAGCACCGGCTCGGGCAGGTTGCCGCACGCCGCGAGCAGCAGGGCCAGTATCGCAGCACCAGCCGCACGGGCCACACGCCGACGTCGAGCGGACACGGAAAACGTCACCTCCGGCCCGGCCGCTGGTCGGGGAGCAGGGAGCTGTGAACGGCCCGGCCGCAGCAGACGGTACCCCGCACCGTGGATCCCACCTACATCGCGCGGCCGATCCGCCCTCGGCCCGGTCGGGCCGCCGCCAGCGCCGATCACATTCCGTTGATGAAGACGGGCCGAGAGTTACCGCGAACGGCCTATCCGCTGACCACCGGACGGCCGGACTCATCCGCCGGACAACTGCTCCGAACAGGACAACGAGCGCAGTCCGGCCCGACCCGCGCGACGAACACGGCACCCGCGGTCTCGTCCGCACAACGCCATACGACCTCCTGCCAGCGGGTCAGCTCCGCCTCCCCGAGCGGCGGCTGGGCGGGCTCCTTCGGCTGACCCGCGGACCTGCGGTCGGCGAGGTACACGAGCCGTCCCCCACCCGGTGCGATCCCCTCACCCACCTGGTCGATCAACCGGCCGAACGCACCGAGCGCGGCCGCCAGCTGGTAGACGGCCAGCTGCGGGTGCTCGGCCACCTGCCGCGCGCTCGGCGCCGTCTTGCCCGTCTTGACGTCGACGACGACCGGCCTGCCCCGCGCGTCGACCTCGAGGCGGTCGACCCGGCCGCGCAACCGCAGCCGCCGCGGGGTTCCGGACGGTGTCCCGGCCTCGACGCCGCCCGGGGCGGGGCCCTCCAGATCGAGCTGCACCGGTTGTTCGACCGCCACCAGCCGCAGCCCCTCCGCCCGGCTGGAGCGCACCCAGGCGTCGAAGGCGGCGAGCATGGCGCGCACCCGCGCGAGCTCGCGGCGCCCGAACCAGGGCGCTCCCGCGTCCAGCCGCGACCAGGCCGAACGCAACGCCCACTCCAGTTCCGCGGCGTCGGCTCCGGCGGCGCGGGCCTGCACCAGGGCGTGCACCAGTGACCCGGTGACGGCCGCGAGTGCGCCGATCTCCGAGCCGCCGTGGCGTTCGAGAACCCACCGCAGCGGACACGCGTCGATCCTCTCGATATCCGACGGCGAGACCGGGATGATCTCCCCGGGCGGGCGCAGCGGCGCGTCGCTGGACGGCGGGGCCAGGCCGTACCAGTCGTCGGGCGACGCCCCGGGGATGCCCGCCGCCGCCAGCCGGGCGAGCTGGGTGGCGGCCCGGCGACGGCGGTCCGCGCGGGCCGGGTCCCCGGTCTCGGGCTCGCACACCGCGCGGCGCAGCTCGCCCACCAGCTCCGCGAGCACCAGCGCTCGGCCGGGGCGATACACCGTGCGGCCCTCCTGCGGGCCCGCCGGCAGCGGATCGAGCTCGTCGAGAAACCGGGACGGCTGCTCGTCCTCCCCCTGCACCGCGCTGACCAGCAGGGTGTGCTTCGCGCGGGTGCACGCCACATAGAAGAGCCTGCGTTCCTCGGCCAGCAGCGGAGCCACCCGGGAGACGGCACCGGCCGTGGGCTCGGCGACGCCGGCCATCAGGTCGACCAGTCGCTCGGTGCCCAGCAGGCTGCCGCGCAGCCGCAGATCGGGCCAGCTGCCCTCCTGCACCCCGGGGACCGCGACGACCTGCCACTCCCGGCCGCGGGCCGCGTGCGCGGTGAGCAGCGAGACGGCCTCGCCGCGGGGGGCCTGCGGGGCCAGGGTGTCGCCGGGCAACTGCTGGTCGGCGAGGTAGTCGGCGAATCCGGCGACGTCGGCCCCGGGCAGCCGGTCGGTGTACCGGGCGGCGGCGTCGAACAGGGCGAGCACGGCGTCGAGGTCGCGGTCGGCGGCCGCGCCGACCGGACCGCCCCGCGCGCTGGCCTCGGCCCACCGCTGCGCCAGCCCGGTCTGCTGCCAGACCCGCCAGAGCACCTCCTCAACGGTCTGTCCCGCGCGCGCCGCGGCCGCCGCCGTGGCCAGCAGGGCGCCGACCCGCCGCAGCGGAGCCGTCTCGCTGCGCGGCAGCGCGGCCAGCGGATCCGGATGCCCCGCCGCCGCCGACCGCAACGCCTCGACCAGCAGCGCATCGCTCCCGGCCCGTTCGGACTCCGATTCCGGCGCCGGGTCCGCGGGCTGCTGCGCGGACCCGGCGCGCCGGGTCTCGGGCGGCTGCCCGGCCGCGTGTAGCCGCAGCAGTCCCCGGCGCAGCCGGCGCATCCGCATCGGGTCTGCGGAGCCCAGCGGCGAGGTGAGCAGCGCGCCGGCGGCGTCGGCGTCGATCTGCTCCGGACGGATCGCTCCGCGCAGCACCAGCAGCAGCGGCAGCACGGCGGGCTGGCGGGCAAGGGGCAGCTCGTCCGGCGGTGCCGCGATCGGGACCCCGGCCGCGATCAGCGCCCGGCGCAACGCCGGCAGGGCGCGCCGGGCCGACCGCGCCAGCACCGCCATCTCCGACCACGGCACCCCGTCGTTGAGATGCGCGCGACGCAACTGGTCGGCGATCCAGGCGGCCTCGCTCGCCGCGGTGGAGAACACCCGCACCCGCAGCGAGTCCGGATCGGCCTGCGCCGCCCCCGGCGGCCCGCTGCGGGTCCGTCCCTCCCCGGCGCCGGGCAGCCTGCCCACCAGCCGCGCCGCCGCGGCCCGCAGCACGTCGGTACCGCGATGGTCGACGGTCAGCACCGCCGTCTCGGCCTCGACGGCGCGCAGCCCCCTCGGGTCGGCGCCGCGGAAGTTCAGCACCGCCTGGTCGGGGTCGCCGGCCAGCAGCATGCTCTCGGCCGTCGAACCGATCGCCCGCACCAGCTCCATCTGCTGCGGGTCGAGATCCTGGGCGTCGTCGACGAAAAGATGGCGCACGCGGGCGCGTTCGGCGGCGAGCAGATCCTGATCGGAGGCGAGCGCGTCGAGTGCGGCGGCGACGAGCTCCGCGGAGTCGAGCGCGGGCGCGGTGGCCTGCGGAGCGCTGCGGCCCACGGCCCCGCGCAGCAGGATCACCTGCTCATAGCTGCGGAAGAACCGGCCGGCCGCGGTCCACTCCGGGACGTCGTGGCGCTCGCCGAGCTCGGTGAGCTCCGCGGGGCCGAGTCCGCGTTCGGCGGCACGAAGGAGCAGTTCACGCAGCTCGGCGGCGAAGCCGGGCAGGCCGAGCGCCGGGCGCAGCCGTTCGGGCCAGCCCGAGTCGGGAACCACCCCGCCGAGCTCCCCTGCCAGCAGCTCGCGCACCATGGCGTCCTGCTCCGCGCTCGCCAGCAGCCGCGGCGGCGGATCGCCGTTGCGCGCCGCGTACAGCCGCAACACGCCGAAGGCATACGAGTGCACGGTGCGCACCAATATCTCGCGGGTCGTGCGCGGCCCGGCCTCGGCCGTACCGTGGATCAGCTCGGTGAGCCGCTCGCGGAGCTCTCCGGCGGCGCGCCTGCTGCCGACGAGCAGCAACATCCGCTCCGGTGCCACACCCTCCCGCACACGCCGGGCCAGCGCCGTGAGCAGCAGCGTCGTCTTTCCGGTCCCGGGGCCGCCGACCACCCGCAGCGGGCCCTCCCGATGGTCGAGTACCCGCCGGGACGCGGCGTCCCACCCTGGCTCCGGCGCGGGGACCCGCGGCCGGCGCACCAGCGCGGGCGCCTGCTCCGGGGCCGGGGCGGATCGCGACGGTGAGGAACGAACCACGGGAGGATGCAACCACGGGCCACCGACAAGGTCGGCGCTGGGCGCCGGGCCCAAAATGGCAGCATCATGATGATGCTGCCCGAGAGTGCCCGCCGGCTGAACGTCCACATGTTCGGCTCGCCCGATGGCATCCCCGTCCTGGCCCTGCACGGCGCGACCGGGCACGGCGCCCGCTGGCGGCCGTTGGCCGAGGCGGTACCCGAGCTGCGCTGGATCGGTGTCGACCTGCGTGGGCACGGCCGCTCCCCGTGGTCTCCGCCCTGGGGTATCGAGCAGCACGTCCGCGATGCCATCGAGGTGCTCGACCGGCTCGAGATCGCCGACGTCGCCGTCGTCGGGCATTCCTTCGGCGGGGCCATCGCGGTGCATCTGGCCCGTGCGGCGCCGGACCGGGTCGAACGCCTGGTGCTACTCGACCCGGCCATCGGCCTCGACCCCGACGACATGCTGGAGACCGCCGAGGACATGCGCGCCGACGAGACCTACCCGGACATCGACGCCGCCCGGGCCGATCGGGCGGACCGCTGGAAGGGCGTCGCACCGGAGCTGATCGACGCGGAGGTCGCCGCGCATCTGGCGCATTTCGAGGACCGCTGGGAGTGGCGCTACTGCCGCTCAGCCGCGATCACCGCGTGGAGCGAGATGGCCCGCCCGGCGCTCACCCCACCGCGCGGCACCCCCACCCTGATCATGCCGGCGAGCCGGGACGATTTCGTCGAACCGGCCTGGCTCGACCGCTGCCGCGCCGAGCTGGGGGACGCCCTCACCGTCACCGAGATCGACAGCGGACACATGATCTTCCTGGAGCGCACCGCCGAGGTCGCGACGGCCATCCGCGAGTTCGTGGTGGGCTGATGGACGAGCAGGCGGTGGAGGCGGTGCGCTCGGTCGTGGCCGCCATCCCGGCGGGCGAGACGATGAGCTACGGCGAGGTCGCCGCCCGCGCCGGGATCCGTTCGCCGCGGCTGGTCGGCCGGATCCTGGCCGAGGACGGCCACGACCTGCCCTGGCACCGCGTGCTGCGCGCCGACGGGACATGCGCGCCGCAGGTGGCGATCGAGCAGGCCGCGCGGCTGCGCGCCGAGGGCGTGCTGCTGGTGGACGGGCGGTTGCCACCGGAGCACCGCCGACGAGACGACCGTCGTGCTCGCACCTGCCTCGGCGTGCTCACCCAGGCGACGGCGCCGGTGCGCGAGCACCACGACACGGCCTGAGCACGCCCACCACGGCCAGGCCTCAGCGACGAGCGGTCACCAGCGGGCCGAGTTCGCGTCCGGTGGCGCCGGCTCGGCGCGCGGCCGATCGGTAGCGCCGCACGACGGCGGTGACGACATCCGGGTGTGCCGCCAGCGGCGCCGCGATGACATCGGCGCCGCAGGCGGCGATCCGGTCGTGGAACTCACCCACCGCCAGCAGCCACGAAGCCACCGCGATCCGCCGCCGTCCGGCCGCGCGCAGCCCCGCGACCAGCTCCTCGATCCGCGGGAGCGCGGCGGCGGCGAAACCGACCGGCACGGGGCGACCCACCGCCGCCGACAGCATCCGCGCCGCCGCCGCGACCTGGCGCAGCGCCTCCGGGTCCGCGGACCCGGCCGCCGCGAGCACCACCGCGTCCCCCCGCCGCAGACCCGCCGCCAGCAGCCGGGAGGCGGCGGCTCTGGCCAGCATCGGATCGGGCCCGAGGGCCGCGGTGACCGGGAACCGCGCCGGATCGGCTCCCGCGGCGGCGAGCTGTGCGGGCAGGTCGAGGCGCACGTGGTATCCCGAGGTCAGGAACGCCGGGACGACGACCGCGCCGTCGAGCCCCGCGACCGCCTCGGCGACCGTCGGCCCACGGACCGCGACGTACCCGATCCGCGCCTCGATGCCCCGCGCCGCCACGGCCGCCACGATCTGCCGGATCTCGGCGTCGCCGGCCGCCGAGCGGCTGCCGTGCGCCACCAGCAGCAGCGGCAGGCTCATCGTGGGTCACCCGCCTCCTCAAGGGCGAGCCGGTAACCCCGCTTCACCACGGTCTGCACCATCCTGGGCCTGCCCAGGGCCGCCCGCAGCCGGGCCACCGCGGCCTCCACCGCGTGCTCGTCGTCGCCACCGCCGGGCAGCACGCGCAGCAGCTCGGCTCGCGGGACCACCCAACCCGGTCGGCGCGCCAGCATCCGCAGCAGCGCCATCGGGGTGGGCGGCACCCGCCGCAGCACCTCATCGACCAGCACGGCGTGCCCGCGCAGCTCCAGCCGGTGCCCGGCGGCCGTCATCCGGCGGGCGCGCGTGGGCGCCGTGGCCTCGAGCGTGCGGACCATCGCACCGAGCCGGCAGCGGTGCGGCTGCACGGTGGGCACGTCGAGCGCCTCGAGCGGAGCCGCCGTGACCGGCCCGACGCACAGCGCGAGCACCGGACCGCGCAGGGCCTCGACCAGCTCGGGCCGCAGCCCACGCTCGGCGGCCCTGGTCAGCAGGCTGGTGGCGGCGGGGGCGCTGGTGAAGGTGAGCACGTCCAGGCCGCCGGCCAGTGCGGCGTCGGTCAGCCGGTCCATCGGACCGGTGTCGACGGGTGGCGCCCACCGGTACACCGGCACCTCGACGACCTGCGCCCCGGCCTGCCGCAGCGCCGTCACCACCTCGGGCAGCGGATCCCCGTGCAGCTGGACGGCGATGCGCCGCCCGGCCACCCCGGTGGCCCGCAGGTGGTCAAGCACCTCGGCCGTCGACTCCGACTCCGGCGACCAGGCGTCGACGAGCCCGGAGGCGCGGATCGCGCCGCGCGCCTTCGGCCCGCGGGCCAGCAGGGTGCTGCGGCCGAGCGCGGCGCGCAGCCGCTCGCCCAGGCCCCAGCAGTCGGCGGCCTCCATCCAGCCGCGGAACCCGATCCCGGTGGTGGCCACGGTGATGTCCGGGGGCTCCTGCGCGAGCGCCCGGGTGTTCTCGAGCAGCTGCTCGTCATCGGGCAGCGCGACGATGCGGATCGCGGGCCCGTGCTGCACGACCGCGCCGCGCCGTTCCAGCATCGTGCCCAGCTCATCGGCCCGGCGAGCGGCGGTGATCCCGACGGTGAAGCCCGCGAGCGGCGGAACGCCGGACGTCGTCACGAGTCCACGACCCGTAGGCCGACCTCGACGTGGCCCTCGCTGATCCGCACCGGGAAGCAGGGCACGGAGGTGTCCGGGTCGTCCAGACACCGGCCGTCCAGCAGGGAGAAGGCCTGCTTGTAGACCGGGGAGGCGACCACCGGGACCCCGCCGCGGTCCCCGACGATGCCGCGGGACAGGACCGCGGCGCCGGAGAACGGGTCGATGTTCCCGATCGCATGGACCGCGCCGTCGTAGGTGCGGAACAGGGCGACCTGCCGGTTGCCCAGCAGCGCTGCCGCGCCCCGTTCGGGCTGCAGCCGTTCGAGCGGGCAGACCGGATACCAGACCAGCGTGGGGCTGATGGGGCTCATCGGACCAGCTCCGGCATCCCGAGCGGCAGCGGCACCGGCTGGCCGCGTTCGCTGACGAACGACACCGTGGGATCAGGCACCTCCGGCGCGTTGACGAACGAGACGAACCGCGCGAGCTTCTCCTCGTCGGCCAGCACCCCGGCCCATTCGTCGGCGTATCCGGCGACGTGCGCCGCCATCGCGGCCTCCAGGTCGGCGCAGATGCCGAGGGAGTCCTCGACGATCACGGCGCGCAGGTGATCGAGCCCGCCCTCCATGGCCTCGATCCAGGCCGAGGTGCGCTGCAGCCGGTCCGCCGTGCGGATGTAGAACATGAGGAACCGGTCGATGATCCGCACCAGGGTCTCGGTGTCCACGTCGGAGACCAGCAGGTCGGCGTGCCGCGGGGTGAACCCCCCATTGCCGCCGACGTAGAGGTTCCAGCCGTTCTCGGTGGCGATCACGCCGAAGTCCTTGGACCGGGCCTCGGCGCATTCGCGGGCACAGCCCGACACCCCGGACTTGAGCTTGTGCGGGCTGCGCAGCCCGCGGTAGCGCAGCTCCAGCGCGATCGCGAGCCCCACCGAGTCCTGCATCCCGTAGCGGCACCAGGTCGTGCCGACGCAGGACTTCACCGTCCGCAGGGCCTTGCCGTAGGCGTGCCCGGACTCGAACCCTGCGTCCACCAGCCGCTTCCAGATCGCAGGCAGCTGCTCGACGCGGGCACCGAACATGTCGATGCGCTGCCCGCCGGTGATCTTGGTGTAGAGCCCGAAGTCGCGTGCCACCTCCCCGATGGTGATCAGCCCGGCGGGCGTGATCTCCCCGCCGGGAATCCGTGGGACGACGCTGTAGGTGCCGTTGCGCTGCAGGTTGGCCAGGAAATGGTCGTTGGTGTCCTGCAGCGAGGCCTGTTCGCCCGCCAGCACGTGCCCGGTACCGAGCGAGGCCAGGATCGAGGCCACGGCCGGCTTACAGATGTCGCAGCCGCGGCCGGTTCCGTGCGACGCGACGAGCTCGGAGAACGTCCGGATCCCCGCCCCGGCGATGATCTCGAACAGCTCGGCGCGCGAGTACTCGAAGTGTTCGCACAGCGCCGTGGAGACCTCGACGCCCTCCTGCGCCAGCAGCGTCTTGAGCATCGGCACGCACGACCCGCAGCTGGTCCCCGCCCGCGTGCACGCCTTGATCGCCGGGACGTCGTGGGCGCCCGTGGCGATGGCGGTGCGGATCACGCCCTTGGTCACCGCGTTGCAGGAGCAGATCTGGGCGGTGTCGGGCAGCGCGTCCGCGCCGAGTTCCACCCCGTTCGGCGCGATCATCGCAACCGGGTCGGCGGGCAACGGCGAACCGACCAGCGGGCGCAGCGCCGCGTACTTCGACGCGTCGCCGACGAGAATGCCGCCGAGCAGGGTCGACCCGCCGGTGTCGGATCGGGAGACGACCAGCTTGGCGTAGCTGCGCGCGACCGGATCGTCGACGACGACCTCCAGCGCGCCCTCGGTGTTCGCATGCGCGTCGCCGAAGCTGGCCATGTCCACGCCGAGCAGCTTGAGCTGGGTGGACATGTCCAGGTCCGCGGGCGACATGGTGGAGCCGAGGCCCAGCAGCCGGTCGGCGACGACCTCGGCCATCGCGTATCCCGGCGCGACCAGACCGTAGGTCTGCCCCTCCAGGGCCGCGCATTCGCCCACCGCCCAGATGTTCTCGTCCACGGTCCGGCAGCGCCGGTCGACCAGCACGCCGCCGCGCTCCCCGACCGGCAGCCCGCACGCGCGGGCGAGCCCGTCGGCGGCGCGGATGCCCGCGGAGAACACGACGAGGTCGGCGTCGAGCTCGACGCCGTCGGAGAGCCGGGCGAGCAGCCGGTCGCCGTCGCGGTCGATCCCGGTCACCGAGACCCCGCACCGGACCGCGAGGCCCTGGGCCTCGACGAGGGTGCGCAGCAGCGCCCCGCCCGCCTCGTCGACCTGGACCGGCATCAGGCGCGGCGCGATCTCCACGACCTGCGGGGACAGTCCGAGCAGACGCATCGCGCGGGCCGCCTCCAGCCCGAGCAGCCCACCGCCGACGACCACGGCGGAGCGGCGGCCGGGACCGGGCCGGGCGATTGCCGCCGCGGCCGCCGCCTTGATCGCGTCCAGGTCGTCGAGGGTGCGGTAGACGAAGCAGCCGGGCAGGTCGTTGCCGGGCACCGGCGGCACGAACGGCGTCGAGCCGGTGGCGAGCACAAGGGCGTCGTAGCCCACCGTCGCCCCGGACGCGGTGCGCACTCGCTGGGCGGCCCGGTCGAGCGCAACCACCGGGTCGCCGAGCCGGACCTCGACCAGCTCGTCGTCGTGCCGGGCGAGGACCAGCTCCTCCAGGCTCCCGGTGTCGATATAGGACGAGAGCGCGACCCGGTCGTAGGCGGGACGCGTCTCCTCGCCCAGCACCGTGATCCGCCAGATGCCCGTGGTGTCCTTGGCGCGCAGGGTCTCGACCAGCCGGTGCCCCACCATGCCGTGGCCCACCACCACCAGACGGCGTGTCATGCCGCTCCCTCCTGTTCGTCTGGACCGGGTACCGCGACGAGCGCTCCGGCCGGATCCGGGTCGGCCCCGGCGAGCCAGTCGCAGATTCCGGCGACGGTGTCGACGCAGCTTCCGCAGCCGGTGCCGGCGCGGGTGGCACGGCGCAACGCGCCCGCGTCGGTCGCCCCGGCGCGCCAGGCGCTCACCAGCGCACCCTTGGTGACGGTGTTGCATCGACACACCACCGCCGACGCGGGTAGTCGTCCCGGGCTCGGCGTCCGGACGGCCTCGCTGGGCAGCGCGCGGCCGAGCAGCAACGCCAGGCGGTCGGTGGGGGCGGGCTGACCGCTGTCGTGCAGCTGGATCAGCGCCGCGGCCGCGTCCGGCAACCCGATCACGATGCCGCCGACGACGAGGTCGTCGCGCAGTGCCAGCGATGCGTAGCGGCCCCGCCGCGCATCGGTGAACCGCAGCAGTTCCGTCTCCGGGTCGGCCTTCTCGCCGGCGAATCCGTCACCCACCACGGCGAGGTCGACGTCGCGGGCCTTGAGCCGGGTCACCGTCCGGGTGCCGCGGTAGCGCGCGGCCGGGTCGTGACCGCTGAGCAGGTCGGCCAGCACCGCCGCCTGCTCCCAGCCCGGCTGCACCAGGCCCGCCGGGGCCGCCGCGTGCTGGGCGCAGTCCCCGATCGCGTACACCCTCGGCGCCGATGTGGCCAGCCGGTCGTCGACCAGGATCCCGCGGTCCACCGCGATCCCGGCCTCGGCCGCGAGCCCGGTCCGGGCGAGCGCGCCGGTGGCCACCACGACGCCGTCGACATCGAGTAGCTCACCGTCGTCGCAGGTGAGCCCGGTTCCCGGGGTCCAGCTCGCGGCCCCGGCGCCGACCCGCAGGGCAATGCCGAGCCTGCCGACGACGGCGGCGAGCACCGCCCCCGCCTCGGCGTCGAGTTGGCGTTCCATGAGGTGGCCGCAGGGGTGCACGAGGGTGACCTCGACCCCGCGCCCGGCGAGTCCGCGCGCCGCCTCCAACCCCAGAAGTCCGCCGCCGAGCACCGCGATCCGCGCGCCGGGACGAGCCATGTCGAGGATGCGCATGCAGTCGTCGAGGTCGCGAAACACGGCGACCCCGGGGCCGGGACCGCCGTCGGCACCGCGCAGGCCGGGCAGCGGGGGCAGGAACGCCCGGCTGCCGGTGGCCAACACGAGGTCGTCGTAGGGCTCGACGCGGCCATCGGAACAGTGCACGACCCTGCGGTCACGGTCGATCGCGGTGGCGACCACCCCGGTGCGCAGGTCGATGCGCTGCCGCTCGGCCCAGTCGGGCCCGTGCAGCCGGACCGCGTCGGCCTGCAGTCCCCCGGCCAGGACCGTGGACAGCAACACCCGGTTGTAGGCCGGGTGGGGCTCCGCGCCGAGGACGGTCAGCGCGACGCGGGCGCCCTGCGGGTCCCGTCTGCGGATCTCCTCGGCGAACCGGGCCCCAACCATTCCGTACCCGAGGACCACCACCCGTCTGCGCATCACAGGCCCTCCGCACCTGTGAGTGCGTAACAGTGTTCTAACACTGTTACGCACTCACGGCCGGGGGTGAGCTGGACCGCAGCGACCTTGAACTCCGGCATCCGGCTCAGTGGGTCGAGAACCGGACTGGTCACCCGGTTGGCGGCCTGCTCGCCGCCGAAGTGGAACGGCAGGAACACCGTGTCGGTGCGCAGGCTCGGTACGCAGCGCACCCGGGCCAGGGCGCTTCCGCGCCGCGAGACGACCCGGGCCCACTCGCCGTCGGCGAGCCCGGCGCGCGCGGCGGTGTCGGGATGCACCTCGATGAACGACTCCGGCACGATCGCGGCCAGCTCGTCGACCCTGCGGGTCTGCGTCCCGGACTGGTAGTGCACGAGCACCCGGCCGGTCGTCGCACGCAGCGGGAACTCGTCATCGGGTGGCTCGGCGGGCTCGGGGAGATCGACCGGAACGAGCCGCGCCCGCCCGTCCGGATGCGCGAAGCGGTCGAGGAACAGCCGCGGGGTACCCGGGTGGTCGGGGCCGGGGCACGGCCAGTGCAACGCCTCCCCCGCATCGAGCCGGGCGTAGCTGATCCCGGAGTAGTCGGCCGGACCACCCGCCGACGCCGCGCAGAGCTCGTCGAACACCCGCTCCGGTTCGGCCGAAAAGCCACGTGCACCGAGCCGCTGTGCCAGGCCGGCGATCACCTCGAGGTCGGTGCGCACCCCCGGCGGCGGGTCGACGGCCCGGCGGCGGCGCAGCACCCTGCCCTCCAGGTTGGTCAAGGTGCCCTCCTCCTCCGCCCACTGGGTCACCGGCAACACGACATCGGCCGTCAGCGCGGTCTCGCTGGGCAGGAAGTCGGCGACGACCAGCAGGTCGAGCGCGGCCAGCCGCTCGGCGACGGCGGTCGAATCGGGCGCGGAGACCAGCGGGTTCGAACCGAACAGCAGCAACGCGCGCGGCCCCCCGGGCCGGCCGAGCGCATCGAGCAACTCGGTGGCGCTGCGTCCGGGGCCCGGCAGCGCCGCCGCGTCGACTCCCCACACCGAGGCGACGTACGCCCGCGCCGCGGGGTCGTCGATACGGCGGTACCCGGGCAGCTGGTCGGCCTTCTGTCCGTGTTCGCGCCCGCCCTGGCCGTTGCCCTGCCCGGTGATCGTCCCGAAACCGGAGCCGGGTCGGCCAGGCAGGCCCAGCGCGAGCGAGAGGTTGATCCACGCCGTGACCGTGTCGACGCCGTGTGCGTGCTGTTCGGCACCGCGGGCGGTGAGCACGTAGCGCCGCTGCGCCCCGGCGAGCATCGCGACGGCCGCCCGCATGTCGGTGGCGGCCACCCCGCACACCCGCTCGGCGCGTTCTGGCCACCACCGCGCCGCTACCTGCCACGTCTCCTCCAGGCCGCTGGTCCGCGCGGCGAGGTAGTCGGTGTCGAGGTGCCCGTCGGCGACCGCGGCGTGCAACATCCCGAGTGCCAGCACCAGGTCGGTGCCGGGCACCAGCTGCAGGTGCAGACCACCGCTCGCGATCGCCCGCTCCGCGGTCGGCGTGCGGCGGGGATCGACCACCACCAGCCGGGCCCCGCCGAGGTGCCCGAGCAGCGGCGGCATCGTCTCCGCGACGTTCGCCCCGGCGAGCAGGATGACCTCGGCGTCGTCGAGATCGGTGACCGGGAACGGCAGCCCGCGGTCGATCCCGAACGAACGGTTGCCCGCCACGGCGGCCGAGGACATGCAGAACCGCCCGTTGTAGTCGATCTGCGAGGTGCCCAGTGCCACCCTGGCGAACTTGCCGAGCAGATAGGACTTTTCGTTCGTCAGCCCGCCCCCGCCGAACACGGCCACCGCGTCCGGGCCGTGCGCGGCGCGCAGCCGCGCCAGCCGTCGCGCGACATGGTCGAGGGCGGCGGTCCAGCTCACCGGCTCCAGCGGAGCGGAGCGGGTGGGGCGCAGAAGCGGGGCGGTGAGCCGCTCCGGATGGCTCAGCAGCGATCCGGCCGTCCATCCCTTCTGACACAGCCCGCCCCGGTTGGTCGGGAACTGCCTCGGAGTCACCTCCCCGGTCGCTCTCACCGCCGCGCCGCACTGCAGCGCGCAGTACGGGCAATGCGTGGGCGTCGTCATGTCAGGCATCGTCGATCGCTCCGATGTCATTCGTGGTTCGGCGACGTTTCCGGGATGTGTCCCGGCGCAGGTCCTGCTCACACCCGGGCGAGGACGACCTGCCGACGACCGGTGTGGACGGTTGCGGAGTCGCGCAGGTAGACGGTGACGGTCACACCCGTGCAGACCAGGTAGAAGACCAGGAAGATCCAGAACGCGGGGACCCCGGAGCCGGTGGCCGAGAAGGACTGCCGGAACCCGAGGTTGATCAGCAGTCCACCGACCGCACCGACCGCCGAGATCAGGCCGATCGCCGCACCGGAGATCCGCCGCGCCCACTGCCACGCGGCCTGCTCGGACATGCCGCCGGCGATCCGGTCGAGCGCCTGCCGGTGGAAGATCGCCGGGATCATCTTGTAGGTGGAGCCGTTGCCCAGACCGGAGAAGACGAACAGGAAGATGAACCCGGTGGTGAACAGCGCCAGCGAGTTCGCGATCGAGGCCTGGATGCACAGCATCGTGCTGGCCGCCATCGCCAGGAACATCCACGTGGTCACGAGCGCGCCGCCTGCCCGGTCGGCCAGCCTGCCACCGACCGGACGAACCAGCGAACCGAGCAGCGGGCCGATGAACGTGACGGCGGCGGCCTGCAGCGGAGTGCGCCCGAACTGGGTCTGCAGCACGAGGCCGAACGCGAAGCTGTAGCCCAGGAACGAACCGAACGTGCCGATGTAGAGCAACGCCATGATCGACGTGTGCTTGTCGGTCGCGGCGAGCCCGAACGCCCCGGTGTCGTTGCGCACGCTGGCGATGTTGTCCATGAACAGTGCCGCGCACACCGCGCTGACGACGATCAGCGGGATGTACACCGCGAGCAGCAGCGTCGGGTGCGCGGCGCCGGTCACCGCGATCACCAGCAGCGCGACGAGCTGGATCACCGCCACGCCGAGGTTTCCACCGCCCGCGTTGAGCCCCAGCGCGCCACCCTTGCAGCGCTCGGGGAAGAACGTGTTGATGTTGGTCATCGACGAGGCGAAGTTGCCGCCGCCCAGACCGGCAAGCGCCGCCATCACCACGAACGTCGTGTACGACGTGCCGGGCCGCAGCACGAATGCCGCGGCGATGGTCGGCACCAGCAGCAGCAGTGCGCTGATCACCGTCCAGTTACGCCCACCGAACCGGGCCACCGCGAACGCGTAGGGCAGTCGAAGCAGGGCACCGACCAGCGTCGCCGTCGCGCCGAGAAAGAACTTGCCCGCCGCGTCCACCCCGTATTCAGGGCCCATGAACAGGACGAACACCGACCACAGTGTCCACACCGAGAACCCGACGTGCTCGACGAAGATCGACGCCCAGAGGTTGCGGTTGGCGATCGACCGACCGGTCCGCTGCCAGAACCCGGGGTCCTCGGGGTCCCAGTGCTCGATCCATCGGCCGGTCAGGAGTCCTTGTCGGCGCCCGCTCTGCGATTCGCCGTCTGTTCCGGTCAACGGCCCTCCCTGCTCATCGGTCTGTCGGTGACCGACGGTAGGAACGGCGGGTTACCCGCTCATGGCCGTGTGTGACGGTTGGGAAAATCGGTTCTCAACCTGGATCCGGCCCGGCTGTGCGGGCGCGGCCACCCCGATCGGGCGGCCCGGGTCGTCAGAGCCTGCTGCTGACGAGCCCGGCCGCGTGTTCGAGCCCCGCCAGCGTCTGCGCGGTGCCCTCGGGGTGCTGGGCGTGCAGCGCAAGCCGGTAGAGCATGGCACGCAGCAGCGCCTGCGGCCACTCGTCGAGGTGCGCCCAGCGGTCCAGGATCGCCTCATCGGCTCCGCCCCAGGCCAGGGCGTCGATGACGATCACTGCGGCGGCCCACTCCGCAGGCCGCCAGAACGGGACGAGGTCGAGCACTGCGGGGCCGCGGCTCTCATCGAAAAGGACGGCGCCGAACAGTTCGCCGTGCACGACCTGCGGCACGAGCCGGATCGGCCGCCGGTACGCGGCGAGCTCGGTGAACAGGTCGCCGCCGGTGCGCGGATCGAGGGTGAGCCGCCGCTCGCCGAACGCCGCCGCCGCCGAGTGGGACAGGACGTCGTCGCGGTCGTCGAGCAACCGCGGCCGCCGTACCGCGGCCGTCGCCTCGTGCAGGCGCATCGCCGCCGCGACGACCTCGTCGTGCCAGGGTTCCGCGGTGCCCGGCAGGAAGCGGCAGGCCGCCCAGCCTGCCACGACCCAGCGACCGTCGGAGGACCGCAGCGGGCGGGCGATCCGCACGCCCTCGACCTCCAGGTTCTCCAGGACGCCCGCCGACCAGGCGGCCATCGCGTTGTCGGTCACCGGGCGGATCAGCGCGTCCCCGCACTGCCAGGCCCGCATGCCTGCCCACCCGACCGGGCGGGGCTGATCATCAGCGACCCTGAAGGCCGTCCGGACGTGCTGCGGCAAGGGGTCGCCGAGGCCGGGCGAACCGGTGGAGCGTGTGTGAGCAGCGGTCACGATCTCGCACGGTACCGGCGGTGGCACGGAAGGCACCGCCGCCACGCGGGATCGGCCCGAAGATCCGCCCACCGCCGGTCGGCCGGGCCCTACTCGGCCGTCCCCGCGCCGGCCGGGCGGTTCCCGCCGTACTGCACCGGGGCCGTCCGGTTGTTGCCCGAGGGCGCCCCCTCCGACGCCGCATACCGGGCCGCGACCTCCTGGTCGGCCTGCTGCAACGCGGCATCGGTGTAGGGGCCGGCGAGGCCGCCGGACATGGTGCGAATCGCGGGCCCGGCGATGGCGCTCGGGGCTTGCGCGGGGGCACCGGCGGGGGCCGGTGCCGGTGCCGGTGCCGCAGCGGCGGGGCCGGGCGCCGGCGACTGTGCCTGGGTGCCCGCTGGGGCCGTGCCGGGAGCCGACCCGGAACGCGGGGCGGCCGCCTGCGGGGCGGCGCCCCGCTCCGCCGGTCCCTGGGCGGCGCTCCCGGACCCCCCGGCCGGGGCGCCCACCGCCTCGTTGGCGCCGGCGGCGACGTCGTCGACCGTGCTGGTGACCGTCTCGACCGGTCCGCCGCCACCCCCGCGGTTCTCGGGGTTTGCCCGCCGCTCGCCGGCCTCGTGGCCGGGGCCCCGCGGGTCGGGCGGACCGCTGGTGGCGACCCGTGCGCCCGGTTTGGCCTCCTCCTCGTCGCGTCCGGCGGTCACCTCGGGCCGATGCAGGCTCGACCGGTCGTTCGGGGTGCCCTCACCCCCGCGCGGGTCGTGCGCCAGCGCGAGCACCTCGTTGCTGACCTCGGTGGTCCGGCGGCCGTCGTCGGGCAACGGGGTGTGGGTGGCGCCCTGCACCCCGTCGCTGAGACTGCGCAGCGCCTCGCGTTTCGCATCGCGATGGCGCACCAGCGTGTCGCGCTGCTGTTCCAGGGCGGCGATGACGGCTGCCTGCTCCGGCGTGCGCAGCGCCTCCGGTGGGACATCGCGCAGCGACTTCTCCACCACGGCGAGCCGTTCCTCGGCCCGGCGCAGCTCCTCGACGGCCAGCTCGAGCGAATGGTAGGTGGCCAGCTGCGCCTGCAGGGTCGTCTTCTGCCGCTCCAGCAGGGCTTTGCGCTCCTGCAGCAGACGCACCGGCAGCGGGAGGCCGGAGCGCTGCGCAGCCGGGACCCTGTTCCAGACCTCCTCGGTCTGCGCGATCACGTCGAGCTGCTGGTTGACCGAGGCGAGGGCCACCTGGGCGCGGGCGGCCCAGTCGTCGTTGGTGGCGTAGCCGGGCGCGACCTGCGCGGCGATCCCGGACGCGGGGCGCGCCGGCTCCGAGGCGGTGATCAGATAGCCGCCGACGATCAGCCCGACGGCACCGAACACCGCAACCGCACGGCTGCGACGCGTCAGCCCCTTCCCTGGGACGGCACCGTCGGGCATCGGGTGGCGCGGTGCCCCGTCGACGCGCAGGCACGGCTCGACGGCCGACCGGGACACCGGTGGACCCGGCGGCCCATCGGCGGGACGCAGCCACGGCAGCGCCTCGGCGAGCCGTGCGTCACCTCCCGACTGCGCGGCCGCCCGCCTGGCCTGGCGCGCGGCGACCCGGTGCGCCGCTGTGCAGTACCGCCGCTCCGGACGGCCCGGAATGATCTCGAACGTCGCGTCGCACCCGGGCAGGGCGCATCGCCTCGTACTCTCCTCGATCGCAACGCCCATCGACGCCCACAGCCCCCCGCAGCATCGGTGACAGACCACCGCGGTTGCGGCTCGCGACGCTGCGACGCGACATCCCCGGATCCGTCTCGATCTTCAAGGGGGGACCCTATTGGCCTCAATGGACGTTTGTCACTGCTCCGGGTGGAGCATCGATACTCGCCCGGTCGTCACGGTCCGTGCAGGCCGCGGACGGGCCCGAGCGAGCCTTCGGGCCGGGGCTCAGTAGGTCGGCAAGGTGGGGTCGACCTGGTTGACCCAGGCGAGAACCCCGCCACCCACGTGCACGGCGTCGGCGAAGCCCGCCCGGTGCAGTGCCGCGAGCGCCTCCGCGGAACGACCGCCGGACTTGCAGTGCAGCACGACGGGCTTTCCTTGGGGCAGTTCGGAAAGCGCCTCTCCGGAGAGGATCCGGTCCTTCGGGATGAGGATCGAACCCGGGATGCTGACGATCGCGTACTCGTGCGGCTCGCGGACGTCGATCAACGCGAAGTCCTTGCCCGCGTCCATCATCTCCTTGAGCTCGGTCGCGGTGATCGTGTGACCGGCGGCGGCCGCCTGTGCATCGTCGGACACCACACCGCAGAACGAGTCGTAGTCGATCAATTCGGTGATCGGCGGGGTCTGCGGGTCCTTACGAATCGTGATCGTCCGCCAGGTGCTCTCCAGCGCGTCGTAGGCGACGAGCCTGCCCAGCAGCGGCTCACCGATCCCGGTGATCAGCTTGATCGCCTCGTTGACCATGGTCGAGCCGATGGCCGCGCAGAGCACGCCCAGCACGCCGCCCTCGGCGCAGGAAGGCACCATCCCGGGCGGGGGCGGCTCGGGGTAGAGGTCCCGGTAGTTGAGCCCCTTGCCGTTGGGGGCGTCGTCCCAGAACACCGAGACCTGGCCCTCGAACCGGAAGATCGAGCCCCAGACGTACGGCTTGCCGAGGAGCACAGCCGCGTCGTTGACCAGGTAGCGGGTGGCGAAGTTGTCGGTGCCGTCCAGGATGAGGTCGTAGTCCCGGAAGATGTCCAACGCGTTCTCCGAGGTCAGCCGCACCTGGTGCAGCCGCACCTCGACATACGGGTTGATCTCGGCGATCGAGTCGCGGGCGGACTCGGCCTTCGACCGGCCGATGTCGGACTGGCCGTGGATGACCTGTCGTTGCAGGTTCGACTCGTCGACGACGTCGAACTCGACGATGCCGAGCGTGCCCACGCCCGCCGCGGCCAGATACAGCAGCGCCGGCGAGCCCAGTCCACCCGCGCCGATGACCAGAACCTTGGCGTTCTTCAGCCGCCGCTGGCCTTCCATCCCGACATCGGGGATGATCAGGTGACGGCTGTAGCGCACCACCTCGTCCTTGGTCAGTTCGGCGGCCGGCTCCACGAGCGGCGGTAGCGCCATAGCGATGCTCCTCGGATTGCGTATGCGTCGTCCGACTCCGGCAACGCAGCGGTCACCCAGGATCTTCCCACTCTCCGCACCCGACCGCGTCCCACATCCCCGCCACCGCCACCGCCACCCGTTCCGGGCATTCCATCTGGGCGGTATGCCCTACTCCGGGCAGCATGAGCAGCCGGCCCCGCGGCAGCGACCGGACGGTCCGGTCCGCCAGCCGCGGCGCGACCAGCCGGTCCCGGTCACCCCAGACCACGAGCGTGGGCACGGTCACCCGCCGGGCCACCGACCAGAGCGAACCGTTGCCCGGACGCAGCCACAGCGCGAACAGGCCCAGGCTCGCCTTGGTCACCGCCTCGCTCGCCCACTCCAGTTGAGCGCGGGCCGCCATCTCGGCGGCGGCCTCCTCCAGCCGGTGCTCGAGCGCCAGCGAGGGGTCACCGAAGCACAGCCGCATGACCTGCTCGGCGCGGGTCCGCGGGCTGGTCGCGGCGAGCCGGACGCGGGCGCGGCGCCCGACCCCGGGCAGCATCGCCAACGCCATCCACGGATCGGACATCCGGCGCGGGTCGGGACGGCGATCGGGCATGGCCGGGGAGATCAGCGTGAGGGTGCGCACGAGGTCCGGACGACGGGCCGCGACGGCCAGCGCCACCGCGCCGCCGAGGGAGTTGCCGAGCAGATGCACCGGACGGCCACGACCGGCGAGGAATCCCAGCAGAGCCTCCGTGTGCGCGGCGGGGGTGTACCCCCCGGTGGTCAGGGGGCGCGAGAGACCGAACCCGGGAAGATCGACGGCGAGTCCCGCGGCACGGGTGGCCAGCAGCCCGGCGAGGTCGGTCCAGTTGGTGGCCGACCCGGCGAGCCCGTGGACGTAGACCGCCGCGGGCGCGCCCGCGGCGCCCGGGGTTTCCCGAACGTGCATCGTCACCTCGCCGGAGGTGATCTCCCGGCCCGGCCAGGGCGGCTGGTGCGGGTCGAACGGGCCGAGGCTGGCTGCGTCGGCGAGCGGCGGCGCCGCGCCGGGCGAAGTCAGGGGGACGCGCAGGAGTCGGGCGGGCACCCCCCGAGAATCTCAGAAGACCGATCGTCGCCGCATCGTGTGGGTCCGTCCGGTCAGTGCGCGCAGGAAGAACGCCGCGTTGGCCGGCCGTTCGGCGAGCCGCCGCATGAGATAGCCGTACCACTGCCGGCCGTACGGGACGTATACCCGCACGGTGTGCCCGGCCCCGACCAGCCTGTGCTGCTCATCGGGTCGGACGCCGTAGAGCATCTGGAACTCGACCTCGTCGCGCCCCCGCCCGGTCGCTGCGATCCGGTCGGTGACCGCGTCGACGAGTACCGGGTCGTGGGTGGCGAACATGGGGAGGCACCGCCCGGCGAGCAGGACGTCGGCACAGCGAACGTAGCTGTCGCGCACCTGCCCGACGGTGGTGAACGCGACCGACGGCGGCTCGGCGTAGGCGCCCTTGCACAGCCGTACCCGAGATCCGGGACCGGCCAGCGCGCGACAGTCGTCCTCGGTGCGCCGCAGGTAGGCCTGCAGTACCGCCCCCACCCACGGCCACCGCTCCCGCAGCGAGCGCAGCACGCGCAGCGTGGAGTCGGTCGTGGCGTGGTTCTCGGCATCGAGGGTGACCATGGATCCGGCGGCCGCGGCGGCGGCGCAGATCCGCTCGGCGTGCCCGGCGGCGAGGTCCTCGTCGATGGCCTGGCCCAGGGCGCTGAGCTTGACGCTCACCTCGACCTGCCCGGCGAGGCCCGCGTCGGTCAGCCCGGCCAGGAGTTCGGTGTACGCCTCGACGGCGAGCGCCGCCGCGGCCGGCTCGGTGACGTCCTCGCCGAGATGGTCGAGACTGACCAGACGTCCGGCGCCGACCAGTTCACCGGCGACCCGCAGCGCATCGGCGGTGGTCTCGCCCGCGACGAACCGCTCGACGACCGCCCTGGTCGGCCGCATCCTCGTGATCGCGCTCTTGAGCGCTGCACTGTCCGCAGCGGTCAGGATGGCCCAACGGAGCGGGTTCACCGGCGGATCACGGCCCCGGGGCCGCGGCGGTCGTGGGCCTCAGATGCAGCGTCGCGAACAGCAGTGCCTCCGCGAGCGCCTCGACCCGCTCCTGCCGGGTACGGCGGCGCCGCGTGCTGACCTCGACGACGACGGTGCCACCCGCCTGGGCGAACGAACCCGCGGCCAGCCGCTGGCACACCTCGGCGCAGGGCTGGGTCCCCCGGCCGGGCACCAGATGCTCATCGCGGGAGGCGCCGCTGCCGTCGGCGAGGTGCAGGTGGACGAGGCGCTCACCCATGCGGTCGAGCATCGCGAGCGCGTCGGTGCCCGCGGCGGCCGTATGCGAAAGGTCGAGGGTGAAATGTGGATACGGGTTGCCGCTCGGGTCGAATCCGGGGTCGTACGGATCGACCGAGAGCCCACCGCGAACGACCGGGAACATGTTCTCCACAGCCAGCCGTACGCCGCTGCGCTCATGGGCGCGCGCCGTCTCGCCGGCGAAGAGCCGGGCGTACCGACGCTGCCAGCGGAACGGGGGATGCACGACAACCGTGCTGGCGCCGAGGTCCGCCGCCGCCGCCACGGAACGGCGGATCCGGATCACGGGGTCGGCGCTCCACACCCGCTGGGTGATCGCCAGGCAGGGTGCGTGCACCGCGCGGACCGGGAGGTCGTGCCGGTCGGCCAACCGATGCACGGCCATGATGTCCTGGCTCACCGGGTCGTTCCAGACCATCAACTCGACACCGTCGTAGCCGAGCTCTGCGGCGATCTCGAACGCGGCCGCGACCGGCTCCGGATACACCGACGCGGTCGAGAGTGCGACGGGCGAGACCGGCAGAGCCACCACGGGTCACCGACCGAGCAGCACGAGTATGGCCGGGGACACGGTGAGCAACAGCCCGACCAGCACCGCGAAGATCGTGGTGCGCAGGTCGTCGTTGCGCAGCAAGGTCCGGACACCGAGCACGAGCCCGACGGTGACCAGCACCGCCGCGGCGAGCGCGACGACCGGCAGGTTGAACCACAGGAAGCGGAACCCGACCCACAGGCCCGCACCGGCGAGCGCGCCCGCGATCCACTGCACGATGACCGCTGCCCATGCCCCACCGGTGGACTCGTCCTCTCGGGGACGGCCGAGGCGGCGCGCGGGCTGGATCTCGGTCGGGTCGAGGTCCGGATGCAGCCCGCCCGGCGGGTCGACGTCGGGGGGCAGGCCCGCGGGGTGGTCGTCGTAGGAGTCGAGACGTGCCGCCTGGGTCGGGGGGCCCGGGTCGGCGACGGGCGCGGCGCGGCCGTCGGGCTCGGGGTGGCCGTCGCTGCCGTGGTGGCCGCGGCTGTCCGGGTCGGCGGGGTCGGCCGGCGGGAGCTGGCCACCCGGCGGAAGACCGGTGGTCGCCGTCCCCGGATAGCGGTCGATCGGGCCGGTGAAGTCCTCGACCGATGGCCGGGGGGTGGCGTTCGGGACGTCCCGGACCCGTGGCAGTACCTCGGTGGGGCGCTCGGGCGGGGCCTGGGGAGCGGCGAACCGCGAAGGCGGCTGTTCCGGCGCCCCCACCGAGGGCGGGGCGTGACCGCCGTTGAGCGAGATGCCGTTGGACGGGGACCCCAGGTCCTTCGGGGGGGCCGGAAAAGCCGGGGCGGTGGGCCCAGAGGCCACGGGGGCAGGGGCGATGCTGCCGAGCCTGCGAGCCTGCTCGGCGGCCGGTGGCCGTGGGTCGGGGCCGTCGCCCCGGCCGGTGACGTGGGGTTCGGGCGCCCGCCCCTGGCGCCCGGCGGGCGCGAACGGGTCGAAGGCCGGCGGTGCCGTGCGCAGGTCCGGCGGAGCGGTCCCGTCCGCCTCGTCCTCATCGCGCCGGCGGCGGCGACGGCCGGTCACGGGCCCGCCGTTCTCGGCAAGCAGCTCCGCAACCGTGCGCTGACGCGGCGGGTCGATCTCTGCGCTCATCGGCTACACCGTGCCTCGAACGACGTCAAGGGTCCAAGCGTTCCCGCTGAGTTCTGCGCCGAACGGTCCCTCCCGTCCGTCCCGCTGTGTGCGCCGGGACCACCGGCGGCCACCCGGCGGCCGCGCCTCGGCGGTGCGCCGCAGCGCCACGTCGGGTCGAGCCGCGCGCCGGTCCGCGTCCCGCCTCTCGACCGGCCGCGGCCGTGGGGCCGACGATCCCACCGACCGACGAACGACTGGAGCCACGTCAACTACACCCGGACTCATGCGACCAGGTTACTGTTGAGTTTCGATCTTGTCTCGACCGATCGCGATAGCCCGTAGCACATCGCGCCGACGGCGGGCTCCGTCGAGCGGGCAGCACCCCGGGCCTCCCCCTGCTCCGGACACGTCGTCCACGCGATCGCCGGGCGCGGTTTCAGCCCTCGAACTTGTAGCCGAGGCCGCGGACGGTGACGAGATGCCGGGGCGCCGAGGGATCGGCCTCGACCTTGGAGCGCAGCCGCTTGACGTGCACGTCGAGCGTCTTGGTGTCCCCGACGTAGTCGGCGCCCCATACCCGGTCGATGAGCTGCCCCCTGGTCAGCACCCGGCCCACATTGCGCAGCAGGTACTCGAGCAGGTCGAACTCCTTGAGCGGCAGCGAGACCTCCTCGCCGTTCACGCTCACCACGTGCCGCTCGACATCCATCCGCACCGGGCCCGCCTCGAGCACTCCGGGAAGACCTTCCGCCTCGGAGCCGCCGTCACCGCCACGCCGGAGCACGGCACGTACGCGAGCGATGAGCTCGCGCGCGGAGTAGGGCTTGGTCACGTAGTCGTCGGCGCCGAGTTCGAGCCCGACGACCTTGTCGATCTCGCTGTCCCGCGCCGTCACCATGATCACCGGGACGGTCGAGCGGGAGCGCAGCGCCTTGCACACGTCGGTTCCACTCATCCCGGGCAGCATGAGATCGAGCAGAACGATGTCGGCTCCGTTGCGGTCGAACTCCTCCAGCGCGGCCTGGCCCGTCGTGGCCACCGCCGTGGTGAAGCCCTCCCTGCGCAGCAGGAACGCCAGTGGGTCGGCGAAGGATTCCTCGTCTTCCACGATGAGAACCCTCGTCATTTCAGTCCTCCAGCTCTCTCGGCAGTCCGTGCCGGATCGGGCGATTCCTCGTGCCCGGCACCGGGCAGCGGGTCCTGGTCCACCGCGGCGCGAGCGGGCAGCCGCATGGTGAAGGTGGATCCGGTCCCGGGCCGGCTCCACAGCCGGACCTCGCCCCCGTGGTTGGCGAGCACGTGCTTGACGATGGCCAGCCCCAGCCCGGTGCCGCCGGTGGCCCGCGAGCGAGCGGGATCGACGCGGAAGAAGCGCTCGAACACCCGCTCCTGGTGCTCGGGAGCGATGCCGATGCCACGGTCGGTGACGGCAACCTCGATCACGTCACCCCTACGCCGCCGGGTCACGGACACCGAGGCACCTCGCGGGGAGTAGGCGATCGCATTCTCGACGAGGTTGGACAGCGCGGTGACCAGCAGCGTCCGGTCACCGTCGACCACCAGACCCGACGAGGCGTCGACGGTGATGGCGATTCCGGCGGACTCGGCCGACAGCCGCGATCGGGTCAGCGCCTCGCGCACCACCTCGTCGATCTCAACGGCGGCGAGCTCGGGAAGCCGCTCCGCCCCCGTCAGGCGGGACAGCGCGATCAGCTCGGTGACGAGGTTGCCGAGCCGCGCGGCCTCGTGGAGGATCTTGGACCCGAAGTGGTGGACCTCATCCGGATCGTCGGCCGCATCGAGAACCGCCTCGGCCAGGAGCCCGATCGCACCGACCGGGGTCTTGAGCTCGTGGCTGACATTGGCCACGAAGTCGCGCCGGGTCGCCTCCAACCGGACGGCCTCGGACGTGTCGGCCGCCTCCACCACGGTGAACCCGTCGCCGAGCGGCCGGACCGTGGCCAGCACCGCGGCGGGCTGCCTGCCGCGGTATGCCAGCGGTGAGAGGTCGACGTCCTGTGGCGTCCCCTTCTCCACAACCTGCTGGCAGACCGCCCATGCGCGGGCATCGGGCAGGCCCGAGTGGACGACTCCGAGGTCGGCGGCGCGCGGGTTGTGCAGCACCACATCGCCGGTGTCCGCGAGCACCGCGAGCCCCGCTCCCGAGGAGCGGAACACCCGCTGCAGCAGGGCGCCGAGCGTCGGCGTCCCTTCGTCGTCACGGCGCCGGGAACGGGCGCGGGCCAACTTCCCGCCCCAGACGAGGCCGATCATGAGGCCGAGCACGAGGGCCGCGGCCGCTAGCGCCGAGCAGGCCAGGGCAGTCACGGCGGCATCGTAGGCTTGCGGGGCGCCCCGGCGGCCAGCCCGAACGGCCGGTCGTGACGCTGCCGACTGTCCGGGATGCCACATTTCCGCCGCCGTTTACCATCCGTTTACGCAACGGCGGAGTGCTTCGGCCGCTCAGCGTCCCTGGTTCGCCACCGCCGTGATCGCGGCGGCCGCGGCGTCGGGATCGAGATAGGTGCCGCCCGGGTTGGTGGGGCGCAGTTCGCCGTCGAGGTCGTAGCGCAGCGGAATGCCGGTCGGGATGTTCAGTTCGGCGATGTCGTCGTCGGAGATGCCATCGAGGTGCTTCACCAGTGCGCGCAGCGAGTTGCCGTGCGCGGCGATCAGGACCGTCCGCCCGGCCCGCAGGTCCGGCACGACCGCAGACTCCCAGTACGGCAGGAACCGTGCGACGACATCGGCGAGGCATTCGGTGCGCGGGAGGCTGTCACCGAGGTCCGCATAGCGCGGGTCCCCGTCCTGGGAGAACTCGGAGCCGAGCTCGATCGGCGGTGGCGGGACGGCGTAGGAGCGGCGCCAGAGCATGAACTGCTCCGCGCCGTAGGCCTCCTGGGTCTGCTTCTTGTTCTTGCCTTGCAGCGCACCGTAGTGCCGCTCGTTGAGCCGCCAGTCGCGGCGGACCGGGATCCAGTGCCGGTCGGCCACATCCAGCGCGAGGTTGGCCGTGGAGATCGCCCGGCGGAGGAGGGACGTGTGCACGACATCGGGGAGCAGGCCGGCCTCGCGCATCAGCTCGCCGCCTCGGCGCGCCTCCTTCTCACCGAGCTCGGACAGCGGCACGTCGACCCATCCGGTGAACAGGTTCTCGGCGTTCCACACGCTCTGCCCGTGTCGGAGCAGGACCAGTATTCCCATGGGCCCAGCTTGCCAGCCTCGGTCGGGGCGAGGTGGACCGATCCGGGTCAGCCCGGGGCGGGGTCGGTCACGGGTTCGCAGGCGCCCGGGATCGGGACCGCCCCGGGCGCCGCGGCCAGCCGCGCCAGCGCCGCCTGGCAGATGTCGTGCAGCTGCCCGATCTGCTCGGCGGTCAGCACATCGAACAGGTTCTCGCGGACGCAGTGCACATGACCCGGCGCCGCCGCGGCGAGCACGCTATACCCGACGCTCGTGAGCTCGGCGAGCGTGCTGCGCCCGTCGTCCGGACAGGGCCGACGGCGTACCCACCCGTTGCGTTCGAGCCTGGCCACCGCGTGGGAGAGCCGGCTCTGCGAGCTGTGGGTGATCGAGGCGAGGTCGCTCATCCGCAGCGTACGGTCGGGTACCTCGGAGAGCATCGCCAGGATCCGGTAGTAGGCGTGCGGCATCCCGGCGTCGCGTTGCAGCTGGCGGTCCAGGGCGGCCTCGAGCAGTGACACCATCGCGAGGAACGACAACCAGGCGCGCCGTTCGTCGGAGTCCAGCCAGCGGGTACCACCGTCCACGGCGACCAGCCTACCGAGTTTGCTTGAACCTTCACATATTCGCTTCTACACTCCTCGTTGAAAGCTCAACTTTCTTGGGAGGCTTCGATGCCCATCCAGCGCCTGAACCACGCCGTCCTCTACGTCCGCGACGTCGACCGCAGCGTCGGTTTCTACACCGAGACCCTCGGCTTTCGCACCAAGGTCTCCATCCCCGGCCGGGCCGCCTTCCTGCAGGCCGAGGACTCGACCAACGACCACGACCTCGGCCTGTTCGCGATCGGCGAGAAGGCGGGCGCCTCGCAGGCCGGGCGGGCGACCGTCGGGCTCTACCATCTGGCCTGGGAGGTCGACACCCTCGCCGAGCTCAAGCGCATCGCCGGCGTACTGACCGAGCGCGGCGCGCTCGTCGGCGCCTCCGACCACGGCACCACCAAGGCGCTCTACGCAAAGGACCCGGACGGCATCGAGTTCGAGGTCAGCTGGCTCGTCCCGGCCGACCGGCTCCCGGCGCACGTCGAGATGATCACCGCGCCGCTCGACCTCGATGCCGCGATCGCCGAGTACGGCGCCCAGACCCGCGGTGGAGTGGGGATATCCGTGCCCGCCTCGACGTGAGCCGGGCCCGTGCGCAGTGCAGGTCGGCCCGCAGGACGGGCCGACCCGCGACGTCGGCGGAGTCGAACGGCCAGAACGACCACCAACGCTGTCTCATAGCAACTGCAAGAGACTTGCAAAAGAGTACCGGACTTCGGCCGTCGATGTCGGGACCTCGTGACCCGAAACCCGGGTACCGGGTCCTCCCGGCCGGATGCGCACGAGCGAGGTGGGTCTCCTGCGCCTCTTCCCCACCGGTGGGAGCGCCGTGCCCCGGCCGGGTCCGCGCTCAGCTCCCCCGTGCCACCGGATCGGCGCTGCGCCCGTCCGAGGCCTCAGACCGGAGCCGGCGGCCGAGTGATCGCATCGCCAGGGCGCCCAGCACCGGCCCGGGCGCGAGCAGCAGGAAGGCGTACCGCCAGCCGAGCTGAGCCGCCAGCAGAGGGACGACGTTCATGCTCACGACGGTCAGCAGGAACCCGATCGCGGTCTGGGCGGTCAGCGCGGTACCGACGTAGCGGTGGTCGGCCACCTCACTCAGCGCGGTGGAGAACACGCCGGAGTCCGCGATCACCGCGGCGCCCCACACCAGCAGCACGGGGAGAAGGACGACCATCGGCGCCCCGTAGATCAGCGGCGACACCAGGCAGCAGGCGCCGCTGACCACCAGCGCCGCCGCGGCCACCGGAGCGCGGCCATACCGGTCCGCCCCCACCCCTCCCACGAGGCAGCCGACCGCTCCCGCGCCACCGATCACGACGAACGCGATCAGGCCGAGCGACGCCTGCGGTGGCCCCACCGCGCCGCTGTCTGCCCGGCTGGCGAGCAGGAAGGCCGGCAGCCACGTCCACAGGGCGTAGAGCTCCCACATGTGGCCGAAGTACCCCAGGTTCGCCAGCCGGGGGCCACGCTCCCGGAACATCTCGATCGCGTACCGGGGGTGCAGACGCGCACCCGTCACGCCGATATGCGGCCCCTGCCGCACCAGGAGCCCGGCCACCGCCGCGGCGACCACCCCCAGCGCGGCGGCGGCGAACAGGACGGCGTGCCACGGCAGCCTGCCGAACCCGTTGATCAGATGGGGCAACGCTGAGCCCAGGGTGAGCGCGCCGACCAGGACACCCAGCGCCTGCCCCCTGCCCGACGCCCCGAACCAGGACGCCATCAGCTTCATGCCCACGGGATAGATCCCGGCGAGGAACGCGCCGGTGAGCAGGCGGAGCGCCACCGCGGTCGCGAACCCATCGGCGAGGGCCGGAACGGCCGCGGTGCTCGCCGCCGCGGCGAGTGCGCTACCCGCGGTGACGTACTGGGGCGGGACGCGATCCGGCAGGTTGAGCAGGGTCGAGGCGGCCGCTCCGATGACGAATCCGACCTGCACCGAGGCCGTCAGCCACACCGCCTGAAGGTCACCGATGTGCCAGGCCTCGCGCAGGGCGGGCACGACCGCGGAGGCGGAGAACCACATGGCCATGCCCAGCACCTGCACCGTCGCGATAAGTCCAAGTTGGACATGACGATGTCCGAGCGTCATCGGCTGCTCCGTCGCCTTTCGTGCGGTCGACTCCCGCCGGAACGCCACGACGAGAGCCCGGTGCGGCAGGGGCGCGGCCGCGCGGTGTGCAGGCGGCGCCCCTGCGTGCGGATCGGCTACCTGAGGGTGGTCGTGACGGGGACCGGGTTGGCGATCGTGTCGCGGATGGGCGAGTGCTGCTCGACGGCCTTGATCAGATCTTCCAGCTCGGCGCGGGTGGCCGTGGGGCTGACCAGCGACACCTCGATGTTGATGCTCTCGGCACCGGGGCGGGCCTGCGGATCGACCCCGAGGAAACCAGCCAGGTTGAGGTGGAAGTCCGTCTCGATCGTGAAGCTGTCGAGTTCGATCTCCCGCAGAGCCGCGAGCGAGGTGATCGTGACCGCATAGCAACCGACGAGGGCCTGCAGCAGGTACTCGGCCGGGGAGGTCGCCGTGTCCTCGCCACCCAGGCTGACCGGCTCGTCGACCCGGAACGTGAACCGCCCGGACCGGGCTTGCTCGGTCTGCCCGGCTTGGGTCAGCGGACCGGTCCGGCCGTCAACGGCCAGGCCGCCGGCGGAGACACCCGAGACCCGGAAGACGGTATGCCCGAGGCTCGGGTTGCCACGAACCGCCTCGGCGTTGTCCCGCAATCCTTTCGCGTCGGCGTAGGGACGGGTGCTACCGACCGTGTTCGCTGTGGTCATGATCGTTCCTTTCGGTGCTCCTGCGCGGCATCGCATGTCATGCGGCGCAGTGGTGGAGGGAAGTGCTCGCCGCACCCCGATATCTACCAACTAGTTGGTAGGCATGGGGCGGATTCGGGTTCGGGCGGGATGTCATCGAGTCAGTGCCGCTCAGGCACGGAGCCTGGCGAGCGTGGTCGAGACGACCTCGTCGAAGAACTCGGCGTCGGCCATGGACCGGGCCACGATCAACGCCCCCTGGAATGAGGAAAAGATGGACCGGGCCGACCGGGCGGGATCGACGTCGGCCCGCACCTCCGCCCGAGCCGCCCCCTCTTCCAGGATTCGCGTCAGCCACCCGATGCTGGCGGCGAAGAACCGGTCGACCTCCGCCCGGACCCGCCCCGGGATCGCATCGGCCTCGGCGGCCAGCGCGCCGCACGGGCAGATCAACCCGTGCGGCAGATCGGCGCGGTAGAGCGTCGCGTAACGCTCCAGCTTGTCGAACGTGTCGACACCGTCCCGGCCGATCCGCTCCATCGAGGCCAATGACTCTGCCCGCCAGGAACTGACCAGCTCCGCCCCGAGGTCCTCCTTGGTGGGGAAATGGTAGTGGATGCTCGCCTTCCTGATCTTCACGGCGGCGGCCAGGTCGGCGTAGCTGAACGCGGAGTACCCACGGCTGCGCACGAGTTCGGTTGCCGCGTCCAGCAGCCTGGTTCTGGTATCCGCCACGCGCCGAAGACTACCTTCCAGAAGGTAGGCAGACAACCCTCGGCAGATGTCGATCTTCGATCATTCGTGTGTTGGCCGCTCGCTCGTCGTACGCGAGGATTCGCTGACCACCGCGGTCGAGGAGTCCACCGGCTGCTGCAATCGCGTGGTCGAGCCCGTCGACGATCGGGCGGCACGCAGTCGAGACGCAGCTCGGGAGGAGGACGGCACTCGATGAGTGACCATTCTGGGATGACGGCGGCGAGCGGCCGGCGATGGCGGGTTCCGATGCTGCCTCGGGACACGGAGGAACCTCATCGCGCCGCGACCCCCTTGGAGCTGCTGTTCGACCTGACGTTCGTCGTGGCGGTCGCCGCCGCGGCGGCGCAGCTCGCCCATGCCGTCGTCGAGAACCACGCGGCGGCGGGCTTGCTCGGCTACCTGATGGTGTTCTTCGCGATCTGGTGGGCGTGGATGAACTTCACCTGGTTCGCCTCCGCCTACGACTGCGACGACACGCCCTACCGCCTGCTGACCCTGCTGCAGATGGGCGGGGTGCTCGTGCTCGCGGTGGGCGTCCCGGCCGCCTTCAACGACAAGAACTTCACCGCGGTGACGATCGGCTACGTGATCATGCGCGTGGCCATGCTGGTGCAGTGGTTGCGCGCGGCGCGCAACGATCCGGCGCACCGGGCGACCGCCCACCGGTACGCGCTCGGCACCGCCGCGGTGCAGGTCGGGTGGCTCCTGCGGCTGGCACTGCCGGAGACCGCGGGGTTCATCGGGTTCCTGGTCCTCGTCGTCGCGGAGCTTGCGGTGCCCTTCCTGGCCGAACGGCACAGCGGCACGCCGTGGCACCCCCACCACATCGCGGAGCGCTACGGGCTGTTCACCATCATCGTGCTGGGCGAGAGCGTCCTGGCCGCCTCCCGCGCGCTCGCCCCGGCCGTTGCGGCGGGCGTCAACCGCGACACCGTCCTCGTCGGCGGCGGTGGCCTGATCCTGCTGTTCGCCTGTTGGTGGCTGTACTTCCTCGCGCCGGCCGGCACGGGGCTGACCCGGCACCGCGAGCTGTCGTTCTGGTGGGGGTACGGCCACTACGGGATCTTCGCCGCGCTCGCGGCCCTCGGGGCGGGCCTGGAGGTGGTGGCGGAGACACTGACTCACCCCATCGCCGCGCCGGCCGGCGTCGCGGGGTTCGCCATCGCCGTCCCCGTCAGCGTCTACCTGCTGCTCGTGTGGGCGCTGCACGCGCCGCTGGAGGCGGCGCCCACCGAGAAGCTCGGCTACGTCCTGGCCGCCTGCGTCCTCCTGGGCGGGATCGGCGCCGCGACCGCGGTCGGGCTCGCCCTGCCCTGGGCGGTCGTCGCCATGAGCGGCCCGGTCTGGGCAGTCGTCGCGCTGCGGGTGGCCGCCGACCACCGCCACGCCCGGCGCGCAGCCGCCGCGGCGTGAGCGCTGCGGCCGGTCCACGGCGCGGGGCCGGTAGAGGCGGCGGGTCCAGCTCACGGCGTCGGCGGGTGGATGTCCGGCGAGGATGCTCATGCAGGCGATCTCGACCCGACGACCGGACCGGGCCAGCCGGTAGGCCTTGACGATGCTCGCGGCGGCGCGAGCGCTGTCGCGGGGGACATCGGGCTCCGCTCCTGCGGTCCGTTTCCGGTCCCGCGATCATGCACGCGACCGCTGAGTCGACCTCAGGCCAGGCGTCCTACCGGCATGAGCATCCAGCCGATCATCACAACGGCGGGCCTGGAACGCCTGGTCCGCTTCTACTGCGACGTGTTCGACGCGACGGAGTCGATGCGGTACCCGAAGGAGGGCGACACGTTCTACGCCGTCCTCCAGATCGGGACGTCGGAGCTCGGCATCGTTGCGAGAGCCGACGCCCCCACCGGCCCGCAACGCCTCCTCATCAGCATCGGCGTCGACGACGTCGATGCAGCTCTCGACCGCGTCGAACGGTTCGGCGGCACGGGCGCCGCGGCGAAGGACATGCCGTGGGGCCAGCGAGTTGCGCACATCCAGGATCCGGATGGGAACACGGTCAACCTCACCCAGCAGCTCTAGCTGCCGGAAACGCCGACCGCCTCCGCGCCTCCCCTGCGCTCTGCGGGCGAGCATCGTGAGCGATTGTCAACTACCGGGTTGTGACGTCCTCGGGTCGGACCGGGTGAGACCGGCTTGGAGGTCACGGATGATCATGCCGAGTTGGCCCGATGCGAGGAGCCCCGGCCCGAGCGGGCCTGACCGGTTCTCGCCGACAGGCGGCAGCGACCGCAGTGCAGCCCGAACCTCCGCGGTCATGTGGGTGAGCTGCCAGCGGATCTCGTCATCGGCGGCTTCTGGCCGGTCGGGAGCCGCCAGGCTGACGGCCTTGACGGCATACGCGGCGGCGCCCAATGCGTGCGCGCCCATATGGCACACGGCTACGGCTTGACCGGCGGCTCGGGCAGCGGCAGCTGCCGCGGGAGCCTTCACCTCGTCAGCAGGCACACCGCCGGTGAATCGACGGCGGATCTCCTCGGCGGTATCCAGCTCTCCGCGGGCGAACGCCCGGGTGCGGGCGATGGCAGCGCGAGGACGGTCATCAGTTGGGGCCGCTGCCTCGAACAGCCCCAGAACTCGCTCAGCGCAGGCGGCGGCCCACAGGGCGACACGACGTCGGTCGGCCTCACTCAGCGTCTGCGGAGATCTCACGACCCGACCCTACGTACCGGCCAGACACCGCGTCGTTCCAGGAAGTGGCCACGGGGATTCCTCGGGGTGGATCGATGTCACCCCACCGACGGGTCGGCGGCGCCTCTCCGAGCACAGCGGTACCGCACCGGGCGAGACGACGGAGGCCCCGGCCGTCCACAGCGAACAATCCACTGTGGAGGCCGAGGCCCCCTCGCGTTCCGTACCGGCCCCGTGGATGAAGCTCCGGCCCCTCACCGCCACCCGAACCCGGCCCGGGAACCGTTTGCACCGGTCACGGCGCCGTTTCTGCCGGTCGAGCCGATCAGCGTGCGCTGGTCTCCCGGGCGCGCAGGTCCTTGCGCAGGATCTTGCCCGACGCGGACTTGGGCACCGCGTCGATGAACTCGACGACGCGGACCTTCTTGTGCGGGGCGATCCGCTCCGCCACGAAGGCCATCACGTCGTCCTCGGTGAGGGTGGCCCCCGGCTGCCGGACGACGAACGCCTTGGGCACCTCCTCACCCTCGGCGTCGCGGACCCCGATGACGGCGGCGTCGGCAATCTTGTCGTTGGTCAGCAGCAGTGCCTCCAGTTCGGCGGGCGGCACCTGGTAGCCCTTGTACTTGATCAGTTCCTTGACCCGGTCGACGATCGTGAACACCCCGTCCTCGGTGACCACGGCCACGTCTCCGGTGTGCAGGAAACCCTCGGCGTCCAGCGTCTCCGCGGTGGCCTCCGGGTTGTTCAGGTAGCCGGTCATGACGTTCGGCCCTCGGCACCACAGCTCCCCGCGCTCACCGGGTCCGACCTCCTCGCCCGTTCCGGGGTCGACCAGCTTGCACTCCATGTTCGGCACCAGGTAGCCGACGCTGTTGAGATCGATTCCCGAGCGGTCGTCCGGAATGCAGTGGCTCACCGGGCTCATCTCGGTCATGCCGTAGCCCTGCAACACCCGGCAGCCCAGCCGCTTCGCGACCGCGTGGCCGAGCTCGGCGTCCAGGGGCGCGGCCCCGGAGAGGATCACCTCGACGCAGGAGAGGTCGTAGGCGTCGACCAGCGGATGTTTGGCCAGCGCGACGGCGACCGGCGGGGCGATGAAGACGAGCTGGATCTTGTGGGTGGAAATGATCCGGAGGAACTCCTCCAGATCGAACTTGGGCATCGTGATCACGGTCGACCGGGCGAGCAGGCCGTGGTTCATCATCACCGTCATGCCGTAGATGTGGAAGAACGGCAACACGGCCAGCAGCCGCGTCTCCGGGGTGACGTGCAGCAACGGCCCGATCTGCAGCAGGTTCGCCACCAGGTTGCGGTGGGTCAGCACGACACCCTTGGCCTTGCCGGTGGTACCCGAGGAGTACGGGAGCACGGCGATGTCGGTCGCGGTGACGGTGAGGGCGGGCGGTTCGGCGGTCGTGGCCAGCAGGTCGGCCAGCGAGGTGTGACCCTCGGCCGGGTCCATCGTGATGACCGCGTCGGGCCCCAGCCCGGCCTGCTCGGCAGCGGCGGTCGCCCGGTCGAGGAACGGCGAGATCGTGATCAGCAGTTTGGCTGAGGAGTCGACGAGCTGGTGGGCCAGCTCACGGGCAGTGTAGAGCGAGTTCGCGCTGGTCACGATGGCGTTGGCGCGCAGAACCCCGTGGAAGACGGCCACCCAGTACGGGGTGTTCGGCGCGAACAGCCCCACCACGTCCCCGGCACCGATGCCCCGCTCGGCCAGCGCCGCCGCGATCTTCACGACCATTCCGTGCAGCTGGGCGAAGGTCAGCGACGCGCCCGAGCTGCCGTCGATCAGGGCCGGGGCGTCGGCACGGTCCCCGAAACCATCAGCGAACAGAAACTCGAACAGCGAGACGTCCGGAATCTCGACCTCTGGATACGAGCTGCGGATGGTCATCAATGCTCCCTCACGACCGACAGATGCGACTCCGGCAACGACCCGGGGCCGCGATCATTTAATCGCGGATTCGGACCGTGATGGTGAAACCACCGCACCCTTGACGCAGGGTGACCGAGCGGCTGCGCTCGGATCATCCTTCGTCGGCCTCCTGCCACGTCGGCAGTGTGAGAACGGTGCGCATCCGGCCGAGCTGGTCGCGGTGCAACGCGCTGAGCCGACCCAGGACCTGCTCCCCCTGCTCGGTCAGCACCACCTGGACCGCGCGCGCATCCTGCGGATGCGCCACCCGATCCACAAGCCCCTTTCCGTGCGCCCGGTCGACCAGCTCCACGGTGCTGTGGTGGCGCAGCTGGAGGCGATCGGCCAGCTCCCCGACCGTCGCCCACTCCCGCCCGGGGAACCCCTTGAGCGCCAGCAGGAGCTGGTACTGCTGGGGGGTGAGACCGTGGTGCCGCACCGTCTCCTCGCTGAACCGCAGGTATCGGCGGATCCCGAAGCGGAACTCGGCCAACGCCTCGAAGTCGCGTTTGGTCAGCGGCGCCGTCTCCGGCCGCCCCTCCTGCGCCGTCACCGGAACATCAGACCACGCGCCGTCAGCCCTCCGGCATCGGCGCGGCCGCACGCCTTTTCCGATGCCGCGCGCGGATCCGTCGCCACCCGAACCAGCCCGCCCCGGCGAGGACGGCCAGGACCGGTAGGAATGGCAGCAGGAAACCGATCGCGGTCGCGAGTCCGGCACCGAGGGCCCGGAGCCCGTCCAGACCCGCGTCGAGCCCGCTGCCGAACCCCGAACCGCCGCCCGCCCCGGGTGCGGGTCGCAGGTCGACGTCGAGAGTGGACAGCCTCACCCGATCGCGCAGGGCTGTCAGGCGACGCTGCAGCGACTCCAGCTCCGCCTCCCGGCGGGCCAGCTCCGACTCGACCGCCACGACCTCGCCGATCGTCTGCGCCCTGGCCAGCAGCGAGCGCAACCGGTCCACACTGGCCTGCTGGCTGCCGACCCGGGCCTCCAGGTCCACCGACTGCTCGGTGACGTCCTGCACGGTGCCGCTGCTGTTCAGCACCCGGCCCATCGCGCTCACCCGCTCCACCAACGGATCCAGTTGGTCGGCCGGAACCCGCAGCGACAGCCTGGCGCCGGTGTCGTCGATGTTCTCGTCAGCGACGAACCCACCCAGCGCCGTGGCCGCGCCGCGCGCGCTCCGGGCGACGGCCGCCACGTCGGTGACCTCGACGCGGACCTCGGCGGTCCGCACCACCGTGCGATCCACGATCGGGGACCCAGGCGGGGCGGCCGGGGCCAGCTCCCCGTCGAACCCCGGGGCCCCCGCGCGTGCCTGCGCTGCTGCATCGGTGGCCGTGCTCAGCGAACCGCCGCCCGACGTCCCGGGCGGTCCGAGCAGCAGCCCGGCCGTGACCGCCCCCACCACCGCCAGGATCGCGATGCCCGCGACGATCCAGCGCCCTCGTCCCACGTCCGCCTCCTCGGCCGGCAGCCCCTGCACGAATGGGACGGAGGCCGGCGCCGTGCGGGTTGGGCCGAGGTAGATCACAAAGGTGTTACGACCAACGGCTGGTGAGGCCGAGCCGGCCGGGGTCGAGGTCGGAGGTGTCGACCGGGTCAGTCGAACAGGCGCTCGAACGCCCGCAGGTTGGCCAGCGACTCCCCGCGCTCGGAACGCCAGGCGTACTCCCGCCGGATCGACGCGGCGAAACCCAGTTCCAGCAGGGTGTTGAAATCACCGTCGGCGGCCTCGAGGATCTGGCCGAGGACACGGTCGAGCTCCGCGGCGGTGACCGCGTGCAGCGCCACCCGCCCGACGAGGTGAATATCGCCGATCCGGTCGAGCGCATAGTGCACGCCGTAGAGCCGCGCGTTGCGCTGCAGCAGGAACCGGTAGACGCCCTCATGGTTTTCGTCAGGCTGACGACACACGAAGGCCTGCACGAACAGCGTGTGCTCGCGCACCACCAGCCAACACTGGGTGTTCAGCCGGTGGGTCCCCGGCAGCGTGACCAGGAACTGGCCCGGCTCGCGCCGGTGGTGGTCGACCTCCAGCCCGCGCAGGACCGCACCGATCAGGTCGTCGAGATCCTCGGTACCCACGGCGGCCACGGTCGATCAGCTCGCCAGCACGCCGGCCGGCTGCCGGGCCGCGAACTCGGCCCCCACCTCGGCGTACGTCGCGAGCAGCGCATCGGTCGTCCGGTCCCAGGAGAAGTCGTGGGCGTGCTCGAGGGCACCGGCGGCCAGCTCGTCGCGCCGACCGGGGACGAGCGCGACCTGCGCCAGCGCGTCGGCCCACTGCTCGGCGCCGTGACCGGGTACCAGCAGCCCCGACCGTCCGTCGGCCACCGCGACCGGCAGCCCGCCGACCGCCGCCGCGACGACCGGCGTGCCGCACGCCTGCGCCTCCAGCGCGACCAGGCCGAACGACTCGTTGTGACTCGGCACGGCGACGACGTCGGCCGCACGGTAGACGTTCGCCAGCGCCGCCCCGGACTGCGGCGGGAGAAACCGCAGCACGCCGTCGGCACCGGTCAGCCCCAGCGTGGACCCCAGGCTCTGCAGCGCCGTCGGCTCGGTCAGCCCGCTGCCCGACGGCCCGCCGACGACGAGCACGACCAGCCTGGACCGCAGGCCCGGGTCGCGGCGCAACAGCTCGGCCGCGGCACGCAGCAGCACGTCCGGCGCCTTGAGCGGTTGGACCCGGCCGACGAAGGCGAGCACGACGGCGTCCGGCGCGATGCCGAGCGCGGCGCGGGCGGCCATCGAATCACCCGGGGTGAAGCGGTCCAGATCGACGCCGGGCGGAATGGTGACGATCCGGCAGGGATCGGCCCCGTAGAGCTCGACGAGCTGCCGCGCCTCGGCCTCGGTGTTGCCGACCAGCCGGTCGGCCTCGGCGACGACCTGGTCCTCACCGATCACCCGCACCATCGGCTCGGGCGGGTCACCGTCGGCGAGGGCGGTGTTCTTGACCCGGGCCAAGGTGTGCGCGCTGTGCACCAGCGGCACCCCCCAGCGGTCGCGGGCCAGCCAGCCGACCTGGCCGGACAGCCAGTAGTGGGAGTGCACGACGTCGTAGTAGCCGGGGTCGTGCCGCGCCTCGGCGCGCAGCACCCCGGCGGTGAACGCGCACAACTGCCCGGGCAGGTCGTTCTTGCCGAGGCCCTCGTACGGCCCGGCCGCGACGTGCCGGACGAGCACACCGGGCGCCATCTCGACCACCGGCGGCAGCTCTGACGACGTGGCGCGCGTGAAGATCTCGACGTCGACACCCCTGTCGGCCATGCGCAACGCGGTCTGCACGATGTAGACGTTCATGCCGCCGGCGTCACCGGTCCCCGGCTGCTCCAGCGGGGAGGTGTGGACCGACAGCACGCTCACCCGGTTCGGGGGCACGGGCGGCAGCAGACGGCCGAGACGATCGTTCACGGTGTATTTCCTAGCACGCGGCCCACGGCGTCATTCGGCGCCCAGAACGGCCCGCGAACCGCAGGCCAGCGCGCCCAGCAGGGCTCGGACCGGGTCGGTGACATGCCACCGGCCGTCGGCATCGGGCCAGGCCGGAACGCTGCGACGACCCATGGGCGGGCGATGTATGTCGATCATCAGGTTCTGATGGACGATCATTTCGCCGGGCGGGACCTCAACCCCGAGTGTGGCGCAGGCCACTACCACGTCGGTGGAGTCGGACCAGCGTCGCGACTCACCCCGGCCGACGACCACGGCCTCCACGACGTCGGAGGCCAGCGGCAGGTCCAACAGTTCCGCAAGCGGTCCGGGGTCGCCACCGGCCACCAGGTCGGCCGAAGGCACCACGGCGGCCAGCCATGGGTGGTCGAGCACCATCGCCTCGTCGACCGGGATGACCGAGCCGTCCAACGCCCGGACCCGCTCGATCGGGGGGATCTCGCCCGGGTCGACGCAGCCATCGGCGACCGCCTCCGCGAGCTCGGTATGCGCGGCCGCGATCAGCGCGACATCGGGGCGGCGGGCCGGGTCGGCGAGCCGTTCGAGCAGGTCCGCAGCGTCCTCACAACCGTCCACCGCCAGCGCTGCACGCACCCCGATGGCATAGAGCAGCGCCTCGTCGACGTCCTCGACCGGCGCCGGGTCGTACAGCGCCGCCAGCTCGGTCGCCGACCGCAGCCGCCAGTGCCCGGGGCGGCGCCCGCCCAGCCGCGCGTGCTGCGCGAGCCACCACGCCGTATAGCCCCCGTCGAGGACCGCGGCTCGGGTGGCGGGCTCATCGGCCAGCATCCGCAGCGCCGCGGGCCAGGCCCCGTCGGCGACGAGGTCGAGATCCGCGACGGCGACCATCCGCATCGGCGGCACGTCGCAGCTGTCCCACCACAGGTCCTCGTCGTGCAGATCGTGGTCGGGTCCCGCCGGTTCGTCATCGACGAGGACGGTGAAACCGTCGAGCACGCCGGCTGCGCTCAGCACCGCGCGCGGCACCCGCTCGGCCCATCCGGGGTCGAGCACGCCGACCGGGGCGTCGTCCGCCAGCAGCGGGCGCAGCGCGGCGTCGGGCAGGACGAGCTCGTCGGCCCGGGCGGGGTTGCCCTCGTCGTCGGCAAGCGCGAGGGCACCGAGCCAGCGATGCCGGGCCGCCGTCGCCGGACCCACCTCGGCCACCAGCGCCAGGACGGCCTCGGCGAGCGGCGCGGTGTCCAGGCCCGCCTCGGCGTCGTCGACGGAGCGCTCGACGGCCTCCCGCAGCTCGGGCCGCTCCAGGACAGCCCCCGGATCGGCCGGAACCGCCCCGAGCCGGGCCAGCAGCGGATGGGTCGCCTCCGGGTCGGCGACGCGCAGACCAGGCAACCCCAACCCGGCCAGCGCCGCGACCGGCCCGTCCGACTCCCCGACGGGCAGGAGCACCGACTCGGGCCCCGCGACGGTCCGCCCGTCCGCCAGCGGCACCGCAAGCCCGCGCAGCTCCTCGAGCACGCCGGGGACGGTCTCGGCGGCCGGCTCCAGCGCCACGTACACCGCCCGCCACCAGCTCGCCGGACGGCGCAGACCGACCAGCCGGTCGACCAGGTCGGCCGTGCCGAGCCGTCGGACTCCGAGCTCGCCCAGCACGTTCGCGGGTATTCCGGCCACCGCGACGGGGTCGGCGAGCCCGGCGAAGTCCTCGGTGACGGCCAGCAGCCGGGCCAGGCCTTCGGCACCGGGGATGTCCAGCCATTCGGCGCGGACCGGGACGAGCTCGCCTCCGCCCGCCGCCGGTAGCCACGCCGCCGTCCGCAACGTGTCGAACAGCAGCGCGCGCACCCGGCCGTCGATCTGCGACCGCGGGAACCCCGGTGCCGGGACCAACGCCCCGCGATGGCCGGGCTCAACCGCGCGGACCAGGTCGAGATAGGCGGGCCCGGCGGCGGCCAGCACCCGATCGGTCACCGGGCCGGGGCGGACCCGGCGACGGTCCGGCTCCAGCGGCACCGTCGCGATCAGCCGCGCGGGCAGCGAGAGGGCCTCGGTGCTGGCGGTCGGCGCGTGCAGCACATCGACCTGCAACGCCTGCGGACGCCCGGCCTCATCCACCGGCAGCGCCCAGGTCACCGACCAGGCGCGGCGGCCGCGCTGCTCGACGGCCTGGGTCTGCGCGTCGGCGGCCTCCAGCCGCCCCGCCACCCGGGCCAGCAGCCAGCGCCGGTCCCCGATCCGGACCCGGCCCTGGCCCTCCTCGATCCGGCGGAACACCCGGTCCCCCACCGTGATCTCGGTCAGCTCCGGCAGCGTGAGCAGCAGGTCCGGGGCCGCCTCGGCGGCTGCGGTGAGCAGTTCCGGACCCTCGGTGCCCCCGGCGCCGAGCGGGAGCCTGACCTCGGTGTCGTACCCCGGCGGTGGCGCGGGTTCGTCCGCCTCCACCGGCCAGACCAGCCGCAGCACCGGCAGCTGGCCGCCGCGGCGGGCGAGCTCGGCCGCGGGCCCGGGCAGCACCCGCGCCGCGGCCGCGGTCGCCGTCGCGGAGAACCGGACGCCGCGGCCCGCGCCGCTGACGACGCGCGGCTCCCGCGAGATCCGCAGCACCGCGGCGAACCCGATCCCGAAGCGCCCGACCGCGCCCTCGTCGTCGCGTTTGGCCGACGCGCGCAGCGACGCCAGCGCGGCGACACCGGCCGCGCTCAGCGGGGCGCCGGTGTTGGCGATGCGCAGCTCGGTGTCGCATCCGGACTCGGCCCCGGGACCGGCGAGCGCGACGCGCAGCCGCCCCGGACGACCCGCGGCGCGGGCGGCGTCGGCGGCGTTCTGAGCCAGCTCGACCAGCCACGCGTCGGCGTAGCCGCCGAGCAGCAGGTCCTCCTCGGCGTTCGCGTCCTCGCGGAACCGGGTCGGCGACCCGCCCCAGGTGTCCAGGACAGCGGCGCGCAGCGCAGCGGTGCCGAAGGGGTCGCCGTCGGGCTCGCGGCGCTCGGAGCCGGCCACCGCACTCAGGTACCGATCTGCTCCAGGTCGGCGGCCAGATCCACACCGTCGTCGTAGACCACCGCGGCGACCTGCACCGGCGATCCCGGGTCGGGTGCGACGTCCGAATGCGCCCCGCACCCGTACTCGACGGCCACCACCGACCCGTCGGCCGGGGCGTACTCATTGCCGCAGACACCGAAGAGCCCGCGCAGCGAACCGGCCAGCGGCAGGAAGAACCCGCAGGTGCCGCACGGTCCCGGTGCGGCCTTGGCCATCGCGGCCGACGGGCCGTGCGGACCGGCCTGCCAGCGCTGCACGGCCTCGAGGCGGCCGACCCGGCTCAGCACGCGGCGGCGCCCGAGGCCCACCTCCGCCGCGACCTCCTCGACCGCGGGATCGTCGGACTGGACGTAACCGGGGACGAGGCGATGATCACCCGGCGCCGTGGGCAGCAGATCGCCGACGCCGAGGTCGCCGGGGCGGACCCGTTCCTGCCACGGCACCCACGACGGCGCGACGAGCGCGTCCGGCCCGGGCAGCAGCACGACCTCGCTGACCGTCACCTGCTCGTCGGCACCCACGCAGGCCAGCGTGACCGCCCACCGCCAGCCGCGATAACCGCTGTGGGTGGTGGCGAACAGGTGGGTGCGGGCGGACTCGCCCTCGGGTTCGCTGCCCAGGTGCTCGCCGACAGCCTGCTCGGCGGCCTCCGGGCCGACGTCGAGAGCTGCCTCGTCGACCGCGGCGGACCGGGCCACGGCAACCGCGTCCGTGAGCAGACACGTCGGATCGTTGGGCATAGCGGCGCTCACCCGCCTGATTGTGCCACCCTCGCCCATCGTGACGGTCCGGTGTGCGCTCCCGGCCGCGTTCCTGCTCGCGGCCTCGGTTCTGGCCGGATGTACCGCCCCGGTGCCGCCCGTCCCGGTGTGGCGGCCACAGGTGCTCGCCGAGCTGCCCCACGATCCCGCCGCGTTCACCCAGGGCCTCGAACTGGCCGGCGATGCCCTGTACGAGGGCACCGGTCTGGCGGGCCGCTCACAGCTGCGCGAGCTCGACCCGACGACCGGGGCCGTCCGCCGCGCCGCGAGCCTTCCCGGGACGCTGTTCGGCGAGGGCCTCACCGTCCTGGGTCCCCGGATCTGGCAGCTGACCTGGCGCGACGGCGTCGTGCTCGAATGGGACCGGGCGACGCTGCGGCCGCTGCGCGAAGTCCGCATCGACGGCGAGGGCTGGGGACTGTGCAGCCAGTCCGATCCGGCTCGGCTCGTGCGCTCCGACGGCACCGATCGGCTGCGCTTCCACGACCCGGTCAGCTTCGCCGAGACCGGTTCGGTGCGGGTGCGGCTCGACGAGCGGCCGATATCCGGGCTCAACGAGCTCGAATGCGTCGACGGGCAGGTGTGGGCCAACGTCTGGCCGACCGATCGGCTCGTCCGCATCGACCCGGCGGACGGCCGGGTGAGCGCGGTCGTCGAGGCCGGTGGCCTGCTCGACCCGTCCCGGCGCGACCGCGCCGACGCCCTCAACGGCATCGCCGCGCTCGGCGACGGGACGTTCCTGCTGACCGGGAAACGATGGCCCGCGGCCTTCCGGGTGCGCTTCGTGTCCTGAGCCTCGACGAGCGCGTCCCGGCCAACTCGATGGGACAGAATGGAGCCGTGCCCAGGTCCGGATTTCCCCGTCCCCACCGCGGCCGTCGTTCCGGCCCGCGGCGGACCTGGGTGACCATCGACGGAGGGCCGGTGACCCGCGATTCGCGGCCCCCGGACCCGGCCGGCCCGGCCGAACCCGAGCCGTCCGGCCCGTCCGAACCCGAGCCGTCCGGCTCGGCGTCGCCCCCGCTGCCGCCACTGGTCGAGCCGGTGGTCCGCCGCCGCTACCCCTGGCACGACGACCCGGACTACGACCCGTCGGAGTACCGGCGCAACCCGCCGCCCCCGCCCCGATGGCGGCCGCCCGAGCCCGGCGATCCCGAAGATCCCGGCAACGCCACGGAGGAGGTCGCGCCGGACCGCGACGAACCCGTCGACCGCCCGCGCGGGCCCCGAGTCCCGACCAAGCTGACGGTCACCCGGGTCGCAGCGATGCGCAGCAGGCAGCTCACCGAGAACGCGGTCCGCACCTTCCACCGGGCCGCGACCGCCGACGGCGCCGACCGTTCGGGGCTCACCGCGCTGACCTACGCGACGATGATGACCTATGCCGTCGACGCCGCGGTCGCCGTCGCACTGGCCAACACGCTGTTCTTCGCCGCGGCCACGGCGGAGTCCAAGACCAACGTCGCGCTGTACCTGGCGATCACGGTCGCGCCGTTCGCCCTGATCGCACCGGTGATCGGCCCGCTGCTGGACCGGGTCCAGCGGGGACGCCGCGCCGCGCTGGCCCTGTCGTTCGCCGGGCGCGCGGCGCTGGCCGTGGTGATGGCCTTGAACTACGACAACTGGCTGCTCTATCCCGCCGCGCTGGGCGCGATGGTGCTGAGCAAGTCGTTCGTGGTGCTCAAGGCGGCGGTCACCCCCCGGGTGCTGCCCGAGCGAATCACCCTGGTCACCACCAACTCCCGGCTGACGGTGTTCGGGCTGGCCGCGGGAGCGGTGTTCGGCGGGATCGGAGCCGGTGTGGCCGGGCTGTTCGGCTCGTCGGGTGCGCTGTTCTACACCGCCGCGCTGGCGCTGATCGGAACCGCGCTGTGCCTGCGGATCCCGCGATGGGTGGAGGTCACCGCGGGCGAGGTGCCCGCAGCGCTTCGCAACACCCGGCGCGGGCGGCGCACACCGATGGGCCAGCGGGTGCACGTGGCGTTGTGGGCCAACGGATCGATCCGGGTGCTCACCGGCTTTCTCACGCTGTTCGTGGCGTTCGTGGTCAAGGCCCAGACCGAGCAGGAACCCGCGCGGCAGCTGTTCTTGATCGGCATCGTGGGGGCGGCGGCCGGTGTCGGCTCGTTCACCGGCAATGCCGTGGGCTCGCGCTCGTCGTTCCGGCACGCGGACGCCGTCGTGGTCACCGCCGTCGCCGCGGCCTGTGCGTCGGCGGTAGTCGCGGCGCTGTTCCCGGGGATCCTGACGGCCGCCGTCGTGGGGCTCGTCGGGGCGACCTCCAGCGCGCTGGCCAAGGTCTGCCTGGACGCGGTCATCCAGCGTGACCTGCCCGAGGAGTCCCGCGCGTCCGCATTCGGCCGCTCGGAAACGGTGCTGCAACTGGCCTGGGTGTTCGGCGGCGCGCTCGGGGTGCTGATGCCGCACAGCACGTTCTGGATCGGGTTCACGGTGGTCTCCGCCATCGTCGCGGTGGTGGGCGCCCAGTCCTTCATGATCAGTCGCGGGCGAACCCTGGTGCCCGGGCTGGGGGTTCGCGACACACAACCGGACCCGCAGCCGGTGGCGCACTGAGCCCGCTCCGTAGGGTGGTCGTCGTGTCCCGTCGCCTGTTCCCGGCCCTGCTGGCCACGGTCGCTGCGCTCCTCGCCGGATGCGGTTCCGAGGCGCCGCCGAAGGTGACGTTCACCGTCAACGGGCAGGAGCGGACCACCGGTCCGACGCAGTACTGCGATCTGAAGCTCGCCGACTGCTCCGCCGACGCGGCCGCCGAGGTGCATCTGCCGGTGCCCCCGGGCACACCGGTGCGGATCGCCGTCCCGCAGGAGGTGTCCGCCACCCCGTGGCACATCGTGTTCAGCTACCACCGCCCGGACGGTCAGCAGGTCGACGGGCGCACCCCGGTGTTCGCGCCGAATTCCCAGCGCGACTACACGCTCGTCCTGCCCGACCCGGGCGACACGATGATCACTGCGCAGGTGCAGCAGTTCGGGCCCGCGCCGGTCGCGAACGAACAGACCGGAGAGATCGACTTTCCGGTCCGCGGCAGCTGGGTCCTTGTCGCAGGTCAGTAGCCCCTGTGAGTGCGTCACAGTGTTCTAACACTGTGACGCACTCACAGGGCTAGCCGTCCAGGTCGCGGGCCACGGCGCGGACCACCTCGGCCGCCAGCTTGCAGGTCTTGCGATCGGGGTAGCGGCCGCGGCGCAGGTCGGGCTGCACCCGCGCATCGAGGAGCTTGATCATGTCTTCGATCAAGCCGTGTAGTTCCTCCGCGGGCCGCCGGGTGGCCTCCACGACCGACGGCGGCGTCTCGACCAGCCGGACCGAAAGCGCCTGCGGGCCACGCCGGCCCTCGGCCATCCCGAACTCCACCCGCTGACCGGGTTTGAGCGCCTGTACCCCGGGCGGCAGCGCGGACTTGCGGACATAGACGTCCTCGCCCCCGTCCTGGGCGAGGAAACCGAAGCCCTTCTCGGCGTCGTACCACTTGACCCTGCCGGTCGGCACCTTGCTCACCCGTTCCTCGATCGATCCCGCTGCCGCGCGGCGCGCGCCGGATACCCGGCGTCCACACGACAAACGCGCCCCTGGTGCCTGGTCCGCCTACTCAGGTCGGCTCATCGAGCGACACCGGGACGCGCGCAGTACAGCCTAGTAGCGCCCCCCACTGCGCGCACCGGCCAAATGCCCCCTCTTCACCGGACGAACGACACTCCGCGCGGCCCGTCCGGTGACACGACGCCGTCCGAGCGACGGCCGGGTCAGGCGTTACGGATCGCGGCGGCGTCGGCGAGACCGAGCATCTCCACCGATCGCTCGCGCATTTCGACCTTACGCACCTTGCCGGTGACCGTCATCGGGAACTCCTCGACGACCACGACGTAGCGCGGGATCTTGTAGTGGGCGAGCTTGCCACCGGCGAACTCGCGCAACGCCTCGGCGGTGAGCTCGGGCGCACCCTCGCGAAGCGTCACCCAGGCGCACAGCTCCTCGCCGAACCTGGCATCCGGCACGCCGATGACCTGCGCGTCGAGGATGTCGGGGTGGGTGTAGAGGAACTCCTCGATCTCCCGCGGGTAGATGTTCTCCCCACCCCGGATGACCATGTCCTTGATCCGGCCGGTGATGTTGACATAGCCGTCGGAGTCCATCACGGCGAGGTCCCCGGTGTGCATCCAGCGCGCCGGGTCGATCGCCTCGGCCGTCTTCTGCGGCTCGTTCCAGTACCCGAGCATGACCGAGTAGCCGCGGGTGCAGAACTCCCCGGGCGTCCCGCGGGGCACCGTCAACCCGGTCTCCGGATCGACGATCTTGACCTCGAGATGCGGATGCACCCGGCCGACCGTGGAGACCCGCCGGTCCAGCGAGTCATCGGCCCGGGTCTGAGTGGACACCGGGGAGGTCTCGGTCATGCCGTAGCAGATCGTCACCTCGGTCATCCCCATCCGGTCCACCACCTGCTTCATCACCTCGACCGGGCACGGCGACCCCGCCATGATCCCGGTGCGCAGGCTGGACAGGTCGAAGGAGTCGAACTCCGGGTGGTTGAGCTCGGCGATGAACATCGTCGGTACCCCGTACAGCGAGGTGCACCGCTCCTGCGCGACGGCGGCCAGGGTGGCCTCGGGGTCGAATCCCTGGGCGGGGATGACCATCGTCGAGCCGTTCGTGGTGGCGCCCAGGTTGCCCATCACCATGCCGAAGCAGTGGTAGAAGGGCACCGGGATGCACACCCGGTCCTGTGGGGTGTAGCCGCATAGCCGGCCGACGAAATAGCCGTTGTTGAGGATGTTGTGATGCGACAGCGTCGCGCCCTTCGGGAACCCCGTCGTACCCGAGGTGTACTGGATGTTGATCGGGTCGTCCGGGCTCAGCTGCGCCTGCAGCCGCGCCAGCTCGGCGCGGTCCCCGTCCCGGCCCGCGGCGACCAGCGCGTCCCACTCCGGCGAACCGATGAGCACCACCTGGCGCAGCTGCTCACAGCGCGGCCGGACCTGCTCGATCATCGCGGCGTAGTCGGAGGTCTTGAACGACCGCGCGGCCACCAGCACCGAGATCCCGGCCTGGTTGAGCACGTACTCCAGCTCGTGGGTCCGGTACGCCGGGTTGATGTTGACCAGGATGACGCCGATCTTCGCCGTGGCGTACTGGACCAGGGTCCACTCGGCCATGTTCGGCGCCCAGATCCCCAGCCGGTCGCCCTTGGACAGGCCGGCGGCGAGCAGGCCCAGCGCCAGCGTGTCCAGCTCCTCCCGCAGCTGGCCGTAGGTCCAGCGACGACCGGTCGGCACCTCGACGAGCGCCTCGACGTCGGGTTGCGCGGCCGCCATCCGATCGAAGTTGTCGCCGATCGTGTCCCCCAGCAACGGAACCTCGGAAATCCCGGAGGCGTAGGACGGAACGGCAGGGGCGCCAGCGGAAGTCACGGCGTTGTACTCCTCGGTGCAGTGCGAGGCCTCGCACCTCGCAGGGTGTTCCAGAGCTCATCGTGTCCCCGCGGCGAGATCGTTCGCCACCCCCAGGTGGGGAGGGCACGCCGCGCGGTAATCGCCGCCCCGCGCAGGCGATACCCTCGGACCATGCACGACCCCCGCGTCCTGCTCGACCCCGCGACCGACGCCGTGCGCAGGCTCGCCCGGCGCGGCTTCCACCTCGATGTCGAGTCCCTCGAGAAGCTCCTGACGTCCCGTAACTCGGCGATTCATCGGGGTGACGAGGCGCGCGCGGAGGCGAAGCGGACCGCGGCGGCGGTCAAGTCGGCCACCCCGCAGGAGCGCCCCGCGCTCGTCGAGCGGGCCCGCGAGCTCAAGGCCGTCGTCTCGGCGGCGGAGTCGGAGCACCGCGAGCTCGAGGCACAGCTGCAGGACCTCCTGCTGGGCATCCCGAACCTGCCCGCCGACGAGCTGCCCGACGGCGCCAGCGATGCCGACGCCGAGGTCGTCCGTGTCTGGGGTGAGCCGCCCGCGTTCGACTTCACGCCGCTCGACCACGTCGACCTCGGCGAGAGGCTCGGCATCCTCGACCTGCCACGGGCGACCAAACTCTCCGGACCGCGGTTCACCGTGCTGCGCGGCAAGGGCCCCGCGCTCGAACGCGCGCTGGCCCGTTACTTCCTCGACCTGGCCACCGAGCACGGCTACACCGAGTTCTCGGTGCCGACGCTGGTCAACCGCGAGACGATGACCGGCACCGGGCAGTTGCCGAAGTTCGAGCAGGACCTGTTCAAGACCGGCGTGGGCGACCGGGAGCTCTTCCTCATCCCCACCGCCGAGGTGCCGCTGACGAACCTGCACGCCCGCGAGACCCTCGCGCTGGAGGACCTGCCGTTGGCCTACACGGCGCACACCCCGTGCTTCCGTTCGGAGGCGGGTTCGTACGGCAAGGACACCCGCGGGCTGATCCGCATGCACGAGTTCTCCAAGGTCGAGCTCGTCCGCATCGTCGACCCGGCGCGCTCCCGCGCCGAGCTGGAGGTGCTGCTCGGGCACGCCGAGGCCGTCATGCGCGGGCTCGGCCTCGCCTACCGGGTGGTGAAGCTGGCCGCGGGGGATATCGGTTTCTCCGCCGAGTTCACCTACGACGTCGAGGTGTGGCTGCCCGGCCAGCAGCGCTACCGCGAGATCGCCTCGGCGTCGGACTGCGGCACGTTCCAGGCCCGCCGCGCCGGGATCCGCACCAAGGCCAAGGACGGCACCCGCGGCTTCGCCGCCACCCTCAACAGCTCGGGGATGCCGATCGGGCGCACGCTGGTCGCGATCCTGGAGCAGGGCCAGCAGGCCGACGGCTCGGTGCGCATCCCCGAGGCGCTGGTGCCCTACACCGGCTTCGACGTCCTGACGCCCGCCTGAGCGCCGCGCCGTGGCGTCCGGCGCCTGGTCGTCCTGGGTCGCTCGTCCGATGAAGATCGACGTTGGGGAGGCGGGAGCCGCGCACTCCGCGGCCCGTCCCGCCGAAACGCCGATCTCGGCCCGGCGGGGCGGGCGTCCGGCGGACCGGCCCAGCCCCCGGGTCGAGATCGGCTAGTGCCGCCCGATCTCCTGGCGGGCCACCGAGCGCAGATGCACCTCGTCGGGGCCGTCGGCCAGCCGCAGCGCCCTGGCCCAGGTGTAGAAGTAGGCCAGCGGGAAGTCGTCGCTCATCCCGCCGCCGCCGTGGATCTGGATGGCCCGGTCGAGGACGTCGCAGGCCATCCGCGGGCACACCGCCTTGATCGCGGCGATCTCGGTGGCGGCCCCCTTGGCGCCGGCCTTGTCGATCAGCCACGCCGTCTTGAGCACCAGCAGCCGGGCCTGCTCGACCTCGATCCGCGACTGCGCGATCTGTTCGCGCACCACACCCTGGTCGGCCAGCGGACGGCCGAACGCGACACGCTCGCGCGCCCGGCGGACCATGAGGTCGATCGCTCGTTCGGCCATCCCGATGAGCCGCATGCAGTGGTGGATGCGGCCGGGGCCGAGCCGGGCCTGGGCGATGGCGAACCCGCCGCCCTCCTCGCCCAGCAGGTTCTCGACCGGCACCCGGACGTCGTGGAACTCCAGTTCGGAATGCCCGTGCTGGTCCTGGTAGCCGAACGTCGGCAGGTGCCGCTTGATCTCCAGCCCCGGGGTGTCGCGCGGCACGAGCACCATCGACTGCTGGCGGTGCGTCGGGGCGTCCGGGTCCGTCTTGCCCATGACGATGAAGATCGTGCAGCGGGAGTCCGCGGCGCCGGAGATCCACCACTTCGTACCGGAGATGACGTACTCGTCCCCCTCGCGCCGAATGGTCGTGCGCACGTTCGTGGCGTCCGAGGACGCGACGTCGGGCTCGGTCATCGCGAACGCCGAGCGGATCTGTCCGGCCAGCAGCGGTTCCAACCAGCGCGCCTTCTGCTGCGGGGTCCCGAACAGGTGCAGCGTCTCCATGTTCCCGGTGTCGGGCGCCTGGCAGTTGATCGCCTCCGGGGCGATCACCGGCGACCAGCCCGACACTTCAGCAACCGGCGCATAATCCAGATTGGACAGCCCGGAGACGGCAGGCAGGAACAGGTTCCACAGCCCGCGGGACCGCGCCTCGGCCTTGAGCTCCTCGACAACCGGCGGCAGGTCCCACTCCTGCGGCGTGCCCCGCCGCTGCGCCCGCCACGCCTCGTAGCCGGCTTCGGCCGGCAGCACCTTCTCCTCGAGGAACTCCCGCATTCGCTTGGTGTAGTCGGCAGCCACCGCACTCGGTTCGAAGTCCACGACCGGCAGCAAACCACACGATGACCACCCGCTAGTGAGATCCGTATGCGCGGACATATGATGCCCCGCGTGCCGCAGTTCAGGATCGCCGAGGCAGCGCGGCTGCTCGGCGTCAGCGACGACACCGTCCGACGCTGGGTCGATGCGGGAACGCTGCCGGTGCAGCCGGACGCGTCGAACCGCAAGGTCATCGACGGCGCCGCGCTGGCCGCGTTCGCCCGGGAGCACGCCCATGCCGCGCCCGATCCCTCGGACGTGCAGACCTCCGCGCGCAACCGGTTCGTCGGGCTCGTCACCTCGGTGCTCACCGACACGGTGATGGCGCAGGTCGAGATGCAGTGCGGTCCGCACCGGGTGGTGTCCCTGATGAGCAGCGAGGCCGTCCGGCAGCTCGGGCTCGAACCCGGAGTACTGGCGGTGGCTGTCGTCAAGTCGACGACCGTCGTGGTGGAAACCCCTGGGGGAAGTTCATGAGAAGGATGCTGGGAGCCGTCATCGCCGGGCTCGGCCTGGTGCTGGCCGCATGCGGTGGCGGCTCGACGGGTTCGGATGCGGCGGGTGGGTCCGGCACACCGGACCAGACCCTCACGGTCTTCGCCGCGGCCTCGCTCACCGAGACCTTCACCGAGCTCGGAAAGCGCTTCGAAACCGATCACCCAGGGGTGACGGTACGGTTCAACTTCGCCGGATCCTCGGACCTGGCCCAGCAGATCGTCAACGGCGCACCGGTCGACGTGTTCGCCTCGGCCAACACCAAGCAGATGGGTGTGGTCACCGAGCAGAACATGATCGTCGGGCAGCCGGAGATCTTCGTGACCAACCAGCTGCAGATCGCGGTCGCACCGGGCAACCCGAAGGGCATCGCGAGCTTTGCCGATCTGTCCAAGCCGGACGTCACCCTCGTGGTCTGCGCGCCGCAGGTGCCGTGCGGTTCCGCGACGCAGAAGGTCGAACAGGCCACCGGCGTGGACCTCAAGCCGGTCAGCGAGGAACCGGATGTCCGCTCGGTCCTGGGCAAGGTGAGCAGCGGTAACGCCGACGCCGGCCTCGTCTACGTCACCGACGTCGCCGCCGAGAAGGACAAGGTGGACGGGGTGAACTTCCCCGAGGCGGAGAAGGCGATCAACGAGTACCCGATCGGTGTCGTGACCTCGAGCAAGAACCAGGACCTGGCCAAGCAGTTCGTCGAGCTCGTCCGTAGCGAGGACGGGCAGAAGGTCCTGGGGGCGGCCGGATTCGGGACACCCGCCGCCTCGTGACGGTGACCCTGCCGGGGCAGGCCGGGGCCGAGCGCAAGGCCCACGACCGGCACCACGTCGGCGTCGGCCTGCCCCGGTGGCTCTGGCTGCCGGCGGTCGCCGCGTATGCACTGGTCGCGCTGCCGGTGGTCGGGCTCGTCCTGGAGGCGGACTGGGCCCGGATGCCCGAGCTGCTGCTCAGCCGGTCCGCGCTCACGGCGCTGCGGCTGTCGCTGGAGACCGCCGGGATCTCGACGCTGCTCTGTGTGCTGCTCGGCGGTCCGCTGGCCGCGGTCCTCGCCCGCGGCCGGCCACCCGGCCTGCGGATGCTGCGGTCGCTGGTGCTGCTGCCGCTCGTCCTGCCCCCGGTGGTGGGTGGTCTCGCCCTGCTGTTCACGGTCGGTCGAACCGGATGGATCGGACGGACCCTGGATCTGTGGTTCGGGATCAGCATTCCGTTCACCACCGCGGCGGTGATCCTCGCCCAGACCTTCGTGGCCATGCCGTTCCTGGTGGTGAGCCTGGAGGGGGCGTTGCGCACCGCGGGCCAGCGCTACGAGTCCGTCGCCGCCACCCTCGGCGCGTCGCCCGCGACGGTGTTCCGGCGCGTCACCGTCCCGCTGGTCCTGCCCGGTCTGGTGTCCGGGGCTGTGCTCGCGTTCGCGCGGGCGATGGGCGAGTTCGGCGCGACGATCGCCTTCGCCGGTAGCTTGGAGGGCACCACCCGAACCCTGCCCCTGCTGGTCTACCAGGAGCGCGAGGTCGATGTGGAATCCGCGATAGCGATCTCACTGATGATCGTTCTGGTCTCGCTGCTGGTCATCATCGTGGTGCGCCCGCGGGCCGCCGAGGGGCTCCGATGACCGCCTTCGAGCTGGCGGTGCAGCTGCGCCGCCCCGAGTTCACCCTGGACGTGGCGATCTCCGCCGAGCCCGGCGAGGTGCTCGCCGTGCTCGGCCCCAACGGCTCGGGCAAGTCCACCCTGCTCGGGGTGCTGGCCGGTCTGCTGCGGCCGGACTCCGGGTACGTGCGGCTGGGGGATCGGCTGGTCACCGACACCGCCTCGGGACTGCTGGTGCCACCGCACCGCAGGGGGGTGGGCCTGCTCGCCCAGAAGGGCCTGCTGTTTCCCCACCTCACCGTGCTGGCCAACGTCGCCTTCGGTCCGCGCGCCCAGGGGATGCGCCCGGCGGCGGCCGAGGAACGCGCCCGCATGCTGCTGGCCGAGGTGGACGCGGCCGAGTTCGCCGGGCGCAAACCCGCCAAGCTGTCCGGCGGCCAGCAGCAGCGGGTCGCGCTGGCTCGCGCGCTGGCGCCGGAACCGAGCGTGATGTTGCTCGACGAGCCGCTGGCGGCCCTCGACGTCGACGCGACCCCGGCGATGCGCGCGCTGCTGCGCCGGATGATTCGCGACGCGAAACAGACGGCCGTGCTGGTCACCCACTCCGCCCTGGACGCGCTGGTGCTGGCCGACCGGGTCGTGGTGCTGACGGCGGGGCGGGTGGTCGAGCAGGGCCCGACCCGGGAGGTCCTGGCGCGTCCGCGCAGTCCCTTCGCCGCGCGGATCGCCGGACTGAACCTGGTGCCGGGAACGGCCTGTGCGGGCGGCCTGCGCACCGCTGACGGCCCGGTGGTCTTCGGTCGCGGTGACGCCGATGTCGCCGCGGGCGACCGGGCGGTAGCGGTGTTCCCACCGTCGGCGGTGGCCGTCTACGCCGACCGGCCACACGGTAGTCCGCGCAACGTCCTGTCGGTCCGGCTGGCGGCGATGGAGCCTCGCGGGGACACCGTCCGGCTGCGCGCGGGTGCCGGACCGGGCGGCCCGAGCTGGGTGGATGGGCTCGCCGCCGACGTCACACCCGCGGCCATGGCCGACCTCGGTGTCGAGCCGGGGGCCGAGGTGTGGTTCGCGGTCAAGGCCACCGAGGTGGAGATCCACGCCGTGGGCGGCTGACCACCCGGATGGGTCAGGGCGCTGCCCAATGTGCCGCAACACGTGACACACCCGCATCACTCAACCCGGATGTGTGGCTTTTGCTCACAAGGCCGCCGCCGTAACGTCGCTCACCGTGACTCGATTCCTCGTCCGGGTCCTCCCGGCCGCGATCGTGCTGCAGCTTTTCGGTGCTCTGCTCGGCGGTGCCGCCGAAGGCGCAGAGCCGACCGGTCGCCCGTCGGCCTACGTCGTGCACGCCCGCTCCGGAGCGGAGGCGACCGCGGCCGCGCAGGCCGTCGGCGTCCAGCCGACGGTCACCTTCACCCAGGCCGTCAGCGGATTCGCGGCCAGGCTGACCCCCGCGCAGGTCGCCCAGCTGCAGCGGCGGCCCGGCGTCCTGGGTGTCGAGCAGGACCGGCCGACCCGATCGCTCGAGTCCACCACGCCGGAGGCCGCGGAGGCGGTGCAGGAGGACCCGCCGAACTGGGGCCTCGACCGTATCGACCAGCGCAACCGCCCGCTCGACGGGCAGTACCGCACCGAGGCAACGGGCGCGGGGGTCACCGTCTACGTGCTCGACACCGGCGTCGACGTCAGCCATCCCGACTTCCAGGGCCGCGCCACGATCGGCACCAACACCATCGACAACATCGCGGGCGACTGCGACGGCCACGGCACGGTCGTCGCCGGGATCGCGGCCGGGCGGACCTACGGAGTGGCCAAGAAGGCCCAGGTGCGCTCGGTGAAGGTGCTCGACTGCAACGGCACCGGGACGCTGTCCTCGCTGCTCGGGGGCATCGACTGGGTGGCGCGCAACCGGCAGGGCCCGTCGGTGGCCGTGATGTCGTGGAGCTACGGCCCATCGGACGTGCTGACCAGGGCCGTGTCGCAGCTCGTCGCCTCCGGGGTCTTCGTCGCCGTCTCGGCGGGCAACACCGCCGCCAACGACTGCGCGGTCGCCCCGCGGAACGCCGACGGCGTCCTCGCCGTCGCCAACTCCACGATCGAGGACCAGCGCGCCGGCAGTTCCAGCACCGGCCCCTGCGTCGGCCTCTACGCGCCGGGCACCGGGATCGTCTCGACCACCCCGGGCGGACGGACGGCGTCGTACTCGGGGACCTCGATGGCCGCCCCGTTCGCCGCGGGCGTCGCCGCGCTCTACAAGCAGCGCTTCGGCGATGCCCCGAGCGCGACGGTGCGCCAGTGGATCCTCGACACCGCCACACCGGGCATCGTCAGCGGCGGCAGCGCCGGGGGCACGGCGAACCGGCTGCTCTACACCGGCGGGCTCTGACGGGTCCTGAGCGCGGACGAACGGCGTCGCGCTCTGGGCGCCCGGTGAACCCGCGGGAGCCCGGTATCGATAACCACCCGTCACCGGGAGGGGATGCGCGACTCGCCGAAGCGCCGGGGTGATCCCGTCGACCACGGCGCCGAAAGGCGCAGCTCCCGCGCCGACAGGATGCGGCGCCGGTCGGTGGCGACGAGCGTGACGACGAGACCCGCGACGAGCCACCCCAGCAACTCGACGACGCCGCCGAACGCGCCGTCCGCACCCGCGGTCACGGCGCGCACCGCCACCAGCGCGCCGTGCGTCGGCAGGAAGGGCAGGACACCCGCGAGGAACGCGGGAACCGTCGAGATCACCCCCGTGGCCAGCGTCAGGACGAGCACCGCGACCGAGACGATCTGTCCCGGCCGCCCGAGCAGCGCCACGACCGCCTGGTGCACGGCGTGGAACGTCAGCGCGCTCAGCAGCAGGACGCCGAGCAGGGCGAGCCATTCGCCGGCGTTGAGCCCGAGCAACGGGGCGAACAGCAACCCGAGCAGCATCGCGGCGCCCGTGGCCACGGCTGCACCCGGAAGCGCCGCCCGCGCGACGATCCGCCAGGTGGCGCCGCGCGCGGTGCGCACGTCCGGCGGGACGGCGCCGACTCTCAGGTACGTGGCCAGCGCGCTCGACCACAGCGCGAGCACGAGGATGAACGCCGCGGCGCCCCGGCTGAAGTCGGCGAGCCCGCCGGAGTCGAACGCGGTGGGCTCGGCGACGACGGAGGCGAGGCGGGTGCGTTCGGCGTCGGAGTAGCTGGGCACCTGGTTGCGGCCCTGGGTGAGCCCGGAGGCGAGCTCCGCGGCACCGCCGTCAACCTGGGTCGCGCCGTCGGCGAGCCGATCCGCGCCGGTGGCCAGCTCCCGGGCGCCGCCTGCGGCCTGCCCGGCGCCGTCGGCCACCCCGGACGCCCCCGTGGCGAGCTGGCCGGCACCGGTGGCCAGCGCTGCGGCACCCGAGCCGAGCTGATCAGCGCCGGAGGCCAGCTGGTGGGCGCCGGTGTTCACCCGCTCCACCCCGGTGTTCAGCTCGCGGGCGCCCGCGGCGGCGCCGGCCAGACCGCCCACGAGGTCCTTGGCGTTGGCGGCCAGTTGCGCGTTGCCGTCGGCGACCCGTTCGGCACCGCCGGCCAGCGCCGCGACCGAGGCCTTCACCTCGGTCGCGGCGGAGCGAATCTTCGCGCGTTCACCGTCGATCGCCCCCGCTGACGCCGCGGCGCGGTCGGCCGCCCTGGCGAGGTCCGCGCAGAAGCCGGCCTGGCCTCCGTTGGCCGCGCACCGCGCAGCCAGCTCGCTGATCTGCTGAGCCGCGGCCGTCCCGGACGGCAGCGCGTCCACCGCCGCGATGACGCGGTCCGCGAGCGGAGCCACGGTGTCGGCCATCTGGCGGTTACCCGCGGCGACCTGGCGCGCGCCCTCGGCGAGCTGTGCGGTGAGCGCGGGCAGCGCCGCGGTGTCCGCGGCGGCCTTGTCGAGGCCGTCGGCGAGCTGGGCCGAGCCGGTGACGAGCCGCTCGGTACCCGCGGCGAGCTCGGCGGCCCCCGCAGACAGCTGGGACACCGAGCTGCTCAGCCGGCCGGCGCCGCTCGCGAGTTCGTCGGCGCCGGTCGCAACCCGTCCGGCCCCGTCACTGAGCTGGCCGAGACCGACGACCAGTGCGCCGCTGCCGTCGGACAGCGCCGTCGCCCCGCCGGCGAGCCGGCCCGCGCCCTCGGCGAGCTGGCCCGCCCCGTCCGCGGCCTCGCCGAGCGTGGTGTGCAGCTCGCTGAACCCGACGTAGACGTTCTCCAGGTAGGTCTGGACGACCTGCCGGTTCAGGGCCGCCAGCGTCGCGCCGGCGACCGCGTTGCTCGCGACCGGATCGACGAGCCCGGCGTTGCGCGAGGTCTCGATCCGCACGACGGCCCGCTGCGCGTCCATCGGCTGGTCCGCCGCGGTCGAGGTGGCCTTGGCCGAGAAGTCCTCAGGGATGGTGACCGCCGCGGCGTAGCTGCCGTCGGCAAGACCGGTGCGGGCGTCGTCGGCGCTGGTGAGCACCCAGGTGTAGCCGTCGTCGCGCGCGGCGAGCTCACCGGCGAGCTCACGGCCCAGCGGCACGATCTGCCCGTTCACGGTGACGGGTTGGTCGTTGTTGACCACCGCGGCGGTGGCGGCGCCGTCGCGCTGCAGCGGGGACCAGAATGCCCAGGCCAGCAGGCCCGCGACCAGCAACGGGACGAAGATCAGGCCGATCCAGGTCCGCCAGGTCGGGGAGCCCGCGGCGGATCGGGCGACGTGGTTGCGCATCAGACGACCTCGAGGACGGAACCGGTCAGCGCGACATCGCGGGCGCGGTCCGGCAGGACCTCCCACAACGACGCGGGGTGTTGGCAGGTGACGACGACCGCGACGGGGTCCGGGCCCGCGGTGGCCTCGGCGAGCAGGTCGGCCAGCATCCGGCGCTGATCGGCCCGGACGACCGTGTCGAGGTCGTCGAGCAGCAGCAGCGGGACGCCGTCGGCGAGGGCGCGGCGGACCTCGCCGGCCGGATCCGTGGTGTCCCGGCACGAGACGAGAGCGACCCGCTTGCGCACCGCGGACCCGTGCTGGGGCAGCACCTTCCCGCAGACCTTGAGGTCGCCCTCGATCGTCGGGACCCGGCCGCCGAGGGCAGCGAGCAGCGCCGTCTTGCCGCACGGCCCCGCACCGTGGATGCCGAGGACCTCGCCGGGTTCGAGGTGGATCTCGATCCCGTCGACGACGGTGCGGCCGCGGTCGTCACCCAGGCGCAGGTCGCGGGCGCTGACCAGCTCGCGCGAACCGGGCCCGGGCCAGTCGGCCAGCCGCAGCTCGTGCATGAGCGCGTCCCCCTCGGCGTCGAAGACCGGCAGCCGCCGATCCAGCCAGCCGGGCAGCCACCAGGCCCGGCGACCGAGCAGGGCCAGCACGGCGGGCACCAGGGTCATGCGCACGGCGAAGGCGTCGACGAAGACGCCGACAGCGAGGCTGAACGCGATCGGTTTGATCGTGGAGCTCCCCTCCGGCACGAACGCCGCGAACACCGCGAACATGATCAACGCGGCGGCGACGACGACCCGCGAGGCGGAGACGAACCCGACCTCGATCGCCTGCTCCGGATCGCCGTTGTGGGCGTAGTGCTCCCGGATCCGGGAGACGAGGAAGACCTCGTAGTCCATGGCGAGACCGAACAGGACGCCCATGAGGATGATCGGCAGGAAGCTGATGACGCTGCCGGTCCGGGTGATGTGCAGCGCGTCGGCGAAATGGCCCTGCCCGAAGACGAAGGAGGTGGCGCCGAACGCCGCACCGACGCTCAGCAGGAACCCGGCGGTGGCCTTGATCGGGACCGCGATCGAGCGGAACACCATCGCCAGCAGCACGAGCGAGAGGCCGACGACGAGGATTCCGAACGGGAGCAGGGCGTCGCCGAGCTGCGCGGAGACGTCGATACCGACGGCGGTGAAGCCCGTGACCGCGGTGTGGACGCCGTACCGGTCGCGGAACTGCTCGTGCATCGAGCGCAGCGCCCGCACGAGGGCCGCGGTCTCCGGTGCGTCCGGGGCGGTCGTGGGGACGACCTGGACGATGCCGACCTGCCCCTTCGGGTCCGGGGTGGCCAGCGGGACCGACGCGACTCCGTCGAGGGCCCTGATGTCGTCGGCGATGGCCTCGGTGATCCCGACCGGGTCGGTGGTGGCGAGAACGTCGACGCTGACCAGCAGCGGCCCGTTGTAGCCGGGCCCGAAGTGTCGCGAGACGACGTCGTAGGCCTCGCGCGCCGGGCTGGATTCGGGCTGGCTCGCGTTGTCGGGCAGGGCGAGTTGCAGCTCGACCGCCGGGATCGCGGTGACGCCGAGCCCGGCGACCACGACGAGAACGGTGACCAGCGGCGCCTTGGTGACCAGTCGCACCCACCGCAGGCCGAGCGAGGGGCGGGCGTGGTCGTGGCGGCCGCGCGGCCGCAGCCGCAGCAGGCGACGGCGGGCCGGGCGCGGCCGCAGCCGGGTGCCCGCGAACGCCAGCAGCGCGGGGACCAGCGTGATGGCGACGAGCACGCCGATGCTGACCCCGAGCGCCGCGGCGATGCCCATCGTGGTGAGGAAGGGGATCCGGGCGACGGCGAGGCCGAGCAGCGCGATGAGGACCGTCAGCCCGGCGAAGACGACGGCGGAGCCTGCGGTCGCGACGGCGCGGGCGATGGACTCCTCGACGGCGAGTCCCTCGGCGAGCTGGTCGCGATGTCGGGACAGGATGAACAGCGCGTAGTCGATGCCGACCGCGAGCCCGATCATCACGGCGAGCATCGGTGCGGTCGACGAGATCGGCAGCACCGCGGTGGCCGCGTAGATCAGGCCCGCGGCCACCCCGACCCCCACGACCGCGGTCACCAGCGGCAGACCGGCCGCGATGATCGACCGGAAGAGCACCACCAGGATGACGAGTGCGGCGATCACGCCGACGATCTCGGTCACCCCGAGCGACGGCACGAGCTCGGCGAAGGCGTCACCGCCGGTGTAGACGCGGGTGCCGTCGCCCAGCTGCGCCTGCAGCTCCCCCGCAACGCCGGTGAGCGCGTCCCGGGTCTCCTGGGTGATCTCGGCCTGTTTGACGTCGAGCGGCACCGGGATCCACGCCGCCCGCCCGTCGGGCGAGACGGCGTCGCGCGCGTGCTCGCCGAACGGGTCGACGACGGCGGCGACCTGGTCGATCCGCTCGATCCGCTCGGCGGCCGCGTGGACGGCCGCGGCGACGGCCGGCGTATCCACCCGTGCGCCGTCGGGCACCACCACGACCAGCTGCGCCGTGGCGCCGCTGACCTGCGGGAAGATCCGCGCGAGATGGTCGAGGGCGTCCTGGGACTCGGAGCCGGGGATGGCGAAGGCGTCGTCGGTGCCGCGGCCGAGGCCGACGGCGGCGCCGCCGACCACGCAGAGCAGCAGGATCCACAGGGCGAGGACGGCCGCGCGCCGGCGCGCGGCCGTCCTGCCGAGGCGGTAGAGGACTGAGGACACGAGCAGGCTCCCGCGGCGACCGAACTTGATACAGACCGTATTGAATACAGTATGTATCTAATGCAGGACGTATCCACTACCCTCAGGGCACAACAGTGAAGGACATGACATGCGCCTGCAGCAGGAGCCCGAGGCCACCGCCACCGACCCGGCGGCTCCGGTCCGCACCACCCGGCGGCGCGCCGACACCCGGCGGCGCTTGATCGCCGCGGCCTACGAGGTGTTCGCCGAACGCGGCATCGCCGACACCCCCGTCGAAGCCATCTGCGAACGCGCCGGATTCACCCGGGGCGCGTTCTACTCGAACTTCGACAGCAAGGAGGCGCTGTTCCTGGCCCTCGACGAGGAACAGACCGAGCGGCGCCTGCGGCGGCTCACCGCCATCGTCGAGAAGGTGGTGCACCGCAACGCAATCCGCGACGAGGCCGCGCTGCGCGAGGCGATCGCTGAGGTCGCCAGTCTGTTCATGGAGCCGATCGACGACCCGCAGTGGTACCTGCTCACCAGCGAGTTCCACGTCCACGTGCTGCGCCAGCCCGGGCTGCGCGCGCAGGTCGCGGCCGTGCAGGACCGGCTCTGTGCCGCCTTCGGCCAGGCGCTGGTCGCCGCGCTCGACCGGTTCGGACTGACTCTGACCGTGCCGGCGCGCGACGCGGTCATCGCCATGACCGGGGTCTACGAGGCGGTGCTGCGCCACGCCGCGCTCGAGGGCAGGCAACCCGCGCGCGACGACCCGTTCCTCACCCAGTTGCTGCCGCAGTTGCTCTCGGCCCTCGTCAGCCGGCCCGACGAGGCGCCGTCGCCCGGGTAACGCCGTGTCACCCCGGGTGGGCGTGGCCGCGCGCCGTGGGCCGGCCGGGACGGTCCGTCGGGCATTTGCCCCAGCGCCCCGGACCGCGAAGGTCGACCTCTGAGATCCGATTTTGCGTTGATATCGCCCTTCTTGCAGCGCAGGTACGGATCAGAATAAGATGAGCCTCTGCGGATGTGGCTGAAGATCCCACGCGCCGGATAGGCTCATGCCGTGACACCAACGGAGCTGGGCCTTCCCGCCATGCGGCAGGCCATCACCCGAGACCCGGCTCGGCCGGACGATCCCCGGCTCATCGATCGGTACGGCCGAGTAGCAACCGACCTGCGCATCTCGCTGACCGACCGGTGCAACCTGCGGTGTTCATACTGCATGCCCGAAGAGGGCCTGGACTGGATGGACCGGGCCGATGAGCTCACCGACGACGAGCTCATCCGGCTGATCCGGATCGCCGTCACCGATCTCGGCGTCGACGAACTGCGCTTCACCGGCGGCGAGCCGCTGCTGCGCCGGGGTCTCGAGAAGATCATCGCCGCGTCGGCGGCGTTGACCCCACGCCCCGACATCTCGCTGACGACCAACGGCGTCGGCCTCGCCCGGCGTGCCAAGGCCCTGGCCGACGCCGGGGTCAACCGGCTCAACGTCTCGATGGACACCCTGCGTCGCGAGCGGTTCCTCACCATCACCCATCGGGACCGCCTCACCGACGTGCTCGACGGCCTGGCCGCCGCCCGTGCCGCGGGGCTGGAGCCCGTGAAGATCAACACTGTGCTGTTGCGCGGGGTGAACGACGACGAGGCCGTCGACCTGCTCAGGTTCGCCCTCGACAACGGCTACGAGCTGCGTTTCATCGAGCAGATGCCGCTCGATGCCCAGCACAGCTGGCAGCGTTCCGAGATGGTCACCGCCGGGGAGATCATGCAGATGCTGCGTACCGCCTTCACCCTGGAGCCCGACCGGGCCGAGCGCGGCGGCGCCCCCGCGGAGCGTTGGCTCGTCGACGGCGGCCCCGCTGCCGTCGGCGTGATCGCCTCGGTCACCCGTCCCTTCTGCGGCGCCTGCGACCGCACCCGGTTGACCGCGGACGGCCAGGTTCGTTCCTGCCTGTTCGCCCGCACCGAGACCGACCTGCGCGCGCTGCTGCGCGGTGGAGCCGCCGACGCCGAGATCGCCGACCGCTGGCGCGACGCCATGTGGGCCAAGCTCCCCGGCCACGGCATCGACGAACCCGGCTTCCTGCAGCCCGACCGCCCCATGAGCGCCATCGGCGGCTAGCGCGGTGACTTCGACCACGACCGGAACCGTCCGGGTCCGCTACTACGCGGCGGCACGCGCGGCCGCCGGGGTCGACGAGGAAGCGATGGCGCTGGCCGCGGGCAGCACGATCGCCGACCTGCTCGCCGCGCTGCGCGAGCGGCACGGCAGCGAGTTCGCCGCCGTGCTGCGACGCTGCAGCTTCCTGCTCGACGAGGTTGCTGTGCACAGCCACGA
>NZ_JBHSQW010000031.1:112080-114805 GCF_042658695.1 Pseudonocardia hispaniensis | reverse complement strand
CCCTCGCCGACCAGCGATGAGTTCCCGGTTCGGAGCCGGTCCCTTCTCGCATGAGCACGACGGTCCAGCTGGGAGTGGCGGTGCCGGCCGCCGTCGCGGGCGCGGCGGCGATCGGGCTGGCCAACGCGGCCCAGTCCACGGCGACGCATCAGGTTCCCCACGGCAACGTCCTCGATCCCCGTCTGCTGTGGAACCTGCTGCGCAACCGGACCTGGCTGGTCGGCATCGGGGCGACGGCCACGGGGCTCGGCCTGCAACTGCTCGCACTCGGCTACGGGCCGCTGTTGCTGGTACAGCTACTGCTGGTGAGTGCGCTGCTGTTCACGACGATCTTCACGGCCTGGCTGCGCGGTGACGGCGTCGAACGACCCGTGCTGGTCGGCGCGACGCTGTGTGCGGTGGGGCTCGGGGGGTTTCTGCTGCTCGCCCAGCCGAGGCCGGCAGGGGTAGGGCCCATCGCGGACATGCCCACCACGCCGGCGGCCGTTCTGCTCGCCGGGCTGGTGACCGTCTGTCTCGCGTTCGTGCGTCACCGGGCTCGGCGGACGCGGGTGCTGATACTCGCGCTGGCCACGGGCGTGCTGTACGGGGTCACGGCCGGGCTGATGAAGCTGGTGTCGGGACAGGCTCGGGTGGGTCTGGCGGAGCCGCTCGGCCACTGGGCGTTCTACGTCGCCCTGCTGACAGGCGTGACCGGGTTCCTGCTGTCGCAGAACACGTTCCAGGCCGGACGCCACGTCGCCCCCGCCGTCGCGGTGATCACGATCGTGGATCCGCTGGTGGCGATCGGCCTTGGACTCGTCTGGTTCGGCGAGTCCATCACCCTGACCCCTGCGGCCCTGGCCGGTGAGATGCTCGCCGGGACCGTCATCGTCGCCGGGGTCATGATCCTGGCCCGCCATACCGAGCGGCCCGCCGGTTCCAGGGAGTACGCTGCCCCGTCTCCGGCGATCCGGTGCCCCGCGCCGACCTGCTGCCAGACCCCCTGCGCGGCGCGCTCGTCGTAGTCACCGCCGCTCTGTCGGCAGGCCGACCAGCTCGCGGTAGCTCGGCCATTCCCCCGCCGTGGTCCGCACCGTGACGGCAGCCAGCATCGCGTGGGCGATCGCGCGGCTGACAACGTCCGCTGCCGCCGCCTGCAAGGTGTACAGCCCGGCGGGCTCGGGCGCCGGCCGCGCGCCGGTGGCGAGCCCGAACACGGTGTCGCCGTCCATGACCGTGTGCACCGGAGACAGCGCGCGGGCGAGGCCGTCGTGGCCCATCGCCGCGAGCCGGGCGCACCCCGCCTTGTCCAGGGCGACGTCGGTGGCGACGATCCCGAGGGTCGTGGCGGTGCCGAGCCGGAGGCCGTGGGACGCCGCGGCCTCGCGCAGTGCCGCCAACTCGGATGGCCCCGGGGTCGGGGACGGGAACTCCCCGGCGAACCCCGAGCGGGCGCCGAGCAGCGCGCCCGTCGCGGGGTCGGCCGCCGATCCGGCCGCGTTGACGACCACCAGCGCCGCCACCGTGGCGCCATCGGCGAGCACGGCGCTGGCCGTTCCGACGCCGCCCTTGAGTCCGCCGGCGACGGCACCGGTCCCGGCCCCCACGACGCCCTGCGCGACCGGCCCCGGTGACGCGGCGTCGACTGCGGCGGCGCCGAGCTCGGCTCCGGGCCGGGCCGTGAAGTCCCCGCCCCGGCCGAGGTCGAAGATCACGGCGGCGGGCACGATCGGCACGACCTCGCCAGGTGTGAGCCCGACCCGGAAACCAACGTCGTCGCCCTCGAGCCTTCGCATCACCCCGTCGGCGGCGGCGAGCCCGTAGGCGCTGCCCCCGGACAGGACGAGGGCGTGGATCCGCTGGACGGTGTTGCGCGGGTCGAGCAGGTCCGTCTCGCGGGTTCCCGGTGCCGCCCCCCGCACGTCGATCCCCGCGACGGCGCCGCCCTCCGGGGCGAGCACGACGGTGGTGCCACTGAGCGCACCGTCCCCCGCGAGTTCGGCATGCCCGACCCGGAGGCCGGGGACATCGGTGAGACCGTTGTGCGGACCAGGCTTCATTTTCCCTGCTCACGACCCACTGTGAGTGCGTAACAGTGTTAGAACACTGTTACGCACTCACAGGTTAGCGGGACCTGCTACGACGGATCAGCAGGATGATCAGCAGAAGCAGTGCGCCACCGATGACCGGGGCGAGCCGCTTGAGCACCGGGGCTCCCGCGGTGTCCAGCAGATCGATGGCCTCGACGTCGCTGCGCACCGGACCAGCCGGCTTCGTCTCGGCGGGCTTCGCCTCGGCGCCGGCGGTCGGCGCCTGCGCTGCAGCCGGGGCCTTCTCCCCGAGCTTCTCGGTCAGGCAGGACGCGAACTGGCCGATGATCTTCTCACTGACATCAGAGATCACCCCGCGGCCGAACTGCGCAGGCCGACCGGTGATGGTCAGATCGGTGACCATGGTGACCTCGGTCTTGTCCGGCCCGTCGGCCTGCATCGTCCCGGTCACCTTGGCGTTCGCGGTGCCGTTGCCCCGGGCATCGCGTCCGCTCGCGTCGATGACCACCTCGTGTTTCGCGTCATCGCGCGAGACGTATGTGCCCTTGCCCTTGTAGGTCAAGGAGATCGGCCCGAGCTTGACCTTCACGGTCCCGGTGAACGCGTCACTTTCGTAGGACTCCAGCGTCGCGCCCGGGAAGCACGGCGCCACCGTCTCCGGGTTGTTCAACGCCGCCCACGCCTCGTCGATC
>NZ_JBHSQW010000031.1:32523-111906 GCF_042658695.1 Pseudonocardia hispaniensis | reverse complement strand
GCCCCCCCACGACGCTCTCGTGAATCCTTCTCAGCCTGCGGCGGCAAGCACCGCCCGGCCGGTCAGCACCCTGGCCAGATGCTCACGGTAGTCGGCCGCGGCGTCGGCGTCACTTGGCGCGGCCGTGCCGTCCGTCGCGTGTTCGGCCGCCGCGCGCACCGCATCCGGGGTGGCCGCCTGCCCGACGAGCGCCTGCTCGACCCCGGTGGCGCGGATCGGCGTCGTGCCCATGTTCGCCAGCCCGACCCTGGCCTCCGAGATCGTCCCGCCGTCGATCTTGAGCGCGGCCGCCACGGCGACCATCGACCAGGCCTGGGCGGTCCGGTTGAACTTCTCGTAGTGGCTGCCCCAGCCCGTGTACTTCGGGAACCGCACCTGGGTGAGGATCTCGCTCTCCCCGATCGCGGTCGTGAAGTAGTCGACGAAGAACTCCGACGCCGGCACCGTGCGGCTGCCGCCGGAACCGGCGATGACGAACTCGGCATCCAGCGCCAGCGCGACGGGGCCGAGGTCGCCCGCCGGGTCGGCGTGCGCCAGCGAGCCGCCCAAAGTGCCGCGGTGGCGCACCTGCCGGTCGGCCACGGTCTCGGTGGCCTGGCTGAGCAAGGCGACGTGCCGCTGCACGAGCTCGTTGTGCATCACGTCGTGGTGCGCCGCCATCGCCCCGATGGCGATCATGTCCCCGTCCTCGCCGATCTGGCGCAGTTCCGCGATGCCGCCGAGGTCGACCACCAACGACGGCGCGGCGAGCCGCAGCCGCAGCACCGGCAGCAAGCTCTGGCCGCCGGCCAGGACCTTGGCGTCCTCCCCGCCCTGCTGCAGCGCCGAGACCGCCTCCGCGACGGTCGAGGGCCGGACGTAGTCGAACTTCGCGGGGATCACTTGGCTCCTCCCTGAGCATCCTGGATCGCGCGCCAGACGCGCTGCGCCGTGCACGGCATCTCGACCTGCGTGACGCCGAGGTGCCGGATGGCGTCGAGGACGCCGTTGACGATCGCCGGGGTGGAGGCGATCGTGCCGGCCTCCCCGACGCCCTTCACGCCGAGCGGGTTGCTGGTCGCCGGGGTCTCGGTCCGGTCGGTGGTGAAGCTGGGCAGGTCGGCGGCCGACGGCAGGGTGTAGTCGACGAAGGTGCCGTTGACCAGGGTGCCCTGCTCGTCGTAGTTGGCCTCCTCGAACAGCGCCTGGGCGATGCCCTGGGCGAGACCGCCGTGCACCTGGCCCTCGACGATGAGCGGGTTCACCGCGTTCCCCACATCGTCCACGCAGACATACTTGCGCAGCGTCACGTGACCGGTCTCGGTGTCGACCTCGATGGCCGCCAGATGCGTGCCGTGGGGGAAGGAGAAGTTCTCCGGATCGTAGGTGTAGTCGGCGTCGAGGCTGGGCTCGATGCCCTCCGGGTAGTTGTGCGCCGCGAAGGTCGCGAACGCGACCTCCTGGATGAGCATGCCCTTGTCGGTGCCCTTCACGGTGAACTTCCCGTTCACGAACTCCAGGTCGTCCTCGGATGCCTCGAGCAGGTGTGCGGCGATCTTGCGTGCCTTCTCGACGACCTTCTCGGCAGCCTTCACCAATGCGATACCACCGACGGCGAGCGAGCGCGAGCCGTAGGTGTCCAGGCCCTTCGGCGAGACCTGGGTGTCACCGTGCAGGACCTCGACGTCCTCGAACGGGACGCCGAGCGCATCCGCCGCGATCTGGCTCCACGCGGTCTCGTGCCCCTGTCCGTGCGCGGACGAGCCTGTCACGACCTCGACCTTGCCGGTGGCCAGCATGCGTACGCTCGCTGACTCCCAGCCACCCGCGCCGTAGGACAGCGAACCGAGCACCCGGGACGGGGCCAGCCCGCACATCTCGGTGAAGGTGGAGATACCGATGCCGAGCTGGACCGGGTCACCGTTGCGCCTGCGCTCCTCCTGTTCCCGGCGCAGGCCGGCGTAGTCGAACAGCTCCATGGCCTTCTGCGTGGCCGCCTCGTAGTTGCCCGAGTCGTAGGTGAGCCCGCAGACGGTGTTGAACGGGAACTCCTCGTGCTTGATCCAGTTCTGCTCACGCAGCTCCATCGGGTCGCGGCCGAGCTCGGTGGCGAGCTCATCCATGATCCGCTCGATGGCGAACGTGGCCTCGGGACGGCCGGCTCCGCGGTAGGCGTCGGTGAGCGTCTTCGTGGTGAAGACGTTCGTGCACTCGAAGTGGTAGGCCGGGATCTTGTAGATCGCGTTGAACATGAACGCGCCGAGGATCGGCACGCCCGGCGTGACCAGGCCGAGGTAGGCGCCCATGTCCGCCAGCAGCGCGACGTGCAGGCCAGTGACCGTGCCGTCCTTCCTGGCAGCGATCGTGACGTCCTGGATCTGGTCACGGCCGTGGTGAGCCGCGAGCATCGACTCCGAGCGGGTCTCGGTGTGCTTGACCGGCTTGCCCAGCTTCCGCGCGACCAGCACGCAGAGCATCTCCTCGGGCGAAACGTGGATCTTGCCACCGAAGCCGCCGCCCACGTCGGGGGCGATGACGCGGATCTTGCTCTCGGGCAGGCCGAGGGTCACCGCGGCCATGGTGCGCAGGATGTGCGGCACCTGGGTCGAGGTGGTGATGACCAGCTGCTCCCCGGTCGGGTCCACGACGATCGACCGCGGCTCCATGAACGCGGGAATCAGCCGCTGCTGGCGGAAGCGGCGGCGGACGACGATGGAGTCGGGGTCGGCCTCCGCAGCGGCGATGGCCTCGGCGGCGCTGCCGCCGGTGCCGGCCTCGGCGGAGTCGAAGGCCCAGAACGCGTTGACATTCGTCCCCAGGTCCGGGTGGACGAGGGTCGCGCCCTCCTTGATCGCCTCCTCCATGTCGAGGACCGGAGGCAGATCCTCGTAGTCGACGACCACCTGCTCGGTGGCATCCTTCGCGGTGGCCGCGTCGCGGGCCACCACGATCGCGACGCCCTCACCCGCGAAGTGCACGGTGTCGACCGCCAGCGGCGGGCGCTGCGGAGCCTTCATGTCCGGGGTGACGGGCCAGGCGCAGGGCAGACCCATGCCCTCGGCGCCCAGGTCACGCACCGTGTAGACGCCGATGACGCCGGGCATCTGCTCGGCGCCGGACTTGTCGATGTCGATGATCCTCGCGTGCGCGACGGGCGAGCGCACCACCGCGAGGTGCAGCATCCCGGGAAGCGAGAAGTTGTCGGTCCACCGGGTGCGGCCGGTGATCAGGCGCGCGTCCTCCTTCCGGATCCGCGCCCTGCCAAGCTCTCGTTCGACGGTCGTCGTCATCTCAGTTTCCTCCAGCGACCGGGGCCGGCACTTCGGCGGGCTGCTGGGCACCGGGCTTCATCGCCTTGGCCGCGCTCTGCACCGCCCGAACGATGTTCTGGTAGCCGGTGCAGCGGCAGAGGTTGCCCTCGATGCCCTCGCGGACCTCCTGCTCGTCGGGGTCGGGGTTGTCGCCGAGGAGGTCGACCGCCGCCATGATCATGCCTGGCGTGCAGTAGCCGCACTGCAGCGCGTGACACTCGTTGAAGGCCTTCTGAACGGGATGCAACTCGCCGTCACGGGCGAGGCCCTCGATGGTGAGCACCTCGCCGCCGTCGGCCTGCACCGCCAGCACGGAGCAGGACTTCACGCTCCGGCCATTGAGGTGCACGGTGCAGGCGCCGCAGTTGCTGGTGTCGCAACCGACGACGGTCCCGGTCTTACCCAGCCGCTCCCTCAGGTAGTACACCAACAGCATTCGGGGCTCGACGTCGTCGACGTACTCGACGCCGTCGACGGTGACCCGGACCTGTGTCATGAGAAACCTCACTCCTCAACCGCGACCGACAACGTCGGCGTGCAGGGTTCTCGGGAATCCTCCGGGGTACGGACGCGACAACCCCGGTACTGCCACCACGCTGTGGCAGCGGGCACATCACACCGCCGATCTTCTGACCATGCAAGGGCGCTGGCAACCCAGCGCCGCGCCCCGTGGCGGGGCATTCAGGCGAGCGGCGGATTGGCAGGAGAGGAGATCCGCTGATACGGCGACAGTCGAACGATTTTCTCGCTTCTGCGGAGGCAAATCCCGCGGGAGGTTCACCGATTTGGATTAGCCCTTACGGGCGGTGAAACCTGCCGGAACGTCGTGTCGCCCCTGAACGACCGGACCGGGACGGCAAGCGCCGTCCCGGTCCGGGCATGTGTCCCGTCGTGAGCCGCCCGCGATCACTCCTCGGCGCGGTCGGCGTCGCTGCGCTCCACCGTGTCCGGGATGCCCGGCCGGCCCGGCACCAGGTTCCCGGGATCGGGGACGTCGGGATTCGCGTTCGGGCCGCCCTCCGGCGGGTGCATCTGCGGCATCCCGGCCGGGTTGACGACCTCGTCCTGACGCTTCTCATCAGCCATGGAAGAACCTCCTCGGCTGTGCTTTCGATTCGAGGCTTCCGCTCGGCGAGCGGCTAACCCCTGGGCTGACTCCGCTCACCGAGCGTGACCGGCCGCAACGGGGCGGTCGTGCGGTTACGCCACGCCCCCCACCACAGACCCGCTCCGTAGGCCAGGTCGTCCAACCGGTGCGCGAGCAGGTATCCGGTCAGGCCGGGGCCGGCAGGATCATGGTCGCGGTGGCGCCACCAGTCGGCGACGCCCTCGGCCAGCGCCGCCGCGACGACCGCGCGCCGGGCCCGCGCCGAGAACAGACACGCCACCAGGGCGAGAGGCCAGAAATGCCGGGTCAGCGCCGACCCCGTCTGGCCGATCGCGCCCGCCAGCCCCAGCCCCGTGAGCCACACCGCCGACCGCCGCGGATGCACGAGTCGTGACAGCCTGCCGGAGAGGCGCTCGGCGGCCACCACCATGATCACCATCGCCCATGCGGTGGCCCGGCCGCGCTGGCACAGCAGCAGCCCGCAGACCGCCGCCGACCACGGCGACAGCACCATCGGCGGGACCGCCCCCCGGTGCCGCAGCGCCAGCGGCGCCGCCCCGGTGCCATAGAACGCCTTGCGCCGCAACCAGGACCCGAACGTGGTGCGATGGTCGTGCGCGACCCTCGCGGCGGGCTCGTAGCGCAGCCGCCAGCCCGCGGCGTGCATCCGCAGCACCAGGTCGACATCCTCGGCGACGTGCATCCGCTCGTCGAAGCCCGGACCAACCGCGGTGCGCCGCACCAGCATCGCCGCGCTGGGCACGTACGCGACCCGGGACCGCGGGACCACCGCCGCCGGTTCGAGCCCCATGTCCAATGAGGACCGAACGGCCTCGTATCGGCCCAGCCACGACCGCACCGGGGGCAGCGCGACGATTCGCGGCGCGACCAGTCCCACCGCCGGGTCCGCGAACGTGGCCAGCAACGGCTCCAGCCAGCCCGGTTGCGGTACGACGTCGGAGTCGAGGAACGCGACGACATCGGTGGTCGCCGCGGCGAGCCCCGCGTTGCGGGCCGCGGCCGGACCGTGCGCGCTGGGGTGCCGGACCAACTCGGCGCCTGCCCGGTGCACAACGGCGGCCACCGCGGCCGCGTCGGCCGAGCCGTCGTCGACGACGATGACGCCGCCCAGTCCCGGCGGCAGGGCGGCCAGCAACCGGGCCAGCCCGTCGGTCCGGTCCTTGACCGGGATGACGACGGTGACGTCGGCGGGTCCTGGGGCAGGTAGGCGGGGACCGTCGCGGCCGTTCGCGGGATGGGCCAGTCCGATGTCGAGCAGGCGGCGGGCCAGCGCCGCGGAGGTCGGATCGGTGACGGCCAGCGCACCGCGGCCGGCCAGCAGGGCCACCGCCGCCGGTGCCAGGTGCACCAGCCGCGGTGGTGCGCCGCCGAGCAGCGCGGAGCCGCCGTCGAGCACCCGGGTGCGCCGGTCGAGGACCACCCGGAACCCGCTCGGCAGCCGGGTGTCGAGCGGTCCCGGTACCGGTGTCACCCGCCGATCGTGCCATTCGGCCCGGGCACGACGAGGACCGCCATGGCAGTACTTTTCGCTACTTTTCGCGCACGACCTGGCAGGCTCGCCCGTGTGTCGCCCCGCTTCGATGGTCCCGTCCTGCCCCGCTACGGCGATCGCTCGCTCGCCGAGGTCCTGCCCGCGCTGCTGTCCGCCCTCGGCGTGCCCGGTCCCACGGTCGGTCCCGTCCTGCCGCCGGTGCGCGCGGCCTGCCTGCTGCTCGTCGACGGTCTCGGCTACGAGATGCTGCGGACCTACCGTGCGGACGCCCCGTTCCTCGCCGGGCTACCCGACGCCGGACCGCTCACGGCGGGCTTCCCGTCCAGCACCTCGATCAGCCTGACCTCGCTGGGCACCGGTCTGCCGCCGGGCGCGCACGGGATCGTCGGGATCACGTTCAACCCCGGCGACGACGCGCTCCTGGACTCCCTGCGCTGGACCCGGCACACCAACGGTGAGGCCGTCGACCAGCGTGAGCTGCTTCCGCCCGAGCAGGTCCAGCCGAAGCCCACCGCGCTGGAGCGGGCGGCGGCCGACGGAGTGGCCGTGACCGTCGCCGCGCCGCGCTACCAGCGGGGCTCGGGGCTCACCCGGGCCGCGCTGCGCGGCGGGGAGTTCCGCAGCGTGCACGCGCTCGGCGACCTCGCCGCGGCAGCGGTCGAAGCCCTGACCGGACCCGGCCGACGGCTCTGCTATGCCTACCACGCCGACCTCGATTCACTCGGTCACCTGCACGGCCCCGGCACCCCGCCGTGGCGCTGGCAGCTGCGTCAGATCGACCTGCTCGCCGCGACGATCACCGAGCAGTTGCCCCCCGACAGCCTGCTGGTCATCACCGGTGACCACGGAATGGTGCCGGTGACCGTCACCTACGACGCGGACACCGACGAGCGGTTGCACAGCGGTGTGCGGCTGCTCGGCGGCGACCCTCGGTCCCGGCACATCTACGCCGAACCCGGTGCGGCCGACGACGTGCTCGTCACCTGGCAGGAGATCCTCGGCGAGGATGCGTGGGTGGTGCCGGGCGAGCAGGCCATCGCCGAAGGGTGGTTCGGGCCGTTGGCCGCCCACGTGCCGCCCCGCATCGGCGACGTGGTGGTGGCCCTGCGCGGGACCGCCGCCGTGGTCCGGAGCCATGCCGAGCCGCTGCTCTCGACGATGCCCGGGCAGCACGGTTCGCTGACCGCCCAGGAGCAACTCGTCCCGCTGCTGCTGGCCACCACCCCCTGAGCCCCGCGAGTCGCGGTATTTCCGTGCGCGAGTCGGGATGCCGCTGGCTCAGACACCCACCGCCGCACCGTCAGCGCCGGTCCCCTTCCCCCGGCTGCTGGCCGGCCGCTCCGCCGCATCGAGGCCCGTGGTCGGCGACGAGGCTCCGTCGCGCGGTTCGCTCAGCGTCCCCTCTGCCGGTCCGACGCCGCCGTCCAGCTGCTCGGACAGATAGCGCAGCACGACCGCCGCCGCGGCGACGACCGGAACCGAGAGGAACGCGCCGGCGATGCCGAAGAGCGTGCCACCGGCGGCCACCGCGAGCAGCACGACCGCGGCGTGCAGCTGCACGCTGCGGGACTGCAGGATCGGCTGCAGGACGTTGCCCTCGATCTGCTGCACCGCCACGACGATCGCCAGAACGACGAGTGCGGTGGTGAACCCGTTGCTCACCAAGGCGACGAGCACGGCGAGCGCCCCGGCGACGAACGCACCGACGATCGGCACGAAGCCGCCCAGGAACGTGATCACGGCCAGCGGCAGTGCGAGCGGAACACCGACGATCACCAGGCCGATCCCGATGCACACGGCGTCGATGAGCGCGACGATCGCCTGCGTGTGGATGAACCCCATGAGAGTGCGCCAGATACGGACGGAGACCTCGGACAGGTGGGATCCGGCCGTCGAGCCGACGACACCGTCCAGCCACGGCAGGAAGCGGGGACCGTCCTTGAGGAACAGGAACGCGAGCACGAGGGCCAACACCCCGGTCACGACACCGGAGGTGACGGCACCCACACCGGTGAGCACGCCGGAGGCGATCGACGACACGCTCTGTTGCAGCTGCCGCGTCACGGCCGACAGGGCGTCGTCCAACTGGCTCTGCCCGAGGTTCAACGGCGGTCCGACCAGCCATTGACGGATCCGCTCGAGACCGATGGACGCACCGGCCGCGATCTCGTCGAAGCTGCCCGCGATCGACATGGTGACGAGCGTGATCAGGCCGCCGAGCACGATCAGGCCGCCGAGCAGCACCGTCGCGGCGGCGAGGGCGGGCGGCCAGCGGTGCCGGCGCAGGAAGGCGACCGGCGGCCACAGCACGGTGGTGATCAGCAGCCCCAGCAGGACCGGCAGCACGATCACCCACAGCTGAGCGCCGAGCCAGAACAGGAGTGCGACACCCAGGGCGATCAGGACGAGCCTCAGGCTCCACCGCGATGTGGACGACACCGCACGACCGATCGCCGAGCCCCGACCACCGGGACGGCCGTTCACCATGGCCACGTGTCACTCCTGTTCCCATCCATGACGGCCCGCGGCGCGACCGGAAGTCGCACCGAACCCCGGATCCGTGCCGGCCCGTCGGTTGCCCGGCGCAGCGTTCGCAATGATGATCGCCGGACGTTACCCGCTGCGTCCACCGTCGTCGGCGAGCCCCGACTCGCGCACGGAAATACCGCGACTCGCGCACGGAAATACCGCGACTCGCGGGGCGGGTCAGGAGCGGAGGCGGCCGTTCTCGGTGGGGTCCCAGCCGCGGATGGCGGCGACGACGGCGTCGGCGATGGCGGCGAGCAGGGCTCGGCCCTCCTGGGCGCTGGCACCGGCCGGATCTCCGAGCACGCCGCTGGCGCTCACCGCCGCGACACCGCCGTCGCGCATCGCGGGAAGCAGGTCCCGCAGCGGCGCCGTGTTGCCGGCGACCGCGCGCTCGGCCCGCACGGCGTCGGGCTCCAGCGCCAGCATCAGCGACGTCTCGGTGCGCCCGGCGTGCGCGTCGGCGTCGAATCCCGGTGCGGCACAGGGAATCCACGCGGCATCCCGCCCCTCGTGGCGCAGCAGCCGCACAGCCGACACAAGCGTGGGCACGTTGCCGCCGTGCCCGTTGAGCAGCACCAGCCGCCCGGCCCACCGGCATGCCGAGCGGCCGAGCTCGACCAGCAGCAACCGCAGCGCCTCGTGTCCGATCGACACCGTCCCGGCGAATCCCTCGTGCTCACCCGCGGCCCCGTAGGCGACCGCGGGTGCGACGACCAGTGCGGGCTCCCGGGCGAGCACCAGACGGGCGACGGCCTCGGCGATCCGGACGTCCGTGTGCAGCGGCAGGTGCGCCCCGTGCTGTTCGACCGACCCGACCGGCACCACGAGCGTCGGCCGCGCCCCGCCGAGATCGGACCAGGTCAGCTCCTGCAGCAGCGGCACGCCACGACCCTAGAGCGACTCGGCGACCCGATGCCCCTCGGCCACGGCCTCGGGCACCCGCCGCGGGGCCAGGCAGTCACCGACCCGATACACCGCAAACCCGTTGTCCCGCAAGGCATGCCACAGCTCATCCGCGGGCCGGGGCGGCACCGCGCAGACCACCCAGTCGCACATCTGGGTGCGAATCGTTCCGGTCGGGTGGTGCAGCATCCGCAGCGCCACACCGCCACCGGAGTGCGCGGCGGCCCCCAGCACGACCCGGTCGGGGCTCAGCGTGATCCCGGCGGCGTGCGCGCGGACGTGGAACAGCTCCATGTCGAGCGTGAGGCCGAGGTCCTGCCCCACGACCATGCCGGGCGTCGCGATCTCCACCGTGCACCCGCGGGCAGCCAGCAGTTCGGCCACCGAGGTGGCCGGGTGGAAGCCGAGCTCGTCGTACACCAGTACCGACCCGGACGGCGCCACCTGCCCGCCCAGCACGGCCCGGACGTCGACGACCCGGTCGAGCCCGTCGGCCCAGTCCGGCGCGGCGGGCCGGGCCCCGGTCGCGAGCACCACGGCATCGGGTCGCTGGTCGCGTACCCATCGGGCGTCCACCTCGGCCCCGGCGCGGATCTGCACGCCGAGCCGCCGACAGTCGGCCAGCAGGTTGGCGACGACACCCGACAGCTCGCCGCGACCCGGTGCGGCGGCGGCGAGGCGCACCTGGCCACCTGGCTCGGCGTCGCGTTCGCAGAGCACGACCCGGTGCCCCCGCCGGGCGGCGCTGACCGCGGCCTGTAACCCGGCGGGCCCGCCGCCGACGACGAGCACCCGCCGCCCGCGAACGGTCGGAGCCGGCACCGGGACCGCCTCGCGGCCCGCGGCCGGGTTCACCGCGCACCCCAGCCGGCGGTTGAGCCCTACCCGGCCCACGCAGTGCTGGTTGCACCCCACGCAGGCGCGCACGCCGGTCCCGGCCTTGGCCTTGGCCACGAAGTCCGGGTCGGCGACCTGCCCGCGGACGACACCGACGAGGTCGCAGCACCCCTCGGCGAGGGCCCGCTCGGCCTGCGCCGGGTCGGTGAACCGGCCGATCCCGACCACGGGCAGCCGCACCGCACGCCGGATGGCCGCCGGGATGTGCAGCGCGTAGCCCTTCGGGACGTGCATCGACGCCTCGATCAGGTGCAGGCTCGCGGTGGCGACGCCGATCGAGGTGTTGAGGTAGTCGATCCCCCCGTGCGCCTCCAGCATCCGCGCGAGCCCGACCGCCTCGTCGAGCTCGATACCGCCCTCGACGAACTCCTCGCCGCAGATGCGCACGCCCAGGACGCGGTCGGCGCCGATCGCCTCGCGCACGGCGTCGACGATCTCCAGCAGCAGCCGGGCACGGCGTCGCGGCGAGCCGCCGTAGCAGTCGGTGCGGCGGTTCGTGACCGGGGACAGGAACCCCCGGATGATCGACGCGTGCGAGCACTGCAGCTCGACCCCGTCGAACCCGCCCGCGATGCAGTGCCCGGCGACCCGGCCGTACCCGGCGATGATCTGGCGGATCTCCGCGGCGGTGACGGCCTTCGGCACCTCGCGGAACAGCGGGTCGGGCACCGGCGAGGGCCCCCAGACCGGCAGCCGCGAGTACATCCCCGACGACTGGCCGCCGTTGTGGTTGAGCTGGGCGAGGATCGGGACGCCGTGCGCGTGCACGGCGCCGGTGATCCGCCGGTAGGCGGGGATCACCGCCGGGTCGAACCCGTGGATCAGCTTCTCGTAGGGCCGATCGGCCGGATCCGTCGAGTGCTCCTCGGTGATGATCAGCCCGGCACCGCCGGCAGCCCGCGCGGCGTAGTAGGCGAGGTGCTGAGCGCTGGGCAGCCCATCGACGGCGTAGTTGGTCAGATGGGCGGCGAACACGATGCGGTTGCGCAGCGTCAGCGGACCGATCCGCACCGGTGAGAAGATCATCGCGGCGCCGCCGCACGGGGGCGAGCGGTCGCGCTCCGGGTCGGCTGCGCGCCCGTGGCCCCCACGGCCATCGCCATCCGTCGCCCCTCCAGCACCGCCTCGTGGACGGTTCGTGGAGCGACGCAGTCCCCGGCCCGGGGCAGGTGCGGGCGCGCGCTCCACAGGGCGTCCTCGGGCAGCCGGTACCCACAGTCGATCAGCACCGCGCAGTCGATCTCGCGACGCTCGCGGGTCCAGACGTGCTCCAGCCGCGCTCGGCCGGCGCCCACCGAACGCAGCGTGCTGCGCAGCTCCCGGACCACCCCGGCCCGCTGCAGCCGACTGTTGGCGTCGGCGAGATCGCCGGTGCGGGTGAGCTGGGCGCCCGCCACCTGGTCGGGGGTGACGAGCGCGGTCGGCCGGCCCGCCGCGGCGACCTGCTCGGCCACCCCGACCCCGGTGGGATCCCCGACGGGGTCATGCACGACGACCACGCCGTCGGGCAGCCGGGCCAGGGCGGCCGCGGTCGAGCCGGCGCGCAGGACGGACCGTTGCAACTCGGCCGCGGTCAGCACGACGGTCCCGGCGGTCGTGGCGAAGCCGAACGGGCCCGGCCGCGACCCCGTCGCCAGCAGCGCCGCGACGCCGGTGTCCGCCGCCGCGTCCAGGTCGGCCTCGGTGATCTCGACGCCGACGTCGATCGCGACCCCGAGCCGGGCCAGCTCGCGTTCCCACCACGGGATGAGCAGCCCCATCCGGGCCCGTCCGCCCACTGCGGCGGCCAGCCGCAACGCCCCACCGAGCCGGGTCGAACGTTCCGCGAGCCGCACCCGGTGCCCGCGCAGTGCCGCGACCCGCGCCGCCTCCAGCCCGGCCGGTCCACCACCGACGACGAGCACCTCGCCCGGATCCGGGGCCCGGCCCTCGACCGGCGGGTCCTCGGTCTCATGACCGGACCGCGGCTCGGCCTCGTCGGACACGATCGGGTTGCGTGGATCGCGCACCATGCTGCGCTGGTTGGACAGCGTGCACGGGCGCACCCGGCCGGCCGCCCCGGCCCGCACCAGGGCGACGAGGTCCGGCTCGGCGATCTGCGCGCGGGTCATCTCGACCAGGTCGGCGCTGCCGTCGTCCAGAACGGCCTGGGCCATCGCCGGATCGACGACGCTGCCCTGCAGCACCACCAGCACCGCCCCGGCGACGGCGGCCCGGATGCCCGCGCACAACCCCCGGTTGAACCCGGGCTCGGTGTGCAGGTCGGGTCGGGTGGCCGAGACGGACATGCCCGACCCGCGGACCGGCACCAGGTAGTCGACCAGCCCGGCCACCGAGACGGCCACCGCCGCGGCGGACTCGGGGACGATACCTGCCCAGGGGGCCAGTTCGTCGGCGCACAGCCGCAGGCCCAGCACCCGGTCGGGGCCCACCGCAACACGGACCGCGGTCAGCACCTCGCGCAGCAGCCGGGCACGGTCGGCGCCGTAACCGTCGGTGCGCCGGTTGGTCAGCCCGGACAGGAACTGCCGCAGCAACGAGTGCTGCCCGGCGTTCACCTCGACCCCGTCCAGATCGGCCGCGGCGGCCGCCGCGGCCGCCGCCGCGAACCCGGCCACCAACGCGTCGATCTCGGGCTGTTCCAGCTCCATCGGGACCTCGCGGCTGACCACGTCGGCGATCCGCGACGGCCCCCACAGTGCCTGCTGTCCGTAGGCCGAGGAGCCCTGCGCGCCGGCGTGACCGAGCCCGGCCAGCACGAGCGCACCGTACGGGCGGCAGGCCCGGACGATCTCGGCCCATCCGGGTCCGGCGTCCGCGGCGAGCGGGGCCCGTTCGTATGGCCAATCGCTGTCGTGCACCGATGCGATCTCGGTGACGATCACGCCGGCCCCACCGGCCGCCCGGCGCGCGTAGTAGGCGACATGCCGGTCGGAGAACTCACGGTCGCGAGCCAGGTTGGTCTCATGCGGACCGAACAGGACGCGGCTGCCCGCAGTCCGGTCGCGCAGCCGGACCGGCGCGGTGAGGGACACCGTCGTCCCGCTCCCGGGTGCCACGATCGCAGGTTCGCAGCCGCGAGCCGCGACGATCGCGGCCGTCGGCTCCGGATCGACGCTCACACCCGCGCGGAGAACCCGGCCAGCGGACTGGTGTCGCAGGCCCGGTCCGGCCGGCCCACCCCGATCGTGACCGGAACCGGACCCCGCGAGTTGCGGGGCGCCGAGCGGCTGTGGTCCACATCGGAGCGCGGGATCGCGGTGTCCGCGTCGCGGGCGGCCAAGGCCTGCTCGCCGAAGCCGCGCACGCACTCCGGATCGGGACCATCCAGCGGCAGACCGGTGAAGAACTTGGCCGCCATGCACCCACCCTGGCAGGCGTCGAAATGCTCGCAGCCGCCGCAGGCCCCACCGGTCTGCGGCCCGCGCAGCTGCGCGAACAGCTCCGAGTTCCGCCAGATCTCCTGGAAACCGCCCGGGGAACGGACGTTTCCGGCAAGGAAGTTCTGGTGGATCGCGAACGGGCAGGCGTAGACGTCGCCGACGGGGTCGATGAGGCACACGACCCGGCCGGCGCCGCACAGGTTCAGCCCGGGCAGGGCCTCCCCGTACGCGGAGAGATGGAAGAACGAGTCGCCGGTGAGCACATCCTCGCCGCGCGCGACCAGCCAGTCGTAGAGCTGGCGCTGCTGGGCGGGCGTGGGATGCAGTTCGTCCCAGACGTCGGCGCCACGACCGGACGGACGCATCCGGGTGATCCGCAGCTGGGCCCCGAACGTGTCGGCGATCGCCTTGAACTCGTCGAGTTGGTCGACGTTCTCGCGCGTCATGACAACGCTGATCTTGGGCTTGGCGAACCCGGCCTCCGCGAGGTTCTCCAGCGCGCGGATCGCGGTGTGGAACGAGCCGGGCCCGCGCACGTGGTCGTTGACCTCGGGGGTGGCCCCGTCGAGCGAGACCTGGATGTCGACGTAGTCGGTCGCCGCCAGCTGGGCGGCCCGCCTCTTGTCGAGCTTGATCCCGTTGGTGGAGAACTTGACCCCTACGTCGTGGGTGATCGCGTAGTCGAGAATGTCCCAGAAGTCCGGGCGGACGGTCGGCTCGCCGCCCCCGATGTTGACGTAGAAGACCTGCATGCGCTGCAGTTCGTCCACGACGGCCTTGCACTCCTCGGTGGACAGCTCGCGCGGGTCGCGCCGCCCGGAGGAGGACAGGCAGTGCACGCACGCCAGGTTGCAGGCGTAGGTGAGCTCCCAGGTCAAACAGATCGGTGAGTTCAGGCCGTACTGAAAATGGTCGACCAGCTTCACGGACACTCCACTGTGGTGGGCCGAACGGGGTGGGTCGAGCGGGGGCGGGTCGAGGGCGCCGCCCCGATCGTCACGAGCGGGCTTCGATGGTTCCGGACGCGGCCAGCCCGGCCAGGGCCCTCAGATAGGCCGGACGCTGCGCCTCGGCGACGCCCGCCGCGGCGATCGCGGAATGCACGTCGCGATGGTGCTCAAGGCCCCGCACGACCTCCACGAGCTGTGGCGTCTTGAGGAACGAGAGCTTGCGGGTGCCGAAGTGGTAGACCAGCGCGCCGAACGGTTCGGGGCGCAGCGCCACGCTGGGGCTGCACCGGTAGGCCGTCCCGGGATCGAACCCCTCACCCGGGACGGCCTGCGGCGCGCGGTCGCCGAGCGGCTTAGTAGACACCGCACATGCCGTCGATGGAGACCTCTTCCACAAGGGTCTCGTCGATGACCGGCGCGGCGTCCTGCTCGGACTGGTTCTGCTCGATCGGGGCCACGGCGCTACCTCCTGGAACGACGCTGTCGGTGTGGCGAAGCTGCCGCGACGGTATTGGCACCCGGTGCCGAAAGCAAGCCTGCCGCCCGAAGGCCCCTCCGATCGGACAGGCCGAACCGCATACCCGGCATGCTGACCGCCGTGAACACCTCCGCATCCCTGCTCCACCTGTGCAGCCGGAGCGAATGGCGGGCCGCGCTGGCCACCCGGATGGTCGCGCCGCCGTCGCTGTCCGAGGTCGGATTCGTCCATCTCTCCACCGCGGAACAGGTGGCGCTGCCGGCCACCCGGCTCTTCCGCGACCGCCATGACCTGGTCCTGCTGGTCGTCGACCGGAGTCGGCTGGACGCGGAGGGCATCGAGGTGCGCTGGGAGCCCGGCGTGCCCGGCGACCCGGCGACGATGCGCTTTCCGCACGCCTACGGCGCGGTCCCGACGTCCGCCGTCGTGGCCGTGCAGGCCTACCGCCCACGGCCCGACGGCGGCTTCGACCCTCCGCCCACCCCGCCGGTCCGCGCCGACCACGCCCGTCGGCTGGCGACGTTCGCCGAGTCCCTGCCGCGCAGACTCGCGACGACGCAGGTCCCGGTGTCCGGCGGGGTGGCGCTGGTGCAGTCGGATCTGCCGTGGTCGCGCGCGCTCAACCAACTGCTGCTCGACGCCCCGGTCTCGGCGGACGAGGTGATCGCCGCGGCCGACCGCGCGCTCGGCGGGGCGGGGCGCCCGTTCCGCCGGGTGACGCTGCGCGGCCCGGCCCCCAACCCGGTGGCCGACGAACTCGAGCGGCACGGCTGGTGGATCCGCCGCGAGGCGGCATGGGGCCGCGTGCTCGGCGCGGCCCCGGCCGGCGATTGCGCGGAGCCCGCCCGGCTCGCCGACGTTCGTCCGTTCTGGGCGAAGGCCTGGGGCAACGACCTGATACCCGACCGGTTCCCGCTCGACGACACCGTCGTCGACGTTCGCTACCTGGTCGTGCGCGATGAACGCGGGTCCGTCGTGGCCGCGGCGGTGCTGGAGATCGACGGCGCCACGGCGGTTCTCGACGCGGTGGCAAGCGAACGCGGCGAACACGCGGAGGCGCTGCTGGCCGAAGCGGCGGCGGTCGCCGAGCGCGCCGGATGCGACCTGCTCGGCCTCGACGCGGTCGCCGCGGACTGGCCCCGGCAGGACTACCCGCGCCACGGGTTCACCCCGATGACCGAGGCCTGGACCGCCGGCCGCGGCGAATGACCCGGCCGGGTGCCCGGAAGATCCGGCTCCGGCCGCACCGGGCACCCCCGCCCTGGCCCGACCGAACCGGGCCCCACCTACCCGAGCCGACGGTTTCACCCCCCACCTCTTGACGGTTTTGCCTCCGGTGCGCTGTGCGCGCGGTCACCCCGGTCCTAGCGTCCGGCGCGACCCAGTACCGGCACCAGAAAGGGCTGTCATGCAGGTCGACGAGCTGTTGAAGCCATTCCCCATCAAGGAGTTCCACCCGTTCCCCCGGGCGCTGATGGGTCCCGGGGCGCACGAGATGATCGGCCCGGAGGCACTCAAGCTGGGTTTCAAGAAAACACTCGTGATGACCTCGGGCCTGCGCGGGACCGATATCGTCCACAAGATCGTCGAATCGATGAAGTACCACGGCCTTGAGGTCGTCGTCTACGACAAGGTCGAGTCGAACCCCAAGGACTACAACGTCATGGACGCTGTGGACCGCTACCGGCAGAACAATTGCGACAGCTTCGTCTCGATCGGCGGCGGCTCCAGTCACGACGCCTGTAAGGGTGCGCGCATCTCCATCGCCCATGACGGCCGAAACATCAATGAGTTCGAGGGCTTCAACAAGTCGGAGACCCCGCAGAACCCGCCGCATATCGCGGTCTCCACCACCGCCGGAACCGGCTCGGAGACCTCCTGGGCCTATGTCATCACCGACACCACGACCGACCCGGAAAACCCGCACAAGTACGTCGCATTCGACGACTCGTCGGTCGCCACCCTCGCCATCGACGATCCGGTGCTCTACTACGACTGCCCGATCGACTACACCGCGCAATGTGGTTTCGACGTGCTCGCCCACGCGTCCGAGCCCTACGTGTCCCGGCTGAACTTCCACCCGTCGCTGGGCAACGCGCTGCATGCGGTCAAGCTGACGGCGCAGAACCTGCGCGCCGCGGTCTGGAACGGCCAGGACCTGGCCGGCCGCGAGGGCATGATGTATGCGCAGTACATCGCCGCGCAGGCGTTCAACTCCGGTGGTCTGGGAATCATCCATTCGATCTCGCACGCGGTGTCGGCCTTCTATGACACCCACCACGGCCTCAACAACGCGATCGCCCTGCCCCGGGTGTGGGCGTTCAACATGCCGGTCTGCTACGACCGGTTCGCCGACATCGCCGAGGCGATGGGCATCGACACCCACGGCATGACCAAGGTGCAGGCCGCCGAGGCGGCCCTCGCCGCCTCGATCCGGCTGCTGCGCGATGTGGGCATCCCGGAGCGGTTCATCGACATCACCCCGGACAGCTACTCGAAGAACCGGCTCGGTCAGGGCCCGACCAGGTACTACGAGAACCGCGCGCAGATCAAGGGCGACGCGGCCGACGTCGACGCGATCACCCACCACGTCCTCGGTGACGCCTGCACCCCCGGCAACCCGAAGGAGTGCACGTTCGAGACCGTCCGACCGGTCGTGGAGCACTGCATGACCGGCGACCTGGACGATCTGCTCGGCTGACGTCCGGCGCCCCCGCACCCGTCCACCGCAGCCAGCGGGCTCGTTGCGCCCCGCCCCGGGTACTCGGGGAGCCGACAGGCCCGCCGGCTGCGTCCATCTCGGAACCCGCGAGCGCGGTTCCGGCGCAGCCGCCGCGGCCGGCCCCATGGACCGCGGCGCACGGAAGGAGCACTGCGTGTCCGAAGATCTGGCCGATGTCGCGGCGAAGCGCGGCGAGTCGGCGAACGCCCCGTTCGAATCCGTCGCTGCCGTGATCGAGGCGCTGCAACGACAGGGCTATATCGCCGACACCCGCCTGGCGACCACGGTGTTCCTGCTGACCCGGCTGGACAAGCCACTGCTGCTGGAGGGGCCCGCCGGGGTCGGCAAGACCGAGTTGGCCAAGATGCTCGCGGTCGCCACCGGGCGCAGGCTGCTGCGCCTTCAGTGCTACGAGGGCCAGGACGAGACCAAGGCGCTCTACGAGTGGGACTACGGCAAGCAGTTGCTCTACACCCAGATCCTGCGGGAGAAGATCGGCCAGGTGGTGGCCGACGCCCCCGACCTGCACGCGGCCGTCGAGCGGATCGGCACGCAGGAGAGCGTGTTCTTCTCCGAACGCTTCCTCGCCCCGCGTCCGCTGCTGGAGGCGATCCGGTCCCCGGAGCCGGTCGTGCTGCTCATCGACGAGGTCGACCGCGCCGACGAGGCGCTCGAGGCGGTGCTGCTGGAGACGCTGGGCGAGTTCCAGATCTCCGTCCCCGAGATCGGCACGTTCACCGCCCGCCGACGCCCCTACGTGCTGCTCACCTCCAACAACACCCGGGACCTGGCCGCCGCGCTCAAGCGCCGCTGCCTGCACCTGTTCCTCGACTACCCCACGGCGGAGCGGGAACTGGAGATCGTCCGGTCGAAGAAGACGGGCCTGGGTGACGCGCTGGCCGAGGAGTTGGTCAACGTCGTACGCGGGCTGCGCGAACTGGAGCTGCGCAAGGCGCCGAGCATCTCCGAGACCATCGACTGGGCACGCACGCTGGCCGTGCTGGGGGTGGACGAGCTCAGCGCGCAGGTTCTGTCGGACACCGTGTCCGTCGTCGTCAAGTACGACAAGGACGTCCGCAAGGCCCTGGACGCGTTGCCCCGGCTGGTCGATCCGAACGCGGTCATCTCCGACCACGGCCACGGCCACGGGCACGGCCACGGCCACGGGCACGGGCACGGCCACGACGACCCGGGGGACCTGGACGGCGCACGGGTGCGCGCGGCCCGCGACCAGCCGGGCCGGCACGGCGAGGCCCTGTACGGCACCCCGGGACCGATCGGCGACACCGGCCCGGCGAAGCCGCGCACCGTCACGTCCGGGCAGGGCAGCCGGTCGTTCGGGCTCGGCCGCAAGCGGGCCCGGTGAGAGCGCGGTAGGCGGACTGCAGATGGAAGCGAGCATCCACCGTTTCGTCCGGCTGCTGCGGCGGCGCGGGGTGCGGATCTCGGTCTCCGAGGCACTCGACGCGATGAGCTGCGCGGGCCAGCCCGGCATTCTCGCGCACCGGGACCTGCTCAAGGCGGCGCTGCGAGTCGCGCTGATCAAGGACCGGCGCGACGAGTCGACCTTCGACGAGGTGTTCGATGCGTTCTTCGCGCTGGTCAAGGTCGGCGAGACCGAGCACGGCCACGGCCACGGGCACGGCCACGGTGACCTGTCCGACCAGGGTGCCCTGGAGAACTTCACCCTCTCCGAGACGCCGAGCGAGAGCCCGCAGCAGGACCACAACCACGGCAAGCCGGTCGATATCCGGGACTTCTTCGATCCCGAGGACCTGGCCGAGCAGTACAACCTGCACCAGGAGGCCAACAAGATCGACCTGGCCGCGCTGACCGACGAGATCGTCTTCTCCAAGGACAACGCCACCGGCCAGGTGAGCGAGGGGCACCGGGTCCAGATCGAGACCGACCGGCTCTCCGGGGCGGGACTGCCCGGGGACGTCTCCACCGCGACCGGGACCAGGGTCGACGCCGACCTGTCCGTCGCCCAGCAGGAGGCGCTGCTGGGCTGGCTCACCACCGCCGAGGAGGAGGTGGCGCGCGAGGAGGGAATCGAGGACGACCTGACGGCCCTGCGGCGCAGACTCTCCGGGGTGCTGGCCAACCTGCCCGAGGCGATCAAGCGGCATCTGGAGCGGCTGCTGGAGCTCGAGCAGCGGATCCTGGAAGGCACTGCGGGCGCCGGGGACGACGAGCCGCGAGTCGTCGAGATCGACCGGGCGGGCGAGGCGGAGCGGATGCAGCTGGAGGACTCGCTGCGCAGGCTCGCCACGACGCTGCACGGTGCGCTGACCCACCGCCGTCGCGTCTCACCGCAGGGTCGGATCGACTCGGGCCGCACGATGCGCCGCAACATGCGCTTCGACGGCGTCCCCTTCACCCCGGTCACCGTGCGGCGCATCGAGGACAAGCCGCGGCTGGTGGTGCTGGCCGACGTGTCACTGTCGGTGCGCGCCACGGCGCGGTTCACCCTGCACCTGGTGCACGGGCTGCAGGATCTGTTCGGGCAGGTGCGCTCGTTCGCGTTCGTCGCCGACATCGTCGAGATCACCGAGCTGTTCGCCGACCACCCGGTGGAACAGGCGCTGGGCCAGGTGTTCGGCGGGGAGTTGCTCGACGTCGACGCCAACTCGCATTACGGGTTCGCGTTCGGGAGGTTCCTCGACGAGTACGGGTCGGCGGTGACCCGGCGCTCCACGGTGCTGGTGCTCGGGGACGGCCGCGGCAACGGCAACGACCCCAACATGGCGGCGTTCATCGAGCTCACCCGGCGGGCCCGCGAGACGATCTGGCTCACCCCCGAGCCGCGCTACTCGTGGCGGCTGGGCCGCTGCGACCTACCGGCGTACGCGGAGCATTGCGACCGCGTGCGAGTGGTCCGCGACCTCACCGGCCTGGAGCAGACGGCGCACGAGATGGCCGGCGAGCTGATCGGCCGATGATCCTTCTCGACCGGCTGGACAATGATCTCGCCGGGTGGCTCGCCCGCACCCTGGTAGGCCCCGGGCTGCTGCACCCGGTGGCCTTCGAGGCGGCGTTCGTGGCCGTCGTGACCAGTGCCGCACCCGACCCGGACGAGGCGTGGTTCGCCTTCTACCGCAACACCCTCGCCGCGCTGGAGGGCACCGCCCGGCCCGGCGGTACGAACGCCGAGCTCGCCCCGGTGCACGCCCGGGCCGCCGCACTGACCGTCGGGCACGACGTGGTGGAGCTCGGATCGTGCTTCGGCTTCCTGTCCCTTCGGCTCGCCGCGGCGGGGCACCGGGTCACCGCCGTCGACGTGTCGGCGGGTACGGCGACGCTGCTGGCCCGCATGGCGCCGCGGCTGGGCCGCCGCGTCGCCGCGCTCGCCGGGGACGCCTGCGCGGTGCCGCTGGCCGACGGCTGCGCCGACACCGTGCTGGCCGTGCACCTGCTCGAACATCTGCCCGAGGCCGCCGGGGACCGGGTCCTGGCCGAGATGCTGCGGCTGGCCCGGCGCCGCGTCGTCATCGCGGTGCCCTACGAAAAGGTCCCGAACGCGATCTGGGGCCACGTTCGCCGGTTCGACCATGCGACGCTGCGGGCGCTGGGCGAGTCCAGCGGGCATCCGTTCCGGGTGAGTGACCATCACGGCGGCTGGCTGGTCATCGACCGTGACCAGCCGTCCGGCGCGGCCTGTCCCGATCGGGTGGCAACGACACCCAGCGTCGCGGCGTGTCGCACCGCTTTCGGGCGTGAGGGTTCGGCTACGGTGCGCGCATGGCGGAGTTGTCCACCGACCGGGGGCGGCGAGGCTGATGGGCGCGGGGCAGCCCCGCCCTGGTGACGCCGGGTGGGATGGGTCGTGCCCCCAATGTGGCCGACGCCCGCGAACCGTCGCGGCCGCGCACCGGTTGCGCACGGATCTGGCTGTGACGTGGCTGGTGCCCGGTTCGGCCGGGCTGGTCATTCGTGGGTTCTGTCAGGACTGTGCGCCGCGTGGCCCGGTCGCCGAGGTGGCCTGTGTGTACTGCGGGGACGGCCCGCTGCTGACGGGTGAGCTCGCCGGCGTCGATCCGATCACCGATCCCGGCGTCGCCGGATGGTTGAGCTCACACGACTGGCAGCTGAACCCGGGCCCGACGTGTCCGCGCTGCCTGCGGCGGCGCCGCCGGTGAGCGGCGGGCCGTCGCTCACCGGGCACGGTCGGCCTCCTTCTCCCGCGGCGGGTTCAGTGTGACCCACAGTGGCCAGCCGACGAACCAGATCGCGACGACCGCGCCGCCGCGGGCCGCCCAGCTCCAGAACGGATCGTCGAACCAAACCTGCGGGGCCGGGATCCCGATCCTCGCGACGGTGGCGATGACCAGCATGACGCCCATCGCGATCGCCCACGCGATGGCGGCCTTGCCCCATTCTCGCCACTCGTGGACGACCTTCGCCGTGCCGTGCTGCGGGGGCCGCGGCGGGGGCGGGCCGCCGGCGAAGCGGTGGGCGAAGCGCGCGTCGGCCCAGCGCACCATCGAATGTCCGAACGCCACGGTGAAACCCAGGTAGATCGCGGCGAGCCCATGGGTCCCTCCCGGCTGCGAGCCGCCGGCGACATCGGCGATCGACGCCGCCACCAGCACGACGTCGAGCAACGGCACGCACAGCAGCAGCACCGTGCTCAGCCGCCGCTGCCGCAGCACGTAGCGGGCGAACAGCCCCGCACCCAGCAGCACCCAGAAGCCGACCTCGCAGGCGGCGATCAACAGCAGCAGCGGATTCTCGTTCAGGAGCGTCCCCACGTCCGTCGAGCCTGCCGCCGATCCGACTCCCGGTCGTCGGTCCTCCCACCGATCTTCACCGGGCGCGGGGTACATCCTTCGTCGGACGTCGGGTGCCCGCCGGCGTGCTGAGATGGACGTGTGATCGCGCTGGGTGCCCGTCGAGTCCCCGAGCGGCGGTGGGTCCAGGACGGCATGGTGGCCGTCGGCTATCTCGGGATCGGGCTGCTGCTGCAGTGGATCGTGCCCGAGGTCCGGATCAACTGGGGGCCGCCCGGACCCGAACCTTCGATCTGGGTCTCGGCCGGGGCGCTGGCGCTGGCCTGCCTCGGCCAGACCCAGCGGCGGACCCGGCCGCTGCTCGCGCTGGCCTTCGGCGTCCTGGCCGTGCTCTGCGGGCCGCTGCTGACCGGTACGACCGCGCTGGGGATCCTGCTGGTCTTCGCCGACCAGCTCTACTGCGCGGTGCTGTACACCCCGCACCGGGCCAGCTGGGTGGTATCGGGCGCGGCGGCGGTCGCGGTCGTCGGCGCGGCCGGGTTCAGCCTGGTCCACGAGGGTGGGCGGGCCGCCCTGCTGAACCTTCTCAGCCTGTGGCTGATCCTGGTCGTGCCCGTGCTGTGGGCGGCCGAGGTGCGCCGCCACCGCGAACAGGCCGAGGCAGAACGCGCCCGCGCCGAGGCGGCCCAGCGGATGGCCGAGCTCGACCGCGCCGCCGCCGTCGCCGCCGAGCGCGCCCGGATGGCCCGCGACCTGCACGATGTCATCGCCGGGCAGCTCTCCGCGATCGCGCTGCAGTCCGAGGCGGCCCTCTCGCTGGCCGGCGCCGATCCGGCGACGATGCGGCGGGTACTGACCTCGGTGCGGGAGAACAGCGTCGCCTCACTGGCCGAGATGCGCACGATGATCGGGCTGCTGCGCGCCGACGGCGCGACCGAACCGCGCACCGCGCCTGGCCGGCTCGACCAGCTTGCCCCCCTGCTCGACTCGGCGCGGGCCAGCGGGCTGCGGGTGGAGCTGGTCGACGAGCGGCCCGTGGGACAGGCGGCCGCCGCCGGGGTGGAGCTGGCCGCCTACCGGATCGTGCAGGAGGCGCTCACCAACGCGGCCAAGCACTCCCCCGGCGGCGCGGTGCGGCTGCACCTGCGCCACGACGACGGACGGTTGGTGATCGAGGTGACCAACGAGCTGACCGCGGGGTCCGGCGGGGCCGGCGGTACCGGGACCGGGCTGCTCGGGCTGCGCGAACGCGCCCAGGCGGTCGGCGGGTCGCTCGCCGCAGGCCGGGAGGCCGAGGTCTGGCGGCTGCGGGCCGAGCTGCCGGTCGACGCGCCGGGCTCGGCGGTGGCGAGACCCGCCGGGGGGAACCAGTGAGCATCCGGGTGGTGGTGGCCGACGATCAGGCCGCGGTGCGGACGGGATTGGTGATGATCCTGGAATCCGCGCCTGACATCGAGGTCGTCGGCGAGGCGGCCGACGGAGCGCAGGCGGTGCGGATGGCCACGACGCTGCAACCCGACGTCGTGCTGATGGACATCCGGATGCCCGGCGTCGACGGCATCGAGGCAACCCGGCAGCTCATGACCGCCCAGCAGGGGCAGGTCCTGGTGCTCACCACGTTCGACCTGGACGATTACGTCGACTCCGCGCTCGCGGCCGGCGCCGCGGGGTTCCTGCTCAAGTCGGTCGACGCCCCGCGGCTGCTCGACGCGGTGCGCGCGGTCGCTCGCGGGGATGGCGTGCTCGCTCCGGAGATCACCCGCCGGGTGATCAGGCGGTTCGCCGCGGGCGGAAGGGCCGCGCACGCCGAGGTGCCGGGGCTGGACGAGCTGACGCCGCGGGAGACCGATGTGCTGGCCTGCCTGGGGCGCGGACTGTCCAATGCGGAGATCTCCGCCGAGCTCGTGATCAGCGAGGCGACCACGAAGACCCACGTGTCGCGCGTGCTGACCAAGCTCGGCCTGCGCTCGCGTACCCAGGCCGCGATCGCTGCCCAGACCGCGGGCCTCGTCCCCTGAACCGGCGTTCGTGCCGCCCGGCCATCACTCCGGCCCGTCGCCCCGCCCGTCCACCCAGGCCGTCGCTCCGGGCTTGATCGGCGTTTCGGCGGCCGGAGCCGCGAAAATCGCGGCCGCGGCTTCCCACATGCCGATCATGATCGGGGTCGGGCGGTCCGCAGGGCGCGTCCGGTCAGGACCCTCGCCAGGTGACGGCGGTACTGCGGGGTAGCCGCGATATCCGCCGGCGGATCGGTGTCCTGATCGGCCAGCAACGCCGCCTCCTCGATGGACGCCCCGCGGGCGAGTGCGGCCTCGGTGGCCGAGGCGCGCAGCGGGGTGGAGCCCATGTTGACCAGCCCGATTCGGCCATCGGCGACGGCAACGCCGACGATCGCCCAGTCGTTGGCCCGCCGGGTGAACTTCTCGAACGCCCAGCCCGCCGATCCGGTGTGCGGCACCCGGACCTCGACGATCAGCTCGTCGGGCTCCTTCACCGTGGAGAACACGCCGGTGTAGAACCGCGTGATCGGAACGGTGCGCTCGCCGCGCGGGCTGCGCAACACGACGCTCCCGTCCAGGGCGAGCACCGCCGCAGGCAGGTCCGAGGCGGGGTCGGCGTGTGCCAGCGAGCCGCCGATCGTGCCACGGTGGCGCACCTGCGGATCCCCGACCGTGCGGGCCACCGCGGGCAGCAGCGGCACCTCGGCGGCCAGTAGTTCCGAGATCTCCAGACTGTGGTGCCGGGTTCCGGCGCCGATGGCGATCTCCGGCCCGTCGGCGCGAATGTAGTCGAGCTCGCCGAGCCGTCCGATGTCGACGACGAGCTCGGGCGCGGCCAGCCGCAGCTTCATCACCGGCAGCAACGAATGCCCACCCGCCAGGATCGTGGCGTCCTCACCGTGCTCGGCCAGCAGCGCCAGCGCGGCGTCGACCGAGTCGGGCCGGGCGTAGTCGAATCCGACGGGGATCACGCGCCCGCCTCCCTCGTGGAGAACCCCGGCGCGGTGCGCGCGGCGTCGCCCTCGGCCTCCGCGCGCGGTACGGCGTCCGGGTCCTTTCCGGCCGCCGACAGCACGGCGCGGACGATGTTGTGGTAGCCGGTGCACCGGCAGAGGTTGCCCTCCAGCCCCTCCCGGACGTCACGTTCGGTGGGGTCCGGGTTCTCGGCGAGCAGACTCACCGCCGCCAGCACCATTCCCGGCGTGCAGAAGCCGCACTGCAGGCCGTGCTCCTCGCGGAACGCCCGCACCATCGGATGCGGCTGGTCGCCGGGCGAGAGGTCGGCGAGCCCCTCCAGGGTGGTGACCGACTGCTGATCGGCCTGCACCGCAAGCACCGTGCACGACTTCACCGACTGGCCGTCGAGCAGCACGGTGCACGCGCCGCACGACGTCGTGTCGCAGCCGATGTTGGTGGCCTTCAGCCCTACGTGCTCCCGCAGGTAGTGCGCGAGCAGCAGCCGCGGCTCGACGTCCGCGCTGGTCGACTGGCCGTTGACGGTGATCTCCACCTTCACCCTGGTGCTCACTTGGCGCCCTCCGCAGCGGCCTGGATGGCCTCCCAGACCCGTAGCGGGGTGGTCGGCATGTCGATGTGGCGCACGCCCAGGTGCGACAGGGCGTCGACGACCGCACTCTGCACGGCCGGGGTCGCGCCGATCGTGCCCGCCTCACCGACTCCCTTGTACCCCAAGGGATTGATCGGCGTCGGCGTCTGCATGTCGACGAGGTCGAAACTGGGCAGCTCGGCGGCCGACGGGAACCCGTAGTCGGCGAACGTGGCGGTCAGCGGCTGGCCCTCGGGGTCGTAGACGACCTCCTCGAGCAGCGCCTGCGAGATGCCCTGGGCGATGCCGCCGTGCCGCTGCCCGTCGAACAGCAGCGGGTTGAGCACGGGGCCCGCGTCGTCGACGGCGAAGAGACGCTCGACGGTGACCTTGCCGGTCTCCCGGTCGACCTCGACCACCGCGACGTGCGCGCCGAACGGGAAGCTCGGCTTCTGGCCGTCCCATACCGTGTCGACCCGCAGCGGCTCCCGCTCGGCGAGCTGGGCGAACGTCAGGCTCTTCGCTCCCGGGACGCCCCGGACCGCGATGGCCGCGTTCGCCTTGTCGACCTCGAGATCGTCCACATTGGCCTCAAGGAGGTCGGCGGCGCGCTGCTTGGCCAGCTCGACCAGCTCCCCGGCGGCCTGATACACGGCGACGCCGCCGGTCTGCAGGCTCCGCGAGCCCATCGTCCCGGACCCCTGAGGGATCAGGTCGGTGTCGCCGTGCTTCACGGTGATCTTCTCGATCGGGATACCGAGGTGCTCGTTGGCGAGCATGGCCCATGCGGTGGCGTGGCCCTGGCCGTGCGGGGAGGTTCCGGTGAGCACGGTAGCGGTGCCGTCGGGATGCACCTCCACCGCCGCGTTCTCGGCGTACGCACCGCCCCCGGTGATCTCCACATAGGACGAGACACCGATGCCGAGCAGTGTGGTGTCGCCCCGCTCGCGGCGGGCGGCCTGCTCGGCGCGCAGCTGCGGGTAACCCGCCGCGGCCAGCGCCTTGTCGATGGCCTTGGCGTACTCGCCGCTGTCGTACTGGACCCCGCCCTTGGTGGTGAACGGGAACGCGCCGGGGGCGATCACGTTGCGCTTACGGACCTCGGCCGGGTCCATACCGATCTCGGCGGCGAACAGGTCCATCGCCCGCTCGATCGCCGCGGTGGCCTCGGGACGTCCGGCGCCACGATAGGCGCCGATCGAGGTCGTGTTGGTGACGACGACCCTGGCGCGGGTCTCGAGCCGCTCGATGTCGTAGGTGCCGGGCGCCATCATCCGGGTGAACTGCGGCAGGAACGCGCCCAGCCGCGGGTAGGCGCCCGCGTCGGCGAGGATGTCGAGCCGGTAGGCCTTGACCGTGCCGTCGCGGCTGCCGCCGATCGTGATGGTCTGGCGCTGCGCGCGCCCCTGCACCATCCCCGTCATGTTCTCCGAGCGGCTCTCGGACCAGCGGACCGGCCGCCCCTGCAACTTCGCCAGATGCACGACGAGCGCGAACTCGGGGTCGGCGCCGATCTTGGCCCCGAAGCCGCCGCCGACATCGGGCAGCACGACATGGACGAGGTCGCGGTCCAGCCCGAGCCAGCGGGCGATCTCGTCCCGGGCGCCCTGGGCGTTCTGGTTGGAACAGAAGACCGTGACGCGGCCGTCGGCGCCCCAGGCCGCCGCGGCCGCCCTGGTCTCCAGCGGGGCCGCGGCCAGCCGCTGGTTGACGATCTCGCGGCTGACGACGACCTCGCAGTCGTCGAAGAGGTCCGCGGCGGGCTCGTCGTCGATGCCGTGGGCCGCGGCGGTATTCGTGCCGACCTCCTCGAACAGCAGCACCTCATCGGTGGCCGCGGCGGTCAGGTCGATCACCGCGGGCAGCGGGTCGTAGTCGACCTCCACCAGCTCAGCGGCGTCGGGGCCCTGGTAGAGCTCCTCGGTGAGGACGGCCGCCACCGGCTCCCCGACGAAGCGCACCTTCTCGGTGGCGAGCCAGGGACGGCGCATCCCCCGGTTCGCCCCCGGGAACAGCAGCACGGGGTCGAGGCCGAGATCGGCGCCGGTGTACACCGCGACGACGCCGGGGGCCTGCCGCGCGGCCTCGACGTCGATCGCGGTGATCCGTGCATGCGCCAGCGGGGAACGGACGAACGTCAGGTACAGGGCTCCCGTCAGTCGCTCATCGGTCAGGTCATCGGTGTAGGTGGCGCCCCGGGTGAGGAACACCGGATCCTCGGTGCGGACCACGCGCGTGCCCAAGATGCTCATCACGCCCGAGCCTATCCCCCACCGTGAGTGCGGAGCAGCGTTAGAACACTGTTACGCACTCACAGGGTCGCTCCACCAGGGACGGTGCGTCCAGAGCGACGACACGGGACCGTGCCCGGCACCGAGCGGATAGGAGTGCCGGACGGCCTCGACGATGTAGCGCTTCCCGAACGCGACCGCTTCCGGCGGCGACATCCCACGGGCCAGACCGGACGCGATCGCCGCGGCCATCGAGTCGCCACCGCCGTGCGTGTTGCCGGTGTCGAAGCGCGGGCCCGCAAGCTCGGTGAACGTGCGTCCGTCATAGAGCAGGTCGACGCAGCGGTCGGTGTCCTCACGCAGGTGTCCGCCCTTCACCAGGACGAACCGCGGACCCAGCCCGTGCAGCACCTTCGCCGCCTCGTACTGGCCCGCACGGTCATGCACATCGATGCCGATGAGCAGCCGCACCTCGTCGAGATTGGGGGTGACCACCGTGGCCCGCGGGAACAGCAGGGTGCGGAACGAGTCCAGCGCCGAGTCGGCGAGCAGCTGGTCGCCGTGCATCGACGCCGCGACGGGGTCGATCACCAGCGGGGTGGCCCGGCCCGCGCCGATACCGTTCGCGTCGCAGGCGTCGGCCACCGCCGCGATGATCTCGGCCCCGGCCAGCATCCCGGTCTTCACCGCGTCCAGGCCGATATCGCTCGCCACGCTCGTGATCTGGGCGGCGACCGTCTCGGGCGGGATCGGATGCACCCCGGTCACGCCGACCGAGTTCTGCACGGTCACCGCGCAGACCGCGAGGCAGCCGTGCACCCCGCAGGCGGCGAACGTCCGCAGATCGGCCGCGATCCCGGCACCACCACCCGAGTCGGTGCCCGCGATCGTCATCGCGCGCGGCGGGGCGGTTCCGATCGGCCGTTCCACGCTCCTCACTCCGTCACCGGAAGGTAGACGCGTCCGGTGAACTCCCGCGCCTTCTCCGCCATTCCGGCCTCGATCGCCTCGACGCTGGTCAGCCCGTGCGCCTCGGCGTAGTCCCGAACGTCCTGGGTGATCTTCATGGAACAGAACTTCGGGCCGCACATCGAGCAGAAGTGCGCCGTCTTCGCCGCCTCGGCGGGCAGGGTCTCATCGTGGAAGGACCGCGCGGTGTCCGGGTCGAGCGACAGCGCGAACTGGTCGGCCCAGCGGAACTCGAAGCGCGCCTGAGACAGTGCGTCGTCGCGGGCCTGGGCCCGCGGATGCCCCTTGGCCAGGTCGGCCGCGTGTGCGGCGATCTTGTAGGTGATCACACCGGTCTTGACGTCGTCCCGGTCGGGCAGGCCCAGATGCTCCTTGGGGGTGACGTAGCAGAGCATCGCCGTGCCGTGCTGGGCGATCGTGGCCGCGCCGATGGCGCTGGTGATGTGGTCGTAGCCGGGCGCGATGTCGGTGGCCAGGGGACCGAGGGTGTAGAACGGCGCCTCGTCGCACCACTCCTCCTCCAGCCGCACGTTCTCCGCGATCTTGTCCATCGGGACGTGGCCGGGACCCTCGATCATCACCTGGACGTCGTGGGCGCGCGCGATCGCGGTGAGCTCGCCGAGGGTTTTCAGCTCGGCGAACTGGGCCTCGTCGTTGGCGTCGGCGATCGAGCCGGGACGCAGCCCGTCACCGAGGGAGAACGTGACGTCGTAGGTCCGCAGGATCTCGCACAGCTCCTCGAAGTGGGTGTAGAGGAACGACTCGCGGTGATGCGCAAGGCACCAGGCGGCCATGATCGACCCACCGCGGGAGACGATCCCGGTGACCCGCTTTGCGGTGAGCGGGACATAGCGCAGCAGCACGCCCGCGTGCACGGTCATGTAGTCGACGCCCTGCTCGCACTGCTCGATCACGGTGTCGCGGTAGATCTCCCAGGAGAGTTTCGCCGGATCCCCGTTCACCTTCTCCAGCGCCTGGTAGATCGGCACCGTGCCGATCGGCACCGGGGAGTTGCGCAGGATCCACTCCCGGGTCTCGTGGATGTTCCTGCCGGTGGACAGGTCCATCACCGTGTCGGCGCCCCAACGGGTCGCCCACACCATCTTGTCGACCTCCTCCTCGATCGAGGAGGTCACCGCGGAGTTGCCGATGTTGGCGTTGACCTTCACCAGGAACCGCTTGCCGATGATCATCGGCTCGGATTCGGGGTGATTGCGGTTGGCCGGGATCACGGCCCGCCCGCGCGCCACCTCCGAGCGAACGAGTTCGACGTCGATGCCCTCGCGGATCGCGATGAACCGCATCTCGGGCGTGACGACGCCGGCCCGCGCATAGGCGAGCTGGGTGACCGCGCCGCCGATCGGCTCGCGGGCCGCGATCCACGGCTCACGCACCCGGGGCAGCCCGGCGCGGATGTCGAGCTGTGCGCCCGGGTCGGTGTACGGGCCCGAGGTGTCGTAGACGTCGTGGTGCTCGCCGGTGGACAGCGCCACCCTGCGCACCGGGATCCGCAGTCCGTCCGGACCGTCGAGATAGACCTTCCGCGAGCCATGGATCGGGCCCGTGGTGATCGTCGGGCGGACGGTCGCGTCCTGCAGGAACGACGAGGTCATGCTTCCTCCCTACGCCGGCATTACCCGGACAGGTTCTGCGGTCGGCGGCACCAGCCGCCCTCTCAGCCCGCTGAGTTACGAGCTCCCGCGCGTGTTCACGTGTCTCCCGACCGTAACGGGCACCAGACCGGCTCGGTACCACGGCCCCTCCCGGCGCACGTCACGCTCGGCACCGTTCGGACGCGCAGGAGCGCCACGCCACCGGCCCCGCCCGGAATAGCCACCGCCAGGAACGGGTTTCGGGGCATATGAGCGTGAACGTTGCGTACGCGCTGAGCCCGACCGCATGGGTGCGCAAGCAGACCGAGACGATCCTCGAGACCGGCACCACCGACGGCGTCGAGATCAACGGCAGCCCCGTGGTCCTGCTGACGATGCGCGGCGCGAAGAGCGGCAAGCTACGCCTCGTGCCGCTGATGCGGGTGGAACACGACGGCTCCTACGCGATCGTCGCCTCGCGCGGCGGGGCCCCCACGCATCCGGCCTGGTACCACAACGTCAAGGCCGAGCCGCGCCTGCAGTTACAGGACGGCGCCGTCACCGGCGAGTACGTCGCCCGTGAGGTGAGCGGCCAGGAGCGGGCCCAGTGGTGGGAGCGCGCCGTCGCGGCTTTCCCGGCCTACGCCGACTACCAGACCAAGACCGACCGGATCATCCCGGTCTTCGTTCTCGAACCCGCAGGTCACACCGACCTGTGAGTGCGTAACAGTGTTCTAACACTGTTACGCACTCACAGCGACGATTGGCGGGGTCTGGCCGGCTCGGACGGCCGGCGCGACCGCGGCGAGCACCGCCGTCGTCACGATCCCGGCCACCACCACGGCCAGCTGCGACCACGGGATCGTCCACGACTCCAGACCGGCGTCGAGGGCGCGCACCCCCAGCAGCCCGTACGCCGCGCCGATCAGCGCCCCGACCACGGCCGCGGCGAGCCCGCAGAGCGCCGCCTCCCAGGCGATCATCGACCGGACCCCGCGGCGGGTGAGCCCGACGGCCCGCAGCAGGCCCGTCTCCCGGGTCCGCTCGGTGACCGACAGCATCAGCGTCACCCCGACGCCGACCACTGCGACGAGCACCGTCATCCCCACCAGACCCAGCCCGATCAGCCGCGCGGTGGCCAGAGTGGACTCCAGCTCCGCCCGGAGATCACCCGCGTAGCTCACGAGGGCATCGGGCCCCAGCGCGCGGTCGACGGCGCCGCGGGCCGCGGCGATGTCCACACCGGGCGCCGGGTCGATGAGCACCTGCTCCGCCTCGGCCCGCACGCGCAGCGCCGGGTGCGTCCCGAGCCGCCGCGCCAGCGCCGCCACGCTGCCGGGATCCGACGCGGTGACGATGATCTCGGTCGGGAACTGCCGGGCGATCGTGCGCTGCGCACCGGCCTCGGTCTGGGCCAGCGCGACGAGCAGCGCGGAGGTCAGCCCCACGCCGAGGGTGAGTACCGCGATGGTGGCCGCGGTGCGGCGCGGCACCTGCCTCGCGTTCGCCACCGCGAGCCGGCCGGGGCCTCTGCCGAGCGCCGCGACCGCCCGCCCGGCCGTCGCCACGAGCGCTCCGACCAGCAGCGGCCCCGACGCGACGAGCGCCGCGAACCCCACCAGCCCCGAGACCGCCAGCATCACCAGCGCGAGTTCGCCGCCCCCGCCGGTCACGGCGAGGACGGCGAGCCCGGCCGCGACCATGCCCAGCCCGGCGGCCACCATGACCCGCGGGCCGCGGCGCGGAACGCCGGTCTCCGCGGCACCGGCTGCGCCCAGCGCCGCCACGGGCGGTGTCCGGCCCGCCGCGACGGCGGGGACCAGCGCGGCGACGACCGTCGCCGCCACGGCCATCAGGCCCGCCGCGGCGATCCCGGGCCACGGCACGACCAGCGCCGGCGCGTCCAGGCCACCCAGCCGCAACGCACTGACCAGCGCGTAGCCCGCCGCCACCGCCACGCCGGCACCCAGCACGCCCGCGACCACCCCCGACACCGTCGCCTCGGCCAGCACGGCGCGCACGAGCTGGCCTCGACCGGCCCCGACACACCGCAGCAGGGCGAGCTGGGTGCGGCGCTGGGTGAGGACGATGCGGAACGTCGAGGCGACGACGACCGCGGCCGCGACCAGCGCCAGACCCGCGAACACCGACACCCCGGCCAGCACCGCATCCACCGTGCCCGAGGCCTGGCGCGCCTCCGCCGCGCGCTGCTCGGCCGAGGTGCGCACGGCATCCGGGGCGCCGAGCACGGCGCCGATCGTGATTTCCGCGTCCACTTCGGACGAGGTGACGTCCACCTGGTCCAGCGTGCCGCCGAGCGTCGCCACCGCATGCGGCAGCGCGATCAGGCTGTTGACCGCCTCGGTGGGCAACGCGACGACGCCGGTGACCACCACCTGACGCGGTGACGTCGGAGACTCGACGACCAGCCGGGTACCGGGGCGCACCCCCGTGCGCTCCGCGGTGCCCGCGCCCACCGCGACCTCGTCGCCGGCGGCGGGTAGCCGCCCCTCCTGCGCTCCGCTCGGCAGCCGGGTCAGCGGCCCGCCCATCGGGTCGGACCCGAGCCGCCACATCCCGGCCACCCCGGGGCCGCGGACCGAGGCGAAGCGCGTCCACACCCCCACCGCCGCGGTGACGCCGTCGACGGCGGCGACCCGGTCGACCAGATCGGCGCGCGCGGCGTCGGGCAGGCGCTCCGGCAGCACGACGGCGGCGGCCGCGGTCGGCGTCTGCATGCTCGTCGCCGTGAGGTAGCTGCGCATCGTCTCGCCCAGCAGCAGCGTGCCCGCGGCGAAGACCGTCGCGACCGTGACGGCCAGCCCCGTCAGCAGCAGCCGCCCCGGACGCCTTCGGGTCTCGGCGAGCAGCGCCGCGGATGCAGCGTTCACGCCGTCACCCTCGCCAGCGCCTCGACGACGGTCTCGGGCCGCGGATCGGCGACGGCACCGGCGAGCCGCCCGTCGCGCAGCAGCACCACCGCGTCCGCGAACGACGCCGCGACCGGATCGTGGGTGACCATGACGACGGTCTGGTCGAACTCGCGCACCGAGGTCCGCAGCAGCTCGAGCAGCTCGTGCCCGCTGGCGGTGTCGAGGTTGCCGGTGGGTTCGTCGGCGAACACGGCATCGGGCCGCCCCAGCAGGGCCCGCGCGACCGCCACCCGCTGCTGCTGACCACCGGACAGCTGCGCCGGGCGGTGGGTGAGCCGGTCGCCGATCCCCAGCAGCTCGACCAGCCGCGCCCGCCACGCCGGATCGACGCGGCGGCCGGCCAACCGGGCCGGCAGGTCGATGTTCTGGCCGGCGGTGAGCTGCGGGAGCAGGTTGAACGACTGGAACACGAAGCCGATCCGGTCGCGGCGCAGCGCGGTCAGCTCGGCGTCGCGGCAGCGGCCGAGGTCGGTGCCGCCGAGCAGGACCTGGCCCGAGGTCGGCGTGTCCAGCCCGGCCAGGCAGTGCATCAGCGTCGACTTGCCCGAGCCGGACGGGCCCATGATCGCGGTGAAGCGCGCGGCCGGGATCTCCAGGCTCACCCCGTCGAGGGCGCGCACGGCCGCGCCGCCGTGCCCGTAGATCTTCACCAGGTCCACGGCGGATGCGGCCGACACGGCGTGCCGCGGCGGGTCGAGGGTCGTCACACGTCCTCCTGAACGGTATGGGTTGTCACGGATCGCAGGAGCGGGCGGCTGGCCGCCGACGCGGCGAGGACGAGGGCGAAGCCGCCGAGCAGCACGCCGCCGAACAGCACCAGCCCCGACGGCGCCGACCCGGTGGTCGGCCCCGCGAACGGGGAAGCGCACAGCAGGCCGAGGGCCAGCGCGATCCCGGCGTTGACGAGCATCGGCAGCACCGTCTCGGCCCGGCGTGCCCGGTCGAGCACCCGCAGCGGGGTGCCGGCCAGCGCCAGCATCCGCAGCGGCCTGCGGTGGTCCAGGACGCGGGCGGCGGCCGCGGTGCCGGTGGCCGTCGCGGCGATCACGAGGGTGCCGACGAGCACGACGAGGGTGCCGCGGCGCACGTCGCCGAGCAGCACGGTCTCCTCGGTAACGGCCTCCTCGTCGGTGCGCACGAGCACGCCGGGGACGAGCACGCCCAGCGCGGTGCGGGCGCGGTCGCGGTCGGCCGCATCGGCGGGGCGGACGGGAACGGCGACCGTCCCCTCCCGGAGGCCCGTCCCGGGCGGGCCCACCTGCGCCGCGATGCCCAGCGCGTCGAGCCGCTGCGCGGCCGCCGCCGTCACCGCCGCGCCCCGCTCGGCGGGCACCCGGACCCACAGCGTGTCCGGGTCCTCGCCCGACCCGCCCGGGAGCATCGCCGTCAGCGGGGCCAGGAAGGCGCCGACGAAGACGGCGAGGGTCGCCCCGGCCAGCGGCCGGAAGGCCGCCTTGGGGTCGTCGAGCAGCCGGCGCCCGGCCAGCAGCGCGGGCGCCGAGCGGGCGCGGCGGGCGAGCACGCCGCCGAGCAGTCGCACGACCAGCGGCCCGATCAGCGAGCTCGCCCCGAACAACGCCAGCACCCCGATCCCGAACACCAGCCCGACGAGGTTGGACGGCGCGGCTCCGATCGCCTGGCTCGCGAGCACGAACACCGCGACGCCCGCGGCGAGGCCGATCAGCCGCACCAGCCGCGCGCCCTGCGGGCGGTCCCGCCGGACGACGCCGAGCGGGGTGATCACGACCCGGCGCAGCCCACCGACGGCGGACCCGGCCGCCAGCAGCGTCACGCAGGCCAACGCGGCGAGCGCGGCCAGCGGCGCGGGGCGGACGTCGGCGGAGAACCAGGTGCTGCCCGCCAGCGAGATCCGGGCGATCACGGGCGCCAGCAGCCACTCCGCGGCGATTCCGAGCACGGCCGCCCCGGCGGCCACCGCCGTCACCTCGGTCACCGCCGCTACCGTGACCTGCCGCCGCGACGCGCCGAGCAGCCTGAGCGTGGCCAGCCGCTCGGTGCGCCGGGCCGCGCTCAGCCGGGCCGACGCCCCGAGCAGGCTCGCGACGGGGAAGCCCAGCAGCGCGAGGGCCACATAGGTGAGCTGGCGGTAGGCCTCGGCGAGCCCGAAGCCCTCGCCGGGGCGGTCGAACCCGGCGACCGCGACCACCTCGGATCGGACCGGCGCGGTCAGCACCGGGTCGCCCGCGGGGCGTCCGATGACGGCGACCAGCTCGTCCGGCCCGAGCAGCCCGGCATCGCCGATCACTCCGGTGGGCACCGTCACCGGGTAGCGCGCGGCGAGCGCGTCGGCGGGCGTCCTGCGCAGCAACTCGGCCAGCGCGGACGAGACCCACAGCTCACCGGGCCGCGGCATCCGGGGCAGCCCGGGTGGTCCGGCCGCGTCCGGACGCGGGTCGACGATGTCGATCTGCTGGATGGCGCGGTCGGCGACGTGGTCGGTGCGCACGAGCAGCCGGGCGACCGGGGCGGTGCCGGGTGGCGCCGCGGCCGGAGTGCGCCAGCCCGTCCGCTGCTCCCGGGCGTCCAGGCCGTGCAGCGTGCCGAGCGCGAACGCCAGCAGCGCCGTCGCCACCGCCACCCCCGTCGCGACCAGGCCCGCGGCCGCCCAGGCGGAGCGTCCACCTGCGCGCAGCAGCCGCAGGCTCAGGGCGATCACGGTGCGGCCTCGGCAAGCCCGGCGGTCGCGATCCGGCCGTCGCGGATGACGACGGTCCGGTCACAGGCGGCGGCGACCTCGGCGTCGTGGGTGACAACGACGAGTCCGGTGCCGGTGCGGCGGGCCAGCCCGGTGAGCAGCGCGACGGTCTGTCCTCCGGTCACCGAGTCGAGCGCGCCGGTCGGCTCGTCGGCGAACACCACGGCGGGCCGGGCCACGAGCGCCCGTGCGATCGCGACCCGCTGTTCCTGGCCGCCGGAGAGCTGGCCGGGCCTGCGCTGCTCCAGCCCGGCGAGGCCGAGGGGGCCGAACCATTGGGCAGCGCTGGCGACCGCCTCCCGGCGCGCCATCCCGGCCAGCAGCAGCGGCAGCGCGACGTTCTCCACGGCGGGGAGCTCGGGCAGCAGCTGCCCGAACTGGAAGACGAAGCCGAACCGGTTGCGGCGCAACGCGGTTCGCCGTTCGTCGGACAGATCATCGATCCGCTCACCGTCGAGGAGCACCCGACCCTCGTCGGGAACGAGGATCCCCGCGAGGCAGTGCAGCAGCGTCGACTTCCCCGACCCCGACGGCCCGGTCACCGCGACCGTCTCGCCGCGGTGCACCGTCACCGTGGCCGAGGCCAGCACCGTCACCGCGCCGAACCGCTTGGTCACCCCGCTGGCGGCCAGCACCGGTTGTGCCGCGGTCACCGGGCGCCCCCCGAGCGCGCCCGGTGACCGTGCCGTGCTCCGTCGCCGACGAGCAGTTCCAGCCATGGCAGCACGGCCATCACGACCAGCAGCAGCACCCCGACACCCCAGGCGCCGGTCACCATCACGTCCATGGCCGCGACGATCCCCTGGCGGGCCCGGCAGGCGCTTCGGGCGAAGGATCGATCGTGCGGCGCCGGCTCGTACTTTCGGCCGAGGGTGCGGCACCGTCTCCCCGATCTAGGCTCCGCGTCGTGGTCGGCCAACCCCGCCGGGCGGCCCGGCTGTCCCGGCACCTGCTCCTCACCGGCGAACTGCTCGGCTACGGGTTCTGGCTGCTCATCGACACCGTCTCCATCGTCTCGACCGGTCCGCTCGGCGCGCTCACCCCGCTGACCGGCGCGTCGATCGCCGCGCTCGTGCTGCTGCGGCACCGCCCCCGGGTCGATGTCGCCCCCCTTGCGACGGTCGTGTTCGGGTCCTCGCTGACCGTCACCGCCGTCGCCGCGGTGTTCGGGCGCCCGACGCTGTCGTTCACCGAACAGCTCGCCCTCGCCGTCATGACGATCACGGTGCTGCGCGTCGCGCCGCACCGCACGGCGATCACGGTGGGGTTCGCCTCGGCTGCGGCGATCGTGGGCTCGGCGTACCTGCGCGGCGAGATCGGGACCACAGCCGGTGCGTTCACGCTGTTGTCGACCCTGGGCTGGGGCGGCGCGATGGCCATCGGTCTGGCACTGCGCGAGGCCGACACCCGGCGCCGGGCCCAGCTGTCGGACGTGCGCACGGCCGAGCGGCTCGAGCTGGCCCGCGAGCTGCACGACGTCGTCGCCCATCACGTCACGGGGATCGTCGTGGCCGCTCAGGCCGCGAGCGTGGTCGCCCGCCGCTCGCCGGAGGAGGTCGATCGGGCGCTGGCCGCGATCGAGCATGCCGGCGGGGATGCGCTCGCCGCGATGCGCCGGATGGTCGGGGTGTTGCGCGGCGAGCACGGCTCCGTCGACGACGAGGGCGGCCGGACACCCGGCGCCGACCTGGTCGGCGTGCGGACTCTCGTCGAGCGCTTCGACCCGGACGGCACGCTGGTGCGGCTGCGCACCGACCCCGGGATGGAGCACGCGATGCTGCCCGCGGGGGTCGCCGCGACCGGTTACCGGGTGGTGCAGGAGGCTTTGACCAACGTCCGTAGGCACGCACTCGCCGCGGCGGTCGTGGAGATCGAGATCCGGATCCGGGAGGACGCGTTGCTCGTGTCGGTGCGCAATGACGGCGTCCGCGCCCAGGCCTCCGGGGGGCCGCTCGGCGGCACCGGCGGGTTCGGGCTGGTCGGGATGGCCGAGCGGGTCGCCGCGCTGGATGGCACCCTGACCGCGGGGCCGACCGGCCCCGGGGTGTGGACCGTCGCCGCCCGGTTGCCGCTGACCGGTCCGGGGTCGGGGCGGTGACCACGCGGGTGCTGCTGGCCGACGACCAGGAGATGGTGCGGACCGGGTTCCGGCTGATCCTCGGCGCCGAGGGCTTCGAGGTCGTCGGCGAGGCGGGCACCGGCGTCGAGGCGGTGCGGCTGGCCCGCGAGCTGCGTCCGGACGTGGTGCTGATGGACATCCGGATGCCCGAGCTCGACGGGATCGAGGCGACCCGGCAGCTGATGGCCGATCCGCAGCCGCCGCGGGTCGTCGTCGTCACGACGTTCGACCTCGACGAATACGTCTACGGCGCGCTGCGCACCGGCGCCTGCGGGTTCCTGCTGAAGGACGCAGGGCCGCGGCTGCTGGTGGAGGCGGTGCGGGCGGCGGCGGCCGGGGATGCGCTGGTCTCGCCGTCGGTGACGGTGCGGCTGCTCGAGCAGCTCGCCAAACCCGCCCGCCCCGCGCTCGCCCGGACCGATGCGCTCTCGCCGCGCGAGCTCGACGTGGTGCGCGCCGTGGCCCGCGGCCGCACCAATGCCGAGATCGCGGCCGAGCTGTTCGTCTCGCTGTCCACGGTCAAGACGCATCTGGCCAACGTGCACACGAAGCTCGCCGCCCGTAACCGGGTGGAGGTCGCCGCGTGGGCCTGGGAGAACGGCCTGGTCAGCTAGCGCTGTGAGTGCGTAACAGTGTTAGAACACTGTTACGCACTCACAGTTCGGTGGGAACGGCGATGACGTCCACCATCGCACCGTTGCGCAGCACGGTGACCGGAAGCGGTGTGTTGATGGCATCGCCGAAGAGCTGCCGCTGGACGCCCTGGGCGTCGTGAACCGGACGCCTGCCGACGTCCAGCACGAGATCACCGGGGCGCAGGCCGGCCCGGGCCGCGGGGCTACCCGGGATCACCTCCGCCAGCTTCAGCCCCGTGCGCCGCCCGCAGCGTTCGGCCACCGCCGCAGGCACCGGCGCCGGGCGGCCCACCACCCCGAGATAGGCCCGGCGGACCCGGCCGTGGGTACGCAGCGCATCGACGATCCGCAGCGTCGTCGCGTTGACCGGGACGGCCAGGCCGAGCCCCGCGCCCGCCACCGCGGTGTTGATGCCGACGACACGGGCGTGGGAGTCGGCGAGCGCGCCGCCGGAGTTACCGGGGTTGAGCGCGGCGTCGGTCTGGATGACGTCCTCGACCACCCGCCCGGCCTGCCCGCTGCGGGTCGGCAGCGATCGCCCCAGCGCGCTGACCACACCCGCGGTCACCGACCCGGCCAGGCCGAGCGGGTTGCCGACCGCGACGACGAGCTGCCCGACGACGAGCCGATCGGCATCCCCGAGCCGGACGGGTTCGGGCAGTCCGGCGACGGTGCGTGCGCGCAGCAGCGCCAGATCGGACAGCGGGTCGGAGCCTGCGACCCGGACCGGGACCTCGGAGCCGTCGACGAAGTCGACATGACCGCTGTGCCCCTCGCCCACCACATGCGCGTTGGTGAGCAGTTCGTCGGGCCCGATGACCACGGCGGATCCGGTGCCGCGAGACATCCGGACCGCGGCCACCCGCCCGATGAGCTCGGCGGCCACTGCGCTGACCGTCCTGGAGTAGGCATCGAGCTCGTCCATCACGACCACCCTTGCCGCACTTACATCGTTGCAGCTGCAGAACGTCAGGCCGAGACGGCGTGTTCCCGCGGGTCTCAGACCTCCTCGGCCCGCTGGACGGCCGGATCCCACGACAGCCCCGGCACCCCCCACCCGTGGCGCCGCAGCGCCTTGCGGGCGGCGCGGTCGTTGCGCCCCATGAGGCGCTCGACATACACGATTCCGTCGAGGTGATCGGTCTCGTGCTGCAGGCAGCGGGCGAAGAACCCGCGCCCCTCCACCTCGACCGGCTTGCCGTCGGCGTCGACCCCGGTCACCCTCGCCCAGTCTGCCCGGCCGGTCGGGAACTGCTCGCCGGGCACCGAGAGACAACCCTCCTCGTCGTCGTCCGGGTCGGGCATCGTCTCCGGGATCTCCGACGTCTCCAGCACGGGGTTGACGACGACGCCGCGCCTGATCGTGCGCGTGGCCTCGTCGGGACAGTCATAGACGAACACCCGCAGCCCGACCCCGATCTGGTTGGCCGCGAGCCCCACACCGTGCGCGGCGGCCATCGTGTCGAACATGTCCTCGACCAGCTCGCGCAGAGCATCGTCGAACGCCTCCACCGGGGCGGCCGGGGTATGCAGGACGGGGTCGCCGAAGATCCGGATGGGGCGAACTGTCACACCCGAAGACTACGGTCGCCGGTCATGCCGAACCTTCAGCGGGGCCACCGGGCCGTCTTTGTCACGGTCGCGATTCGAACCCGGTGGATCGGCGCGTCCCTGACCCCTTGTTGTCGGAGTCGCGTGGTCTAATGACCGCCGCCGAACGACAGCCCTGTCATTCGGCGGGTAGGCCAGCAGCGCAGTGATGTCCGAGGAGCGTGATGGAGTCCGCCACGGAACCCAGCCGGGCCGCGAACCCGGTCGGCAGCCCGGACCAGGAACTCGAGCGCCGGGAGCATGAGATCCTCGCCTTCGAGGCTCAGTGGTGGAAGTACGCGGGCGCCAAGGAACAGGCGATCCGCGAACTGTTCGACATGTCGGCGACGCGCTACTACCAGGTGCTCAACGCACTCATCGACAAGCCCGCGGCACTGGCCACGGATCCTCTGCTCGTCAAGCGGCTGCGCAGGTTGCGCGCCGGTCGGCAACGCACCCGTGCGGCGCGTCGCCTGGGAATCGAGCCCTGGTAACGGCACAGTGATCACGTCGATCACGATGTCCGAAGCCTGATGGCCCAGCGCAGACGGAGGTTGCTGTGTCCGAACCGGATTCGCCCGGGGGCTCCTCGCCGCTGCGCATCGGCGGTTTCGCCCTGCTCGGCGTCGGCGTCGTGGCCGGTGTGATCGGGCTGGCGTCGCTGACCGCCGGGGGCGACCAGGCCCCGCCCGCAGCCGCGCCGTCCAGCGCGTCGGTCACCGGCACCGCGCCCGAGAGCGCGTCCAGGTCCACCGACGGCCAGGTCCCCGTTCCGTCATTCGGCCCCGTTGATGGCATCGCCGCCCCGCCGACCACGGCGGCCGCCCCCGCCCCGGCGGGCGCAGGATCGGGTGTCCTGGCCCAGGGCGCGGGCTCCCACGAGGGCGCCGGGATCGTCCGGGCACCCGTCCGGGTCTACAACAACAGCACGATCACCGGGCTCGCCGCCCGAGCCGCCGACGACTTCCGCGGCTCGGGATGGCAGGTGACCAACGTCGCCAACTACCCCAGCGGCATCATCCCGACCACCACCGTCTACTACCGGCCCGGTAGCGACGAGCAGGCCGCCGCCCAGGCGCTCGGCCGCCAGTTCGGGATGCGCGTCGAGCCGCGATTCGAGGGGCTCGCCGACGCCAGCCCCGGTCTGATCGTCATCGTCACCAACGACTACCAGCGCCGCTGATCTCCAGCGCCCGGAATCGCAGGCGGCGACCGGCGCGATGCCGGTCGCCGCGCCCGGCCCTCAGCGTCGGCGTTCGGCGTAGGCCGCGAGCTCGGCGAGCTGGAGCGGGTCGAGCGACGGCGGGACCGCGGCGCGGGCCGCGGCGATATGCGCGGCCGTGACCTCGGCGGCGTCCAGCGACTCCCGCATCGCGGTGAGCGCCGCCTCACGGAGCACGGCGGCACAGTCGGCCGCGGAGTAGCCCTCCAGCTCGCCGGCGAGCGCGTCGAGGTCGACCTCCGCGGCGAGCGGGGTGTTGCGCCCGGCGGCACGAAGGATCTCCGCGCGCGCGGCTGCATCCGGCGGCGGCACATAGACGAGCCGCTCCAGCCGTCCAGGACGCAGCAGGGCCGGGTCGATGAGTTCGGGACGGTTCGTCGCGCCGACCACGATCACGTCACGCAACGGCTCGGCCCCGTCGAGCTCGGTGAGCAGCGCCGCAACGACGCGGTCGGCCACCCCCGAGTCGGCGGAAGCGCCGCGCCGGGGGGCCAGGGCGTCGACCTCGTCGAGGAACACCAGAGTGGGCGCGGCGTCGGCGGCCTTGCGGAACAGTTCGCGGACCGCGCGCTCGGACTCCCCCACGTACTTGTCGAGGAGTTCGGCTCCCTTCACCGACAGCACGTTGAGTTGCCCGGTCCCGGCCAGCGCGCGGAGCAGGAACGTCTTGCCGCACCCGGGCGGGCCGTAGAGCAGGACCCCGCGTGGCGCCGCCACGCCGAGACGGGCGAACGAGTCGGGGTAGCGCAGCGGCCACAGCACCGCCTCGGTGAGCGCCTGCTTGACGTCGGCCATGTCGCCGACCTGGTCCAGGGTGATCCCGCCGGTCTGCAGCGTGTCCGACGAGGACATGGAGATCGGACGCACAGCGCCGACGGCGTCCAGCAGATCCTGCTGATGGATCCGCGGCTGGGTCAGCGGGGCGTCTGCGGGCGGATCGGTGTCGGCCGGGATCGGTTGGTCCCGGTGCCGCAGCGCCGCCTGGACCGCGGCCTCCCGGCGCACCGCGATGAGGTCGGCGATGACGAAGCCGGGCGCCCGCTCGGCGATGGCCTGCAGGTCGACGTCCGCGGCCAGTGGCACCCCGGCCAGCAACCTGCGCAGCAGTTCGGACCTGGTCCGCGTGTCGGGTAACGCCAGGCTCAGCTCTCGGTCGACGAGCTCGAACGCCCGCAGCCGCGGGTCGAGGGCCTCCGGTGCCGCGGTGGTCGCGACGAGCGCAAGGCCGGGGATGCCGACCGCCGCGCGCAGCGCGTCGAGCACGATCGTGGCCAGCGGCGGCGGTGCCGCGGCCGGCAGCAGCGCGTCGATGTCGGTGATGAGCAGGACCATCGGGGTGCCGGCGAGGACGGCGGCGCGGGCCGCGTCGATCACCTCGTACACCCGGGTGGCCGCCGCGCCCGGCTCCAGCGCGGCCGCGGCCGGGGCGGCCAGTTCCTGGCAGCCCGCGCCGACCGCGGCCGCCGCGCTGCGCACCAGCGTCGTCTTGCCCACGCCCTCCGGACCCGCCACGAGCACCCCGAGCCGGGGCGTTCCGCCGAGCCGCTCCAGCAACTCGGGACGGGTGAAGGTCAGTTCCAGCCATTCGACGAGTCGGCGGGCCCGGTCGACGTTCCCGGCCAGCTCATCGACGGCCGGAACCCGTTCGGCGGGGGGTTCGCTGACCGGTGGGACGAGGATGCGGCCGTTATGCGGCCCCGCCACGGCGACCGGCCGGGCCGACGGGTGCGGTCCGGGCTCCCCGGTCGTCGGCCCGTCCTGCCATCCGACCACCGTCGAGGGCTGCACCGCGACGACCCCGGCGGGCTCGGCGGCCACCACGGTCAGCAACTCGCTCGTCCACCCGCCACCGACCGCCGTGGCCAGGCCGCGCCGGGTGGCGGTCAGGTCGGCACCGGGCGGGGGTTCGATGTCCTGGGGCAGCAGCGAGACGGCGTCGCCGGTGGTCAGCACCTTGCCCATGAGTGCGAGCCGCAACGTCTCCGGCGGGATGCCGCGGGCGAGCACGGACCCCGCGAGCAGCACCCGAACGGCGGGGGTGACCGGCGCGGGCGCCACGACGATGGGCGCGCCGTCGGTGAGCCCGGCGTTGGACAGCGTCACGTCGTCCAGGCGGGCCTGACCAGGCGGGGTGTCCGGGCCCGCGGCGGCGGCCAGCGCCGTCGTGATACGCGAGCCGGTGAGAGTGACCGCGTCCCAGGACCGCAGCCCGAGGGCGTCGAGGATCTCGGGGTGCAGGCGGACCACGCCGCGCCGGGCGTCGGTGGCCGCGGCGGACAGACGGGCGACCAGGGTGATCTCAGGCGTGGACACCCCCTCACGCTAGCGGCCGCGCCGAGTCCGGCGGCGCCGAGTCAGCGGCGGCGCAGCCCCAGCCGCCTGCGGGCGCGCTGCCCCGGCTCAGTGGCGTCCGGGGTGGTCGTGATGGCCAGACCGGACTGGCCGTTACGGGCCTCGAGCCGGTCCTCGAACCCGCGCCTGCGCACCACTCGCGCGACGGCGCTCGCCGAACCGGCGACCCGGCGGCGCAACGGCGGACGCAGCCCGAGCCTACGGGTGGAGCGAGCGGCCCTGGCGACGGCACGACGCTGCCGGACAGGGACGTTCCACGCCTCGGGATGCCGAGACAGCCAGTGGTGCCGGTACACGGTGTACGGCATCAGCACCAGGTATCCGAGGGCGACGACGGTGAGCCCGAGGAACGGGGCCGTCAGCAGGACCGCCGCGGCCAGACCGACCAGCACGAGCAGCGGCACGATCAGCCGCGGCGAGACCCGGACCGCCTTCAGCGACAGGGTCGGTATCCGGCTCACCATGAGCCCGGCCACGACCAGCACCCACAGCCCGATCGTGAGCGGGGTGGACCACCAGCCCGGCCCGAAGTGCAGCCACAGGTACAGCGGGACGCCCGAGACCAGGGCGGCGGCCGGGGCAGGGACCCCGACGAAGAACTCCTTGGCGTACGGCGGCCGGTACGTGTCCTCGAGGACGGAGTTGAAGCGGGCCAGCCGAAGCGCCATACAGACGGCGAAGATCAGCGCGACGATCCAGCCGAACCGGTTGCCCCCCAGCTGCCAGATGTAGAACACGAGGGCCGGCGCGACCCCGAAGGAGACGAGGTCGGACAACGAGTCGAGCTCGGCGCCGATCTTGGAGCTGGCGTCGAGCAGCCGGGCGAGGCCCCCGTCGAGGGCGTCGCACAGCGCGGCGGCCCCGACGGCGGCCACACAGAGCTCGAAGCGCCCGGCCAGGGCGAACTGCACCGCCGAGAGCCCGGCGCACAACGCGAGAACGGTGACGGCGTTGGGCAGCAGCCGGATCCCGGCGACGTAGCTGGGCATCGCTCAGCCCGCCTGGTCGAGGGGGAGCTCGGCGAGGACCGTCTCCCCCCCGATCGTGCGCTGCCCGACGGCGACGAGCGGCCGCGCGCCCAGCGGTAGATAGGTGTCGACCCGGGAACCGAAGCGGATCAGGCCATAGGTCTCACCCGCAGCCACCTCGGCGCCGGGCCGGACGTCGCACACGATCCGCCGGGCCAGCAGTCCGGCGATCTGCAGGACCCCGACCCGGGCACCGTCGGCGGTCTGGATGAGCACCGCGTTGCGCTCGTTGTCCTCGCTTGCCTTGTCCAGGTCGGCGGAGAGGAACGCGCCGGGGCGGTACTCCACGGCGCGTACCCGGCCGTCCACGGGGATGCGTTGCACGTGCACGTCGAGCAGGGAGAGGAAGACGCTGACCCGGGGCGTGGGCACCCGGGGCAGTCCCAGCTCGGGCGGCGGCAAGACCTCGGCGACCGTTGCAACGGTGCCGTCGGCGGGGGCGAGCACCACACCGGCGCGCGGTGGACGAACCCGGCGGGGCTCCCGGAAGAAAGCGGCGGTGGCGGCGGTGGCGGCGGCCCCGAGGAGACCACCACGGCCGGTGATCAGCCGGATCAGGGCTGCGCCGGCCGCGACCGCGGCCACGACCGGCCTACCTCCGGGGTGCATGGGCGGTACCGCCGCCCGGACCAGCCCGGCGATATGCCCCACGGACGTCCCTGCCGGTGTGTTCGCGATCTGCGTACTTCCGTTGTGTTCGGACATTGCGGCGGGTCGACTCCTGAGGAGAGGAACGCATCGGCAGTGTTTCGCGCCGGGTGACGGCGGCCACCGTACGCGATACGTCCCATACAAAAGGGCCGGGGCCGCTGTCCCCCGAGACAGCGACCCCGGCCGTGGAACCGCTCGTCCGCTCCCCAGCGACGGGCGGTAGGTCCGTTGCGTCAAGAGGTAGGTACCCCCCGCGCTTCAGAAGTATTCCCCCAGCGCCCGGGCGTCGTCCAGATAACAGGGTGGGCAACCCCACGATCCGCACGATTGGCCGAGCGTCTGCGTGTATGACGGTGCGTATGTGGTAAATGTTGCACACATTGCGTGTGATCTGTACCACTCTTTGAGTGATCGTTCACCCCTCGAGCAGCCAGACCTCGACCTGCGCACCCGCTTCGATGGTGGTCGCCTGCTCCGGGAGGACGATCAAACAGTCGGCCCGGGCAAGCGCGCCGATCAGATGCGATGCCGCGGTACCCACCTCCCGGACCGTCCCGTCGGCGGCGTCGAGGATGCCGCGGCGGAACTGCCGCTTACCCGCTGGCGAGTCCATCGGCTCGGCCAACCGGGCCGTCACAACGGGCCGCCGCGGATGCGGGTGGCCGAGCGCGGCGCGCAGGGCCGGGCGGACGAACACCTCGAACGAGACCTGCGAGCTGACCGGGTTCCCCGGCAGCGTCACCACCGCCACACCGGAACCATCGAGCCGGCCCGCGCCCTGCGGCCCGCCCGGCTGCATGGCAACCCTGACGAACTCCACGCCGCGGCCGGTCAGCGCGTCCTTGACCACCTCGTAGGCGCCCGCACTGACCCCACCGGAGGTGAGCACGAGGTCGACACCCTCGGCGATGCGCTCGTCGAGGACCTTCGTGAACTGCGCCACGTCGTCGGGGACGAAGCGCAACAGCTCGGCGTGCCCCCCCGCGTCCTGCACCGCGGCGGCCAGCATCGGGCCGTTCGACTCGTAGATCTGACCCGGTCGCAGCTCGGCGCCCGGGGCGACGAGCTCCGAGCCGGTCGAGAGCACGAGCACGTGCGGCGGGCGCCGCACCTGGACCGTCGGCGAACCGACCGCGGCCGCCAGCCCGATCTGGGCCGAACCGAGGACCACTCCGGCGGGCAGCACCACCGCCCCCGCTGCGACGTCCTCGCCTGCCCGGCGCACGAACGCACCGGCGGGCGGACCGTGCTGTATCCGTACCCGGCGCAGACCACGGTCGGTCAGCTCGACCTGGACCACCGTGTCGGCACCGGCGGGCAGCGGAGCGCCGGTCATGATTCGGTGCGCGGTACCCGGCTCGAGCGCGGGCACGTCCGTGCGGCCCGCCGGGATGTCGGCGCCCACCGGGAGCTCCACCGGACGCTCCGCCGTGGCACCCGCCACGTCGGCCGCCCGCACCGCATAGCCGTCCATCGCGGAGTTGTCGAAGGGCGGCAGCGCAATCGGCGCGATCAGGTCGGTCGCCAGCACGAGACCGCGGGCCTCGACCAGCGGCACCACGTGGACGGGAGCGGGAGGCACCAACGCGGCGACGACGGCCTGGTGCTCGGCAACGCTGCGCGGCGGACGAGAGCTGGTCACGATCGCATCTTGCCGGGTCCGCCGACCGCATGCCCATCAGGGCGGAGCCCACGACACATCCCGTCTCGAATCAGCGGCGCCGAGCCACCGGAACTGCGGTAGCGTCGAACCCGTTCGTTCGCAACAACAGGAGGTGCCGTGGCTCAGGGCACGGTCAAATGGTTCAACTCCGAGAAGGGCTACGGCTTCATCGCCACTGACGGCGGGCCGGATGTCTTCGTTCACTACTCGGCGATCCAGGCCGACGGGTTCCGCACGCTCGACGAGGGCGATCGGGTGGAGTTCGAAACGACGGCGGGCCGGGACGGCCGTAGTCAGGCCGAGGCGGTCCGCCGCATCTGAGCCGCGGACGCTACGACCGATGTCGCACGCCGCAGGGGGCCGGTCCCAGCTGGGACCGGCCCCCTGCGGCGTCGTGCGGACCGCCGTCCCCGAGGACCGGGACGTGGGCCACTACCTGGTCCTCGCGGGGATTCCGGCGCGAGGGGGTCGCCTTGCACTCGCCTACCCCGAGTGCTAAAAACGGCTCTAGCACTCGGCATGTTGGAGTGCCAGAGTCGGGTCGGTGAGGCCGGCGCAGGGTTGCCGGTCGTCCGTCGCGGGCGCCGGGCTCGACGTCACGAGTCATCCCAACCGGAGGACCACACCCTCATGGCGAAGCAGATCGCGTTCGACGAGGAAGCGCGCCGCGGGCTCGAGCGCGGCATGAACACCCTCGCCGACGCCGTCAAGGTGACACTCGGCCCGCGCGGCCGCAACGTCGTCCTGGAGAAGAAGTGGGGCGCACCCACCATCACCAACGATGGTGTGTCGATCGCCAAGGAGATCGAGCTCGAGGACCCGTGGGAGAAGATCGGGGCCGAGCTGGTCAAGGAGGTGGCCAAGAAGACCGACGACATCGCCGGTGACGGGACCACCACCGCCACCGTCCTGGCCCAGGCGCTGGTCCGCGAGGGGCTGCGCAACGTGGCTGCCGGGGCCAACCCGATGTCGCTCAAGCGTGGGATCGAGAAGGCCGTCGAGGCGGTGTCCCAGCAGCTGCTGAAGACCGCCAAGGAGGTCGAGACCAAGGAGCAGATCGCGGCTACCGCGTCGATCTCCGCCGCCGACCCCTCGATCGGCGAGCTGATCGCCGAGGCGATGGACAAGGTCGGCAAGGAAGGCGTGATCACCGTCGAGGAGTCGCAGACCTTCGGGCTGGAGCTGGAGCTCACCGAGGGTATGCGCTTCGACAAGGGCTACATCTCGCCCTACTTCGTGACCGACGCCGAGCGGATGGAGGCCGAGCTCGAGGACCCGTACGTCCTCCTGGTCAGCTCCAAGATCTCGACGGTCAAGGACCTGCTCCCGCTGCTGGAGAAGGTCATGCAGACCGGCAAGCCGCTGGCGATCATCGCCGAGGACGTCGAGGGCGAGGCCCTGGCCACCCTGGTCGTCAACAAGATCCGCGGCACCTTCAAGTCCGTCGCGGTCAAGGCCCCGGGCTTCGGGGACCGCCGCGAGGCCATGCTCACCGACATGGGCATCCTGACCGGTGGCGAGGTGATCTCGGAGAAGGTCGGGCTGAAGCTGGAGAACGCCGACCTGTCGCTGCTGGGCCGGGCCCGCAAGGTGGTGGTGACCAAGGACGAGACCACCATCGTCGACGGCGCCGGAGACGCCGACCAGATCGCCGGGCGGGTCAACCAGATCCGCTCCGAGATCGAGCGCACCGACTCCGACTACGACCGCGAGAAGCTGCAGGAGCGGCTGGCCAAGCTGGCCGGCGGCGTCGCGGTGATCAAGGCGGGCGCGGCCACCGAGGTCGAGCTCAAGGAGCGCAAGCACCGCATCGAGGACGCCGTGCGCAACGCCAAGGCCGCGGTGGAGGAGGGCATCGTCGCCGGCGGCGGCGTGGCCCTGATCCAGGCCGGCGCCGGGCTGTTCGAGGGCCTGGGGCTGGACGGGGACGAGGCCACCGGGGCGAACATCGTCAAGGTGGCGCTGGAGGCCCCGCTCAAGCAGATCGCGATCAACGCCGGTCTGGAGGGCGGCGTGGTGGCCGAGAAGGTTCGCGGGCTGAGCGCCGGTGAGGGCTTGGACGCCGCGACCGGCGAGTACAAGGACCTGATCAAGGCCGGCATCATCGACCCGGCCAAGGTCACCCGCTCGGCGCTGCAGAACGCCGCTTCGATCGCTGGTCTGTTCCTGACCACCGAGGCCGTCATCGCCGACAAGCCGGAGAAGGCCGCGGCCCCGGCCGGCGGCGGCGCGCCCGACATGGGCGGCATGGACTTCTGAGTCCGTCCGGCACGTCCTGACAGGGGCGGCATCCGTTCGCGGGTGCCGCCCCTGTGGCGTTCCCGGAGGTCATCGCCGCGAGGGAGGTGCCGGCGTCGGCAACGCACCTCCCCCCGGATCGGCCTCCACGGAGCAGGCTCGGGCCGGTCGTCCGGCGGTCGCGGCTCTTCACCGACGAGGTCCTCACAGCGGACGGCACGGTCGGGATAAGTCCACTTCGGACGGCCAACGACCTGGCCCCTTGCGGTGGTCACACCGTCAGTCGGCTTCCGGGGCCAGGATCCAGGCCGCCACGTAGAGCACCACGCCGGCACCGAAACCGAGCACGGTGAGCGCGACGAGGAGGATCCGGATCAGCGCGGCGTCCACGCCGAGGCTCTCGGCCAGGCCGCCGCAGACGCCACCGAGCATCCGGTCGGTGCGGCTGCGGCGGAGCGTGAAGCGCTTGTCCTCGGTGGTCGAGGGCCCGGCCGACGGCGCGGGCGAGGGGCCGGGCGGGAGCGCGGCGTACGGGGCCGCGAACTCGGTCTCGGGGCCGGAGGTCGTAGGGCGGGCGGTGGCATCGGTGGTCTGTTCCATACCACCGAGCATGACCCCGCGGCGCGCCCGCAACCTCCGGGACGACCCCGATCCCGGCCCGGAGCTCACCCCGAGCCCGCTCTGCAGGCGGCCCCGAGCGCGTCATGGCTCCACAACGCGCTGGTGAGGCGCCGCCGGACGGCGTCATGGCTCCACAACGCGCTGGTGTCAGAGCAGCCCGGCCTCGCTGGCCTTGCCGATGGCCTCGACGCGGTTGCGCGCTCCGAGCTTGTGCAGCGCCGACTGCAGGTAGGTCTTGACGGTGTTGCGCGCCAGACCGGTGGACTCCGCGATCTCCGGGTTCGTGCGGCCCTGCGCCGCGAGCCGGAGGACCTGGTACTCCCTTCGGGTCAGTCCGCTGCGCGCCACCGCCGCCCGGTCTCCGCTCCCACCGGGGACCATCCGCTGATCGATGACGCGCTCGCCACGCAGCACCCGGCGCAGCGCCGAGACGAGGTCGGTGCCCGCCGCGTCCTTGACCAGGCAACCGTGCGCCCCGGCGTCGAGCGCAGCCTGGACACCGTGGTGGTCGCCGTGCGCGGTGAAGATGACGATGCGGGCGGCCGGACACACCTTCCGCAGCCCCACCACGACCTCCGGGGCGAGCATGTCCGGCAGCCGCAGGTCGAGCAGCACGAGGTCGGGGCGCAGCGTGCGGGCCCGATGCAGGGCGACGCGGCCCGACTCCGCCGCGCCGACGACGCTCAGCGCAGGCTCGCCGCGCAGCAGCAACGCGACACCGTCGCGCACCACCGGATGGTCGTCGACCACCATCACCCTGGCCGTGTTCACCGGACACCCCCGTCCTCCGGGGGCAGCGGCAACATGATCCGCAGTGTCGCGCCTTCGTCCTCCGCGTGCACGAGGCTGAGCCTGCCACCCAGCCGTGCTGCCCGCTCGGCCAACATCGCCAGGCCGAGCCCGGAGGACTCCGCAGGATCGGCGGCGCCCCCGGCGCGGAGCCCGTCGCCGTCGTCCGCCACCGCTACCTGGATCCCACCCTCCACCGCGCCGAGACTGACGATGACCGTCCGCGGGCGGGCATGTTTCTCGGCGTTGAGCAGGCCCTCGCGCACCACACCGGTGAGCAGGCTGGTGCGCTCGGCATCCAGCGGCGGCACCTCGTCGAGCTGGACGAACCGGGCGGGCACCCCGGTCCGGGCCTCGAAGCTGCGGCAATGCTCCGCGAGCTCGACGGGCAGGGCGCGCTCGGGGCTGGACTCCGCGAGCGCGAGCAGCGCCTCACGCAGCGCGGCCGACACCGCGGAGATGTCGGCCTCCAACTGGCCGAGCCGGTTCCCGAGCGCCGGGTTGTCGATGAGCGAGCTGCGCAGGTCGCGGACCTGCGCGCCGATGGAGAACAGCATCGCGCCGACCGAGTCGTGCAACGAGGCCTGCATCCGCCTGCGCTCCGCGGACACCGCGTCCTTGCGACCCGCCTCGGCCAGCGCCGCCAGCCGGAGCGCCCTCGCCGCCTCGGCCGCGATCCCCTCCATCGTCCGCACCGACCGGTCGCCGAACTCCCCTGGCCCGCGCAGCGAGGCGTAGGCGACCGCGATCGTGCGCACCCCGTCGAGGATGGGCACCGCGAGCATCGCCCCCAGCGCCTCTGCCTGTACCGCGGTGTCGAAATGCCGCGGGTGGGTGATGCTCGCCGCACTCACGTAGTCGCTGACCCGGACCGGACGACCCAGCGCCAGCACCCGGCCCCCGACCCCCTGCCCGATCGGAACCACCAGGTCCTGCAGGGAGTCGGTGCGGTTTCCCGACAGCCATCGGATGACGACCTCGTCGGAGGCGGAGAGGTCGGCGACGAACCCGACGTCGGCACCCACGGCATCGCGCAGCACCTGGGCGGTGCCGCGCAGCGCGAGGACGCGGTCGAACACGCCGAGCAGCCCGTCGCGCTCGATGAACAACGCGTCGAGCAACCGCTGCTGGTCGAGGGCCCGCTCGCGGGCGGCCCGCTGGCGCGACGACACTCCGCGACGATCGCATACCGAGGCCCGGCCGCACCACGCGGTGCCGTCGGCCAGGTGGTGGCGGATCAGCCCCGGTGTCGCCGGCGGTCGGCCACCGGCGCTTCGTCGTTCCCGTCATCCGGACGATCGAGGTTCGGCGCGACATCCTCCCCGCGCCGCGGGGAGTCATCGCGGGGCACCTGCCGGTCGCGCGACCGGATGACACGGCCGACGAGCACCGCCGTCACCGCGGCGACGACCACCCAGGCCGCCCCGCCGACGAGTATCCAGCCGAGGACCGAGATGCGATCACCCCCCCGCGATGAGTCGACGGCTCCAGTGTCCCCGGATCCACCCCCGGGCGCAGTCCTCACGATTGAGGGCTTCGGGTCACCCAAACTCAGGAAGGGCAGGTCCGAGCAGGTCGTCGGCATCGACGATCCGGTAGGCGTAGCCCTGCTCGGCGAGGAACCGCTGTCGATGCGCGGCATAGTCGGTGTCGAGGGTGTCCCGGGCGACCACCGAGTAGAAGTGGGCCTGCCGGCCGTCACCTTTCGGCCGCAGCAGCCTGCCCAGCCGCTGGGCCTCCTCCTGCCGGGAGCCGAACGTCCCGGACACCTGCACCGCGATCGTGGCCTCGGGCAGGTCGATGGAGAAGTTGGCCACCTTGCTGACCACGAGCATGCGCAGCTCACCAGCACGGAACGCGTCGAACAGTGCCTCGCGCTCGGAGGTTCTCGTGGCCCCCTGGATGACCGGACAGCCCAGCTCGGCGCCGAGTTCGTCGAGCTGTTCCAGGTACGCCCCGATGATCAGGGTGGGTTCGCCGGGGTGGCGGTCGAGGATGGCCCTGACCACCGGCAGCTTGGTCCGCGCCGTGGACGCCATCCGGTAGCGCTCGGCGGCCTCCGCGGTGGCATAGCCGAGGCGCTCGGCGTCGGTGAGCGTCACCCTGACCTCGATGCATTCGGCGGGCGCGATCCAGCCCTGGTCCTGGATGTCGCGCCATGGCGCGTCGTACCGTTTGGGCCCGATCAGCGAGAACACGTCGCCCTCCCGGCCGTCCTCGCGCACCAACGTCGCGGTGAGCCCCAGCCTTCGGCGCGACTGCAGGTCGGCGGTCATCCGGAACACCGGCGCGGGCAGCAGGTGCACCTCGTCGTAGATGATCAGGCCCCAGTCCCGGGAGTCGAACAGCTCGAGGTTCCGGTACTCGCCCTTCGACCGGCGCGTCATCACCTGGTAGGTCGCGATCGTGACCGGTCGGATCTGCTTGCGCTCGCCGGAGTACTCACCGATCTCGTCATCGGTCAGGCTGGTACGCGCGATCAGCTCGCGTTTCCACTGCCGTCCCGCGACGGTGTTGGTGACCAGGATCAGCGTGGTGGCCTGCGCCTGCGCCATCGCGGCCGCGCCGACGAGCGTCTTACCCGCCCCGCAGGGCAGCACCACGACGCCCGACCCGCCCGCCCAGAATCCCTCGACGGCCTCACGCTGATAGTCCCGCAGCGACCAGCCGTCCTCGGTCAGCACGATCGGGTGCGCCTCCCCGTCGACGTAGCCCGCCAGGTCCTCGGCAGGCCACCCGATCTTCAGCAGGGCCTGCTTGAGCGGGCCACGCTCGGACGGATGCACCACGACGGTGTCGTCGTCGAGGCGCGCCCCGAGCATCGGCGCGATCTTCTTCTGCCGGAGCACCTCCTCCAGCACCGCGCGGTCGAGCGCGACGAGTACCAGGCCGTGCGCGGGCGAGTTGGTCAGCTGCAAGCGCCCGTACCGGCCCATCGTGTCGACGATGTCGACGAGCAACGGCTGTGGCACCGCGTACCGGGAGTACCGGACCAGCGCGTCGACGACCTGTTCGGCGTCGTGCCCGGCGGCGCGGGCGTTCCACAGCGCCAGCGGGGTGACCCGGTAGGTGTGCACATGTTCGGGGGCCCGCTCGAGCTCGGCGAACGGCGCGATCGCGGCGCGCGCCGCGGCGGCGCTGTCATGGTCGACCTCGAGCAGGAGCGTCTTGTCGGACTGGACGATCAGTGGTCCGTCGGTCACCGCATCTCCTCGCTGGCCGGCCCGCTACGAGGACCGCACCGTCCGTCGTTGATACCACCCCGGCCCGACGATCGACCGGTCGGCTACAGCGGTGTCAACCGTTCGGAGGTGGGGATGTCGGGGTGCTGAGCGTTGTTGACGATCACCAGCTCGAACGGGAACTTCCCGCCACGCCGGGCCCGCCACTGCCCCCCGACCATCGGCGCCCGTGCCACGCCGGGGGCCGGACCGCGCGTCCAGTCCAGCGGCCCGCAGATCGTATCGATCTTCATCGTCGAGATCGCCTCGGCCAGCGCCCGCCGGTCGTCGATCGCCGGAACCGAGCCGAAGGCCTTGGCCGCGACCTCGAACAGCGCATGCGTGAAGCCGATCGGCATCGTCCACTGCCTGCCGGTGGCCGCGGTGTAGGCCTCCGCGAGCTGACCGGCCGACTGCCCGGTCAGCGACGAGGTGAACGGGTAGTGCGGCGACCACCACACGTCGGTCGCGATGCCGTCGGCGAGCTCGGCACCCAGCGACTCGACGCTCGAGGGAAACGGATTGGCCTTGGCGATGGTGACGATCTTCGGGCGGAAACCCTGCTGCGTCGCCTGGCGCCAGAAGGTGGCGAAGTCGAGCGGCGTCGGCACCCCCACCAGGATCTCCGCCTTCGCCTCCTTGAACGCGGCGATGTGCCGGGAGAAGTCCTGGGTACCGGTCGGGAAGCTGCCCGGGTCGATCATCCGGTAGCCGCGTTTGGCCATGAACTGCGGGAACCCAGCGGCCGGGTCACCCCAGCTGAGCCCGTCCGAGTCGGCGGGCCACAGCGCCCCCGCGACCTTGTTCGTGGGCATCGAGTCCCACATGTCGGCGTAGACGTTCTCGAAGTCCTCGAGCCCGAAGAAGAACAGGTGGGTCCACTCGAACTTCTTGCCGAGCTGCCCGCCGCGGCCGAAGAACCACGGCTGCCACGGCGTGATGGTCGCGACGCAGGGGACCTGGCCGGCCTCGCACTGGTCGCTGACGGGGTTCGACGTCTCCGGCGTGGAGGAGACCAACATCAGGTGGACTCCGCCGTTGGTGATGAGGTCCGTGGCGACGTCTGCGGCGCGGGCCGGATCGGACTGGCTGTCCCGGTAGAGGATGTCGACGGGGAAGCTGCGTCCGTTCACCTGGATCGGGTGCGTGGCGAAGTGGCTGCGGACCGAGTCGACGACGAACTCGTCGGCCTCCGCGAACGGAGCCAGTGGACCGGTGGCCGGGCTCACATAACCGATCTTGATCCGGTCTGCGCCCGAGCCGGCCGAGGTGCCGCAGCCCGCGGCGAAGGCGCCGGTCGCCGCCACGACGCCGGCTGCCCCGGCGATCGAGAGGAACTTCCGCCGACCGAGCCGACCCGGCAACTCTCCCATCGTGCCTCACCTGGTTGGAGTAGCTGGTTTGGTGGTACGGAGCATTTCCGGTCACACACCCGGGTGTCAAAACGACGCCCGATCCGGGGCCGGACGACGCTGCGTTCGTCGCTGCCGATCCGGCCGTTCGGCGCGCCGCGATGGCCCGATGCGCGCCCCGCCCCCCGGGAATGGCTAGACTCCCGCCCTGCAACTGTGTGACGAAACCGGCAACGGTATCGGTCCGCGAGACCAGCGGCCCCGGATCCGGGGCCCGGCGTGTCGGGGGCCGGTGCCTGAACCAGGTGGGCGGGTCCGGTGCCCGCCGCACCACCACCCCCGACTCGCCACGGACATCAGCTTGACGCTCCCCACCTGCACCCCTGTCCCCCTCACGTCAGCACCGACCGCACGCCGTGCGGCCGTGGGTCGCGTGCTGGCCGGCCGGGGCCGTCCACCGGCAGTCGGCCGAGCGATGTTCCGGGCCCCCACGCTCGCATCGCCCGGCCGCATCTGGGAGATGTCGACGTGACCAAGACCGAGCAAGCCGCGTCCACCCCGGAGCGGGCCGAGCGCTGGCGGCCCCGGCACTGGAGCCTGACCGTCAAGCTCGTCGTGCTGCTCCTCGTCCCGACCGTGCTCGCACTGCTCCTGGGGACGCTTCGGATCGCCGACCAGGCGGGCAAGGCGGCCGACCTCGCACAGATCTCCCGGCTCGTGGTCCTGCAGAAACAGGTCTCGACCATGGTCGCGGACCTCCAGCAGGAGCGGCTCGTCGCCAGCGCGTTCGTCGCCGGAGGCCGGCCGTCCGACTCGGCCGCCCTGAAGGGCCAGTTCGAGAAGGTCGACCAGTCCGGTACGCAGGCCCGCTCCGCCCTCGACGGGATCGACCCCGTCGACAACGAGCTCGTCGGCGTGCAGCGCCAGCAGCTCGTCCAGGCCCTGGAGCAGCTGCCCGCGTTGCGCACCCTGGTCACCAACTCGAACGCGCCGGCCTCCGCCGTCACGGTGCGCTACACCGAGCTGCTCGGGCGGCTCGGTGAGGTCAACGACGCGCTGCTGCGAGGCATCAACCTCACCGAGGTCAACGGACTCGCGATCGCGCTGGGCAGGCTCGAGGCGGTTCGGGAGGAGATGTCGCTGCAGTACGCGGTGCTGACCGCCGCGGCCATCGAGCGGACCCTCACGCCACCGGACGCCGCCCAGGTGCAGGCCGCGGAGGCTCGGCTCGGAGCCGCGCTGACGACCTTCCGGTCGGCGTTGGACGCGGGGCAGCGGGTCAGGTTCGCCGGGCTCGGTTCAGCCGCACCGAACGTCGCCCGCGCGCGGCTGGTCACGGCGGCCGTCAGCGGGCCCGCCGATGCGCCCCCGCCGGTGCCGTCGCGGGCCGAGGTGAGCGGGCTCTTCGACCCGGTCCTGCAGGACGTGGGCAAGACCGCGAGCGCCGTGCGCCAGGAGCTCACCACGACCAGCGAGGAGCTGCAGACGTCCGCGAGCAACGAGGCCGGGGTCAACTCGGTCATCCTGATGCTCGGCCTGCTGCTCGCGTTCACGGTCATGATCCTGGTCGCCCGGCGTATGATCCGCTCGCTGCGAATCCTCCGGAACACCGCGCTCGACGTGGCCGAACGGCGGTTGCCACAAGCGGTCGAGGGCATGCGGGCGGGCGTGGCGCCCAAGGCCGACGTCGAGCCGGTGCCGCTCGACTCGCGCGATGAGGTCGGCCAGGTGGCCCGCGCCTTCGACGCGGTGCACGGCCAGGCCGTCCGGCTGGCGGCCGACCAGGCGGCGCTGCAGGCCAACGTCAACGCCATGTTCGTCAACCTCTCCCGGCGCAGCCAGGCCCTGGTCGAGCGTCAGCTGCAGCTCATCGAGCAGCTGGAGAGCAATGAACAAGACCCCGACCAGCTCTCCAACCTCTTCCGGCTCGACCACCTGGCCACCCGGATGCGGCGCAACAGCGAGAACCTGCTGGTCCTCGCCGGTACCGACCTGTCCAAGCGCAACGTCGCGCCGGTTCCGGTGATCGACGTCCTGCGGGCCGCGGTGTCGGAGATCGAGCAGTACCAGCGGATCATCGTGCAGCCGCCGCCGACCGTCACCGTGATCGGCCGCGCGTCGAGCGACCTTGTGCACCTGCTCGCCGAGCTGCTCGACAACGCCACGAACTTCTCTCCGCCGGACTCCCAGGTGGTCATGAGCACCACCCAGACGTCCGACGGTTCGATCCTCATCGAGATCGCCGACCGGGGCGTCGGGATGTCGGGTCAGGAACTCTCCGACGCGAACCAGCGGCTCAGCGGCCCGTCCGAGGTCGACGTCTCGGCGTCGCGTCGGATGGGTCTGTTCGTCGTCGGCCGGCTGGCCGCCCGACACGGCATCGGCGTCCGGCTGGGCACATCGGCCGGTGCGGGGCCCGCCGGACTGACCGCGTCGGTCACCGTCCCGCCCTACCTCGTGCCACCGGCCACGTCCGACGGCGAGCGTCCCACCGGGGTCGGCGCGACGCTCCCGGCACCTCGCGGTCCGCAGCCCGGTGGCCCACAGACCGGCGCTCCGCAGTGGTCCACCGGTCCGCAGGCGGGCTCGCGACCCGGCGGGCCGCCAGCGGCCAATGGCCACTCTCGCTCCGGCTCGTTGTCCTCGCTGGTGGCGGGCGGCGATGGGCCGACGAGTCCAGCGGTCCCGCCGGACCTGCGCGGCGGACCGGGTCTCACCCCGATGCCTCTCCTGCAACCCGGCCAGCCACTGCCCGTCCGTCGGCCGGGGACGTCCCTGCGACCCGATGGCCGACCCGTCGATCCCAGCCGCAACGGCGCAGCATCGCCGGCGGCGGACGAGCAGCCGGGTGGACACCAGCCCGACCGGCCTGCCGAGGCGGCCGACGGAGCGACCGGGCAGGCCCAGGGCACGGGGGACACCGCCGCGAGGGACACCGCCCCCGATGACGCGGCCGCTCCGGACGCGGAGGCCACCGCGACCGACGCCACCCCGGCGGAGACCACCCCGGCGGAGACCACCCCGGCCGACGCCACCCCGACCGACAGGGCCGCAGCATCCGACGATGAGTCGGCCCCGGACACCGACGAGGCCGCGCCCGAGCAGCCGCACTCCACGGACCGGCAGGGCCTGCCGGCCCCACCCACGACACCCCTTCGCTCGGTACCCGTCGCGGGCACTGCCGAGGAACGGCCACAGGGCGATGCCGCCGAGGGGCCGCCCGCCGCGCCCCACCGGCCCACCCCGACCGGCGGTCCGCGCGACGCCGCGCCGGGGTCATCACAGCAGGTGGCTCCCGAACAGACGCCGCAGGCCCGGCCGAATACCGACCTGTTCGCACCGAGCATCCCGGCGATCGCCGAGTCCGACCGCGGGCTGCCGAGGCCTCCGGCGCCGCTGTCCCAGCAGCAGTTCGAGATGGGGCATACGACCCCGATCTTCGAGGAGATCGCGTCCGCCTGGTTCCGGTCGAACCGCCCGCTGCCGGTGAGCTGGGAGACGGAACAGCCCGGCGGCGCCCGTACTTCGCCCGAGTCGGCGCAAGCCCGCCCGTCCGCACCGGCGGCGGGCCGCCCGGCGCCCCCGCCCGGAGCGGAGCTGCCCCAGGCCCCGGCGACCGAGTCGGCCTTCGCCACCGCCGCGGACGCCGGCTGGCGCGCCGCCGAGGACACCGCGACCCCGGCGAGCGGTCGTGGTGAGTTGACCGCCGCGGGGCTCCCGAAGAGACGGCCCCGCGCGCGGCTGGTACCCGGCAGTGCAGCCGGCTCCGCGGTGCTGGCGACATCCTCGTCGCCGAGCCGCACCGCGGAGGCGGTGCGCGGGAGGCTGGCGAGCTACCAGCAGGGGGTCCGGCAGGGACGCGAGGCTGCGCTGCGCCAGCAGCGGGAATCCGTCGAGTCACCCCAGCCGGGCAGCACCGAGGCAGCACCCGCTCCGACGGGTAAGGAACAGGACGAGAGGAACCGATGATCGAGCGCATGCGGTCATCGGTCAGCACAGCGCCACCGGGCACCGGCCCGGCGAGCGCCGGCAAGGAGAGCCAGTGACAGCACCACAGACGCAGCTGAGCCGGTTCGGATGGCTGGTCACGAACTTCGCCGAGCGGGTGCCCGGCGTCGCACACGCGATCGTCGTCTCGGCGGACGGGCTGTTGTTGACCGCCTCCGACCGGCTTCCACGCGACCGCGCCGACCAGCTCGCGGCAGTGTCGTCCGGCCTGGTCAGCCTCACCCAGGGCGCCGCGCGGTGTTTCGACGCAGGTGGCGTGGTGCAGACGGTCGTCGAGATGGAACGCGGGATCGTCCTGCTCATGTCGATCAGCGACGGTTCCTGTCTGTCGGTGCTGGCGTCGCCGACCTGCGACATCGGCTTGATCGGTTACGAGATGACGCTGCTGGTCGACCGCGTCGGCCAGCTGCTGACCCCCGAGTTGCGTGCCGAGCTGCAGGGGTCGATCGGCGGCTGAGCCATCGGTCCGTCCAGAGTCAGTGCAGCTTCGGCAAAGGGTAGGTGAGGTGCGATGAACACCGGTTCGAACGACGAGCGCCAGCAGCCTCCGGAGCCGACGTTCACCGACATGATGCACGGGTTCGGCCTCGACGACGTGGGCCGGGAGCAACGACAGCCACGCTGGGGTTGGCGGCGCGGCGAGAATCCGGCTCCCACCGAGGTCCCGCCCGCCCCGGCCCCGCTCCCGCAGCCGGTGCCGCTCGATGCCTACCAGGCGAGCTATCCGCTGGAGGAGATCACCGCGGGGGCCTCGGCGGTGCGGCCGTATGCCTGGACGCGCGGGCGCACGAAGTCCGGTTTCGACCTGGCGATCGAGACGCTGGTCTCCACCAGCCCGATGGGGCGGGGCCAGCTCGGGATGCTCCAGGTGGAGCACCGGTCCGTCGCCGAACTGTGCATGGAGCCGCGGTCCGTCGCGGAGGTTGCCGCGCTATTGTCCCTCCCACTGGGAGTGGCACGGGTGCTGCTGGGTGATATGGCCGGCCTCGGCGTCGTCATCGTGCACCAGACGGCGAGCAGCGCCGGCAGCGCGCCGGACCTCGCTCTCATGGAAAGGGTGTTGAGTGGACTCCGTCGGCTCTAGGCCGCGCGCGGCGACGATCTCCGCCAAGATCGTGGTGGCCGGTGGCTTCGGCGTGGGCAAGACGACGTTCGTCGGCTCCGTGTCGGAGATCGTCCCGCTGACCACCGAGGCCGTCATGACCGAGGCGAGTGCGCCGCACGACGACCTCTCGGCCACCCCCAACAAGGTCACCACGACGGTGGCGATGGACTTCGGCAGAGTCTCCCTCGACTCCGACCTCGTCCTCTACCTGTTCGGCACGCCGGGCCAACACCGCTTCTGGTTCATGTGGGACGACCTGGTGCGCGGCGCGATCGGTGCGGTGGTCCTCGTCGACAGTCGCAGGCTGGCCGATTGCTTCGCCGCCATCGACTTCTTCGAGGACCGAGGGCTGCCCTACATCGTCGGCCTCAATGCCTTCGACGGGATGCTCCAGCACCGCATCCCCGACGTTCGCGAGGCCATGTCGATCGACCCGTCGATCCCGATCGTCCCGTGTGATGCGCGGGACCGGGAGTCGACCAAGCAGACCTTGATCACGCTCGTCGAGCACGCGATGCAGCACCGGATGGCTGCGGGCGCCTGCTGAGTACGCACGGGTCACTCGACGACGGCGACCGAGGTGATCCGGTGCAGCGGAACTCGGTAGATGTTGCCGTCGACGACGTCGCGGCCCTCGACGATTCCGCCGCCGAGGCTGGTCGGCTTCAGCACCCGTTCCCCGGCCACCCCGTGGCTGTCGACGAAGCCGATCCAGACCGTGTCGCTGGCCCGCACCGCGTCGAGGAGAACGGCCGGGGTGGTGCCGGAACCGTTGTTCGGGGTCGTGGCGGCCGCGACGCTGCGCCGCACCCCGGCCATCGCATCGCCGGCCCGCATCTTGGACACGATGGCCTGCAGCCGGGCGCTGTCGGGTTCGGCGGACGAGACCGTGCCCCTGGTCGCCGGTCGGCGGCGCGCCTCGATCCGGCGACCGCGCTCGCCCAGGTCGAGCACCCCACCGGCGGCATCCTCCGCGGCTGGGCTGAACCCGGCCGCGCGCAGCCCGTCGAGGACCTCGGCCAGCGGCAGCGGGCTGATCGCGACGCTGGGCGCGAGCCTGCGCAACTCCAGCGCCCTCGCCTCGGGATGGGCCATGACCTCCGAGAGCAGCACCTCGTCGTCGGACCGCAGGAATGATGACGCAACCCCGCCGCGCAGCCGCCCGTGCCGGCGAGCGGCGTCGTCGATGAGGTAGCTCAGCGCGTGCGGCACCGGGGTGGTCGAGCGGGTGGCGAGCAACTCACGCAGATCGTCGGCGGAACGTCCGGCGTCCAGCGCGCGCCGCACGCTCGCGTCGCTGAACCGGAAGACGGTCGCCCCGCCCGCCGACTCGATATCGGCCATCACGTTCAGCTCATGGGCGAGCTCGGGCACCAGCGGGCCGGGCGCGATCGCGGTGAGGTCGGCCTGCAGGACAACGTGACCGACCGGTTCGGGCAGGGCCGCGCGAAGCGCCGCAACCGGATCGGCCCCGTCGTCCAGCAGCGCCCGGCCGGCCGCCGACAGCGCGTCGAGCGCGACGACACCGAGCACCGTGGCCTCGGCGAGCGTCCAGGCGACGATCTCGTCACGCAGCCGCCCGCCCCGGCGGGGAGCGCGCCAGGCCAGCAGGCCACTCAGCTCCGCCGGGGAGCGCACGGCGGTGCCCGGGGGCAGCTCGGCAAGGCCCAGGAGCACCCGGCGGCGGTCTCGCCCGGCGCGGGGCCGGCGCGCCGCGTCGGACAACACGGGGATCGGCCGGTCCGCCTCGTCACGGCGCCCGACCAGGCCGGGTAGCCGGGGTAGCTCGAGCCAGGTCCGGGCCAGCAGCGACCAGCGCTGTTCGGGCCCGGCCGCGGCCCAGATGTCGCAGGAGGTGGTCGGCACCCACTCCGGCGCGGGGCCCTCGCTGATACCGACCAGGTCGGCGGCCACGAGCAGCTCGACCAGCAACGCCGCGGCCGACTCGTCGATGCCCATCTCCTTTGCGGCGCGGCGCAGCTCGCGCACGCCGAGCCCACCCGAGCGCAGCGCCGGTGGCGGGGCCTCGCTCCAGGCCGAAACGAGCAGGTCCAGCCTGCGCAGCACGTCCAGCGCGGCGCCGGCGGCGGTGCGGTCGACGACGTCGGCGCCCCGCTCGATCGTCGCGGGTACCGGTGGTGTGTGCTCGACACGACCCAGGGGGTGCTCGCCCCGCAAGGCGAGGCCGACCTCACGGGGCAGCTCCACCGTCTCGGGGTCGACACACAGCAACAGCCCGCGGGCGAGCAGCCGGCCGACCGGGCTGGTGGGGTCGGCGCTGCCACGGCTGCGCCCGACCGGCGGGCCTACGGCGAGTGCCTCGAGCACTCGCCGCTCGTCGGGGGCCAGCCCGGCGAGCAGCTCAGCCAGCGCGGTCGAGTCGGCCAGGTTGGGGGCGGACCGGCCGAGACCACCGGGGTAGCCGGGCAGTACGTCCCGGGCGGCGGGCACGAGCGCGAGGCCGCTGTCGGTGTCCCAGATCAACGCCCGCTCGCGCAGCGCCGCCAGTGCGGCGTCGAGCACCTCGGTGGGTACGTCAGCCCCGAGCATCCTGCCGATCTCCTCGCGGGGCACGGGCGCGGCATCGGCGTCGGTCACCGCGAGCGCCTCGAGGACGGCCAGCGTCGCGGTATCCAGGTCGTCGCAGGCGCGGTGCACCGACGCCCTGATCCCCACCCGAGTCGCCAGCACGGAGATGTCGGCGGGCACCGGCACAGCCAGGTCGGGGCGCAACCGCAGCAGTGCGGCAAGGGTCTCGTCGTCCTGGGCGCGCAGCCAGTCGACCAGCGAGATGGGCATCGTGTCCACGGTAGCGGCCGCCGTCCCGGCGTCGCCGCGCAATCCGGATGAGGGATACTGGAGCAACGATCACCCGGAACTCCCCCCGGGATCGAATCTCGTAGGAGGTCACTGTGGCGAAGCCCGACCGCCCGGGCCGGATCGACCCGTCCTGGCCGGAGCTGCCCGACGGCGAGCACCCCGTCACCGAGCTCGCCGCGCCGTTGCAGGGATCGCTGTCGCCGTTCGGCGACCTGGAGTTCCCCCTGGACAAGGTGCCCTACGAGCACCCCGTCACCGAGATCAACCGGTAGTCGTGCCGGCGGGTCTGTTGCTGGCGGCCGGTGCCGGCCGACGGATGGGCAGGCCCAAGGCACTGATCGAGTTCGAGGACGAGCCGTTCGTCCGGCGGGCGCTGCGGGTGCTCGGCGACGGCGGGGCCGCCCCGCTCCTGGTCGTGCTGGGCGCGGCCGCGGATGAGGTGCGGGCGCTGCTGCCACCCGGCGTGCTCGCCGTCCAGGCCCGCGACTGGGCGGACGGCATGGGTGCCTCGCTGCGGGCCGGGCTGGACGCCCTCGCGGCGCTCGACCCCGTCCCCGAGGCGGCGCTGGTGCACCTGGTGGATCTGCCGGGGGTCACGTCCGGCGCCATCGCCAGACTGGCGGTGGCCGCAACCGGGCCGGAGGCGCTGCTGCGGGCGGCCTACCAGGGTCGCCCTGGGCATCCCGTCCTGATCGGTCGGCGGCATTGGGGCGCGGTGTGCGAGGCCGCCGTCGGCGACGCCGGTGCCCGCGGCTATCTCGCCGATCATCCCGGGCTACGGCTCGTCGAATGCGGCGACCTCGCCGAGCCCGACGACGTCGACACCCCTGAGCAGTTGGCGCGGCTGCGCGGCGCCTGACCCGCCCACCCACGCGTATGGAGCCACCGCACGCTCAGGCGTGCGGTGACTCCATGACGTTGGTTCGACGGACCGGGCTCAGAGAGCGAGCAGTTGGCCCGGGAAGATCCGGTGGGGATCGTTGACCAGTGCGGCGTTCTTGGCCAACAGCGCCTGCCAACCGCCCGCGATGTTGTGCGCGGCGGCAATGCCGCTCAGCGTGTCACCGGCCTTGACGACGTAGGTGCCGACGGCGGGGGCGGCCGGCTGGCTCGGCCGGGGCTGCGGGGCCGCCGGAGCGGCCGGAACGTTGCGCGGGGTGGCCGGCTGGCCGACGGCGCCGGCCTTGCGCGAGCAGACCGGCCAGGCACCCCAGCCCTGCTTCGCCAGCACCCGCTCGGCGACGACGATCTGCTCGGCCCTGGTCGCCTGATGCGCGGCCGGAGCGAACTCGCCGCCGCCGAAGCCTCGCCAGGTCTGATGGGCGAACTGCAGCCCACCGGAATAGCCGTTCCCGGTGTTGATGGACCAGTTCCCACCGCTCTCGCACTGGGCGACCCGGTCCCACGTCGCGTCTGGGGCGGCGTGCGCGGCCGGGGCGACGACGACGATCGGAGCACCCGCAACGGCACCGGCCAGGGCGGCGCGGGCAATGGCGCGACCGGCCGCAACCGGCTTTCGGTGCTGACCGCGGTAGCGAGGCATGACTTTTCTCCACCGCTGCGCGTCGGATGCGCTGCCTGGGGAGGGCAGGGCGAACCAATTGGCTCGCTCGATCCGTCCCTGTCCCACGTCGAATTCCGGGGGCCGTCACCGCCGGACAGGGATTGCGCTGCGGTGCCGGGGCCCGTCCGTGTCGGGGGTGGATCGAGCCGCCGGAAACGGTACGTCCGCGACCGCGCCGGGGAAACCCCTCGATCGAGAACGACATCGACGTAGTTTTCGACGTCCAGATGTGCAGCGTCCGCAGTTCTCCCAGGTCAGCGCGGCATATAACGAGAAGAAAACGGCACGAATACGGAACGCCACAGTTGCCCTGACGTGATATGAATCACCTCAGGGTCGGCCGCGTTCGTGAGTTGCACCGCATCCCGCCACGGGTCGCGCGACGCCGTAGAGTCCTGCCCGTGGAGCTGACCCACGTCGACAGCACCGGAGCCGCTCGGATGGTGGACGTCTCCGGCAAGGAACCCACCGCGCGCACCGCGGTGGCCACCGGCGTCGTGCGCACGACGGCCGAGGTGGTGGAGTTGCTGCGTCGCGACGGGCTGCCCAAGGGCGACGCCCTGGCCACGGCTCGTATCGCGGGGATCATGGGCGCGAAGCGCACCCCCGATCTCGTCCCGCTGTGCCATCCGATCGCGCTCAGCGGCGTGGTGCTCGACCTCGAGCCCACCGGCGCCGAGGTGCGGATCCGCGCAACCGTGCGCACCACCGACCGGACCGGCGTGGAGATGGAAGCTCTCACCGCCGTCGCGGTGGCCGGACTCGCCCTGCACGACATGATCAAGGCCGTCGACCCGGCCGCCGTGCTGGACCGAGTGCGCGTCGAACGCAAGGAAGGCGGCAAGACCGGGCACTGGACCCGCCCCGAGGAGCGTTCGTGACCGACTCGTCCGACCCCGTCCGCCGGGCCCACGTGGTGACCGCGTCGAACCGGGCCGCGGCGGGCGTCTACCCCGATCGCGGGGGCCCGATCATCGTGGAGTGGCTGCGCGAACGTGGGTACGACTGCCCCGACGCCACCGTGACGCCCGACGGCGAACCCGTGTCCGACGCGCTGCGCGCAGCGATCTCCACCGGCGTCGACGTCGTGATCACCACCGGTGGCACCGGCATCTCGCCCACCGACTCCACCCCGGAGGTCACCCGCGCCCTGCTGGACTACGAGGTACCGGGACTGGCCGACGCGATTCGCCGGGCCGGCGCGCCGAAGGTCCCGACGGCCGTGCTGTCGCGCGGCGTCGCCGGCGTCGCCGGACGCACACTGGTGGTGAACCTGCCGGGCTCGACCGGCGGCGTCCGCGACGGCCTCGGCGTGCTTGCGGACGTCCTCGACCACGCCGTGGACCAACTCCGAGGAGGAGATCACAGATGAGCCCGCACGGTACCCAGGCCGAGGTCGCGGTGCTGCGCGCGGCCGTCGGGGAGCAACCCCTCGACGTCGAGGAGCACGCCCGCCTGGTCGACGATGCGGCCGCGGGCGCCGTGGTCACCTTCGCCGGTGTGGTCCGCAACCACGACGGCGGACGGTCCGTGGGCCACCTGGAGTACAGCGCCCATCCGACGGCACAGAAGATCGTGGCCGAGGTGGCCGGCGACGTTGCCGGCCGGGCACGAGGTGTGCGGGCGATCGCGGTGAGCCATCGCATCGGTCGCCTCGAGATCGGCGATGTGGCGCTGGCCTGCGCCGTGGCCGCCGATCATCGCGGTGCGGCCTTCGCGGTGTGCGCCGAGCTGGTGGAAGAGGTGAAGCGCAGGCTTCCGGTCTGGAAGCACCAGGTCTTCACCGATGGTTCGGACGAATGGGTCAACTCGACCTGATCACCGCCCACGGGCGGCCGGCGTGCAGCGGCACCGCCCGCCCAGGGCGATCGGGATCGGCTCAGCCGATCTGCAGGACCTGCCCGACGAAGATCAGGTTGGGGTCGCTCACGACGCTGCGGTTCTTCGCGTGGAGCGCCTGCCACGTGGTGCCGTTCGCGGTGGCGATCTTCGACAGGGTGTCGCCTGCGACGACGGTGTAGGACGGACCGCCGGCCGGCCCCGTCCGGACCTGCTTCGTCGCGGCGGGCCGGCTCGCGACCGGCTTCTTCGGGGCAGGCGCGGCCGCGGGCCGCTTGACCGGCTGGGTCCCGGCATTCTGCGTGGCCGGGGTGCCGCGCAGGCCGAGCTTCTTGGAGCAGGCGGGCCAGGCGCCCCAGCCCTGACCGGCCAGAACACGCTCCGCGACGGCGATCTGCTGCTCGCGGGAGGCGTTGTGCGCGGATCCGGTGCCGCCGTAGGCCCGCCAGGTGCTCGGCGTGAACTGCAGGCCGCCGGAGAAGCCGTTGCCGGTGTTGATGGACCAGTTCCCGCCGCTCTCGCACTGGGCGAGCTGGTCCCAGGTGTTCGCCGGAGCGGCGTTGGCGGTGCCGGCGACGGCGACCGGGGCGCCGATCGCGACCGCACCGGCCACGGCCAGACGCGCGAAACTTCGCTTCGAGAGGAGCGTCATGTCGGATGGTCTCCTACGCGCCAAGAGGGTCCGGGCGGGGAGCACCCGGCGGCCGGTCGAGGCCGACCCAATCCCGGACACAATTGCTTGCATCTCGGAAATTGTTTCCTCACCCCTGTCCCGTCCTTTACGTCGACGGACCGGTAACCGCGGGACAGGGGCCTGGCGCGACGGTTCCGGATGTATTCCGATCGCTCATCGGGAACGACCGAGCACGGACGCTACGTTTGCCGGGGCGGAATGCGTCAAATCAATCGCGAGTGATGATCGTCACTGTAACACGCGCGCAGCTTTGGCCGACGGCCACATCTTCGCTGGTCAGCGTATCCTTATCACAATCTGATCTCGGTCAAGATTTTAAAGCCGAACTGGAAATGTTGTCGATCGAGTCACACCGAATTACTGCACCGTCGGTGACCGGATCATCACACAGGGCACAGGCGTCTCGGCGCCCAGGCTGGCCGATGAGCACCCGGTGAGTCATGCTGGAGTCGTGAACGAACGTACCCGGATCATCCGCGCAGCTGTTGGATCGCAGCCGTGAGCGGCCCCGCGACCGCACCGATGAACGGCGCCATCACCGGGGCCCACTCCTCGCCCGCGGCGCTGGCCGCGGCCCTGCGCACCACCGGCTACCTCGCCGACGAGGGCCTGGCCACGGCGGCGTTCCTGGCCATGAAGATGAACCGTCCGCTGTTCTGCGAGGGCGAGCCGGGCACGGGCAAGACCGCGCTGGCCCAGGCGTTGGCGCAGATCCTCGGCGCCGAGCTCATCCGGCTGCAGTGCCACGATGGCATCGACGCCGCCCAGGCGCTCTACGACTGGGACTTCCCGCGCCAGCTCCTGCACCTACGAGCGCTCGAGACCACCTCCAGCCTCGGCAATGGACAGCTCGACGCCGACGCCGTCGAGGCCTCCCTCTACTCCAAGCGGTTCCTGCTGGCCCGGCCGATCCTGCGCGCGCTGCAGACCTCGCCCAGCGTGCTGCTGGTCGACGAGATCGACCGCGCCGACGACGAGTTCGAGGCGTTCCTGCTGGAGGTCCTCACCGAACACGCGGTGACGATCCCCGAGCTCGGAGAGGTCCGCGCGGCGACGCCGCCGGTCGTCGTGCTCACCTCGAACCGGACCCGCGAGGTGCACGACGCGCTCAAGCGTCGCTGTCTGTACCTGTGGCTGGACCACCCGGACGTCGCGCGTGAGGTCGAGATCCTGCACAGCCGGCTGCCCGGCCTGCCCGACCGGCTGGCCGCGCAGGTCGCGGGCACCGTGCACAAGCTGCGCCAGGCCGAGCTGCTCAAGCCACCCGGCGTCGCCGAGTCGCTGGACTGGGCGCGGGCGCTGCAGCTGGTCGGGGCACGGACCCTCGACGTCGACACCGCCGCCGCCACGCTGGGCGCGGTGTTGAAGTACCGCGAGGACGCGGACCGGGTGCGCAACCAGCTCGACTCGCTGCTCGCGTCCTGAGCGGGGCCCGCGTGGCACGCACCGTTCCGGTCGCCGGCATCGCGGCCGACGACACCCACCGCCCGGACCCGATCCCCGGCCTGGTCGGCTTCACCGCGGTGCTCCGGCACGCCGGGCTGCCGATCACGACCGACCGCGTCGCGGCGTTCCTGTCCGCTCTGGACTCCCTCGACGTCACCAGCAAGGTGCAGACCTACTGGGCGGGCCGGTTGACGCTGTGCTCGGACCCGGACGACATCCCACGCTACGACGCGGCGTTCGAGGCCTGGTTCGACCCACCCGGCCGCAGCCAGACGACCATCAGGGACGAGCGGCCACCGCCACCTCCCAAGCTCGCCTCGCTGATGCCCACGAACGGACGCGACGGTGACGACGAGCAGTCCGAGCAGGGGCCCGAGATCCGGGCCACGGCCAGCGGAACCGAGGTGTTGCGCCACCGTGACCTCGGTGAGCTCTCCCCGGCCGAACGCGAGCATCTGCGCAGGCTGCTGGCGCTGCTGCGGCCCGAACCGCCGACCCGGACCTCGCGGCGGCGACGGCCGCGCAAGCACGGCGAGGCCGATCCCGGCCGTACCCTGCGCGCCGCGCTGCGCAACCAGGGTGAGCTGCGCGACCTGCGTCGCCGGGACCGCTCCCGGCGCCCGCGCAAACTGGTGCTGCTCATCGACGTGTCCGGGTCGATGGAGCCGTACGCGGACGCGCTGCTGCGGTTCGCGCACATCGTCGTCCGGCGGGCGCCCGGCGCGATCGAGGTGTTCACCCTCGGCACCCGGTTGACCCGGGTGACCCGCGAGCTGCGCCAGCGCGATCCGGAACGGGCGTTGCGGGCCACCGGCCGGGCGATTCCTGACTGGTCGGGTGGCACCCGTCTGGGTGAGGCGCTGCGGGCGTTCCTGGACCGCTGGGGGCAGCGGGGCGCGGCCCGCCGGGCCGTCGTGGTGATCTTCTCCGACGGCTGGGAACGCGGCGAACCCGATCTTCTCCGTCAGCAGATGCAGCGGCTGCGCCGGTTGGCCTACCGGCTGATCTGGGTCAACCCGCACGCAGGTAAGCAGGGCTACGCGCCGGTGCAGGGCGGAATAGTTGCGGTATTGCCGTACTTGGACGAGTTGTTGGCAGGGCACAGCCTGGCCACGCTGGAAGAGTTGCTGAAGGTGGTGCGCCAGGAGGACGGAGGCCGGCGGAGCCGGCGGGGTGGGATGAATCATGCGTGACGTGATGGATCAGCTCGAGGGCTGGTGGAAGAACGGTGAGCCGGCGGCGCTGGCGACGGTGGTCAACACGTTCCGCTCCGCTCCGCGCCAGCCCGGCGCCTCGATGCTGGTCGGGTCGGGCGGGGAGGCGGTCGGGAGCGTGTCGGGCGGCTGCGTCGAGGGCGCGGTGTACGAGCTCGGCGAACAGGTTCTCGCCGATGGCCGCCCGGTGCTGCAACGTTACGGGGTATCCGATGACGACGCGTTCGCCGTCGGGCTGACCTGCGGCGGGATCCTGGACATCTTCGTGGAGAAGGTCTCGCCCGAGACCTTCTCCCAGCTCGACCAGGTCACCGAAGCCGTCCGGGCGGAGTCCCCGGTCGCGGTAGCGACCGTGGTGGCCGGCCCGGCGGAGCGGCTCGGCAAGCGGCTGATCGTCTGGCCCGACCGGGTCGCGGCCGGTACCGGCTCGGCCCGGATCGACGACGCCATCCGCGACGACGCCCGGGGGCTGCTCGACGCGGGCCGCAACGCGATGCTGCACTACGGCGTCGAGGGTCAGCGCCGCGGCGAAGGACTCGATGTGTTCGTCGAGTCGTTCGCCCCACCGCCCCGCATGATCGTGTTCGGCGCGATCGACTTCGCCGCCGCGGTGGCCAAGATCGGTACGTTCCTCGGCTACCGCGTCACGGTGTGCGATGCGCGGCCGGTGTTCGCCACGGCCAGCCGCTTCCCCAGCGCGAACGAGGTCGTCGTCGAATGGCCGCACCGCTACCTGCGGGCCGAGGCCGAGGCGGGACGGATCGACCGGCGCACGGTGATCACGGTGCTCACCCACGACCCGAAGTTCGACGTGCCGGTGCTCGAGATCGCGCTGCGGCTGCCGGAGGTCGGCTACATCGGTGCGATGGGCTCGCGACGCACCCACGACGACCGCCTCGCCCGGCTGCGCGAGGCCGGGCTCACCGAGGCGGAGCTGGCCCGGATGTCCAGCCCCATCGGGCTCGACCTCGGCGCCCGGACCCCCGAGGAGACCGCGGTCTCGATCGCCGCGGAAATGATCGCGCTGCACTGGGGCGGCGAGGGCGTCCGGCTGGCCGAACGCGAGGGACCCATTCACGCAAGCTGACCCGACCCGTCCGAACGGACAGGCGGATCCACCCCGCCCGGCGGGTTCGCCCCCCGGGCGGGAACGGCTATGGTTCGCCCGCACCGTCGAGGAGGGCGGCACGTCCTCGCCCGAGCGCCGACCAGGGGCGGGTGAGCCCAGCCCGGTGAGGAGGTCCGGGTGCCGCGGCCGCGGGTTCGGCAAACCTGTCGGCGACGTGCCACCTCTTGTAACCTCCTCGTCACGCGCGGTCCGCTTGCCCGAACGCGGTCCGGACGCCATGACCTGCGGTAGGAGGGCGATGTGGTCCTCATCAACGAGGCCCGGCGAGCGGGTGAGACGGTGCTCCTCGACCAGCAACCTGCCGATCCGGCCGGACCCGAGCGGGGACTGACGCTGCCGCCTCGGCGGTTGTCGAAGTTCCACGCCCCGGAGATCGTCTTCGGCCCGGACTCCCTCGGCGAGGCGGCGCACGCGGCGGTCCGGCTGGGCGCCCGCAGGCCGTTCATCGTCACCGACCCAGGGTTGTTCGAGGCCGGCTGGCCCGCGGAGCTGCTGCGGCACCTGCGCCAGGCCCGGCTCGAGCCGGGATTGTGGCTCGACCTCACGCCCAACCCGAAGGACCACGAGATCGAGGACGGCTACCAGCGGTACGCCGCCACGGGCTGCGACGTCGTGGTCGGCATCGGCGGAGGTTCGGTGATCGACGCGGCGAAGGGGGTGGCGCTGCTGGCGGCCAACGGTGGGCGGATCCTCGACTACGAGGGCATCGACCGGATGGCCAACCCGGTGCCGCCGATGGTCATGATTCCGTCCACCTCGGGCACCGGTGCGGACGTTTCCCAGTTCTGCATCGTGACAGACACCCAACGGCGCACCAAGATCACGATCATGGGCCGGGCCCTCGTGCCGGATGTGTCGATCATCGACCCGCGGCTGCTGCTCACGATGCCCGAGTGGCTCAACGCCGCCACCGGACTCGACGCCCTCACCCACGGTATCGAGGCCTTCGTCTCGCTCGCCCACGGTCCGCTCACCGACCACCACGCGCTCCAGGCCGTCTCGATGGTCAACGCCAACCTGGCGCGGACCATGCACCGCCCCACGGACGGCGGTGCCCGCTGTGCGATGGCGCAGGCCGCGCTCGAGGCCGGGCTCGCCTTCACCAATGCGATCCTCGGCGCGACCCACGCGATGAGCCACCAGGTCGGCGGCATGCTCGACCTGCCGCACGGCGTGGTCAACGGGGTTCTGCTGCCGCACGTCATCCGGTTCAACGGCGCGGTGGCCCCGGAACGGTTCGTGCCGATCGCACAGGCCATGGGGCTGCCGGCGTCACGCAGCCGCCCGCTGGACGCCGTCGCGGCCGTCGCCGACCAGGTCCGCGCCCTCGGCGACGAGGTCGGCGTACCCAAGGGGCTCGCCATGCTCGGCGTGACCGCCGCGGACATCCCCCGGCTTGCACAGCTGACCCTCGGCGACGCCTGCATCACGACCAACCCACGCCCGGCGTCGGTCGACGACGTGGCAGAGCTGTTCGAGGCGGCGCTGTGAGGGTGTGTCCGCCGGCGGGCACATGACGGCCGCGGCCCGCCCGCCCCGGCGGGTCGACCCGCGGCGGATGGGGCCCGACACGCGGCAGATCGCGCGCGGCCCGGACCTCGACGCGCTCACCGGGTTGCGTTCCAGCAAGCCGTCCTTCTACCCCGAGTACCGGATCTCCGCCGAACGACTGCGCCGGGTGATCGTCGCGCTGGACCGCATCTCCGCCGCGCTGGTGCGCAGCATGGAGGGCTCCGCGGCGCTGGTGCGGGCGGTCGTCGAGGCCGTCGCGGATCACCTGTCCGCGGACTGGGTCGTGTTCGCCCTGCTCGACGGTGAGTTGCCCGACTCCCGGCCGCGGCACCTCGTGCTCGGCCCGGACGGCACGCAGGGGGCGCGCCTCGACCAGCTCCCCGAGCAGATTCGTCGCCACGTCGAACGGATTCGCGCAGGCCACGGCACCGGCGAAGGGATTGACCACGGCGATGCGACCAGGCGCAGCCACCTGCACGCTCCGATCGAGCTCGACGGCCGCGCGGTCGGCGGGTTCGTCGCGTGGACGTCGCCCGAACGCGAGATCGACGACACCGACAGATCGGTGCTGCGCATCCTCGCCGGGCAGACCGCGGCGGCGCTGCAGAACTGTGCGCTGCTCGACCGCTCCGAGCGGCTGTACGCCCGTACCGCGCGCCAAGCCGCCGATCTGAAGCAGCGCAACGCCGAACTCGAGGCGGCTCAGTTGGAGCTGGGCGCGGCCCGGCAGCGCGAGGTACTCGACAACGAACGGCACCGGATCGCCCGCGAGCTGCACGACAGCGTCACCCAGTACGCGCTGTCGGCCGGCATGCACATCGAGGTGGTGCGCTCGGAGATCGACGACGCGCGGCTGCGCGCCCAGCTCGACACCGCCAAGGACCTCACCCGCCGCGCCGTGGAGCAACTCCGCTCGGCGATCTACGCGCTCAACGACGACGGCAGCCATGACAGGGACCTGCCGGCGATGCTGCGCCGGCTCTCCACGGTGCATATGCCCGACGAGCTGCACGTCGAGGTGCGGATCGGCGGCAAGCCGGTGGCCCTGCCCGCGGAGACCGAGCAGTCGCTGTTCCGGATCGCGGGCGAGGCGCTGTTCAACACCGCCGTGCACGCCGAAGCGGCCCGCGCGGTGGTGCGGTTGGCCTACCGGCCCGACCGGATCCGGCTCACCATCTCCGACGACGGCCGGGGCAGCCCCGACGCGGTGCGCCGCGGGCTGCGGGCGGCCACCCTCGGCGGGCCGTCCGGCGAACATCGGGGCCTGGTGAACATGCAGGCGCGGGCCCGCGAGATGAACGGCGCCCTGACGTTCCGGCGGGCCCGGCTCGGTGGGCTGCAGGTGCAGGTGGACATCCCGGTTCCCGGGCGCGCGGACGCCGCCGGGACACACGCTGAGGGGGCAGGATGAGCCCGGCGCAGCGGACGCTGCCTGCGGGCGCGCGGACCCGGCCCGAGCCGGTCCGGATCGTGCTCGTCGACGACCATTCGATCCTGCGCCAGGGACTGCGCGCGGTGCTGGAGCGCGAGGAGGACCTGCGGGTGGTCGGTGAGGCTGGCACCCCCGCCGACGCCATCGCCGCGGTCGCCGCGTCGCGCCCGCATGTCGTGCTGTTGGACCTCAAGCTGACCGCGGGCCCGCAGGCCGACGGTCTGGACGTGTGCCGCAGGCTGTGCGCCGCGCATCCCGGGCTGGGGGTGCTCGTGCTGACCACCTTCGCCGAGGACCGGTTCGTCGTCGAGGCGGTGCAGGCCGGGGCCCGCGGCTACGTCGTCAAGGACGTCGACACAACCGAGCTCGTGCGCGCGATCCGCACCGTCTCGCGCGGCGAGAGCGCGTTCGACGCCCGCAGCGCCTCGGCGATGGTGCGCTCGCTTTCGGGCGGAGCCCCCGAGCGGGAGCGGCTCACCGACCGCGAACTCGACGTCTTGCGGCTGCTCGCACGTGGGCTGTCGAACCGGGCGATCGGGGCCGAGCTGTTCGTCTCCGAGACGACGGTCAAGTTCCACGTCGGGAACCTGATGCGCAAGTTGATGGTGTCGCGCCGCGCCGAGGCCGTGTACGCGGCGACGAAGCTGGGGCTGCTCTAACCCGGCCGAGTCGGCACGAAGGCGACAAATGCCCTCAGTAATGTCATTGCGTGATGGAGCGGATACATCGGGCAGCCCGGTCGGTCGTCGAGCACCCGGCGTTTCAGCCCATGGTGATCACGGTGATCGTGCTCAACGCGGTCGCGCTGGGCCTGGAGACCTCCTCGATCGCCGCCGCGATGGGCGGCTTGCCGCGCTTCGTGGACCACGCCACGCTGGTGATCTTCGTGCTCGACGTCGCGCTTCGCCTCATCGCCTACGGGCGCGGGTTCTGGCGCGATCCGTGGAACACGTTCGACTTCGTCGTCGTGGCGGTCGCGCTGGTCCCGGCATCGGGACCGTTCGCGGTGCTGCGGTCGCTGCGGGTGTTGCGGGCGCTGCGGTTGGTCTCGGCCGTGCCGAGCCTGCGCCGGGTGATCGGCGGACTGCTCACCGCCATGCCGGGAATGATGTCGATCACCGTGCTTCTCGCGCTGATCCTCTACGTGGCCGGGGTGATGGGGACGGCGCTGTTCGGGACGGTGGCGCCGACGTACTTCGGAGATCTCGGTACCACCCTGTTCACGCTGTTCCAGACGATGACCGGCGAAGGCTGGCCGGACGTCGCGCGTGAGGTGATGCAGGCCGTGCCGCTCGCGTGGATCTTCTTCGTGGTCTACATCCTGATCTCCTCGTTCATGGTGCTGAATCTGTTCATCGCGGTCGTCGTCAGCGCGATGGAGAACGAGGTCATGGCCGAGGCCAGGGCCAAGGAGGCCGAGTACGCCGCCGAGGAGCAGATCGCCAACCGGGAGATCCTCGCCGAGCTGCGCGAGCTGCGGGCCGAGGTGGCCGCGCTGCGCGACAGCGTTCCGGCCGACGGACGCCCGGCCGGGGAAACACGACTGGTTTAGGGTCGGCGGCATGGATCCGGTCGGGCCGTCCGAGGGCGAGACGCCGCACGATCCCGGCACGTCCGATCACGACGCACAGGTGGAGCGCCTTGCCCAGCAACTGAGTCTGTTGCTGCGCCGCGCGCGGCGGATGATGCGTGAGGCCGCGGGCCGAATCCACCCCGAGATCGACGCGGGCGCCTACGCCGTGCTGCTGGTGATCGCGCAGGCGGGCCCGCTGCGACTGGTGGAGCTCGCCGAGGAGCTCGGCCTCGACAAGTCGACGATGAGCCGTCAGGTCTGGGCCCTGCTGCGGCTTGGCCTCGTCGAACGCAGGCCCGACCCGGCGGACGGTCGCGCGTTCCTGCTGGAGCTGAGCCCGATGGGCCGGGAGCGGTTCGCCGAACTCAACGAGTGCCGGCGACGCGGCTGGCGGGAGAAGCTGGCGCACTGGTCGACGGCCGAGATCGCCGGTCTCGCCGACGGGCTGGAGCGGCTGGGCGCCGAGCAGCCGGACCCCGACCAGCGCTGAACCCCAGCGCCCGGCAGCTCAGCGCGTCATGGAGCCAGGACGTCGTTGGCGCCATCCGGGTCCGGGGAGGACGCCTTCGCCCAGTACCGCCGCGGTATCCGGCCTGCCCCGTGCGCGGCCCGCCCCGCCTCAACCGCAAGGCGCATGGCGTGGGCCATCCGCTCGGGGTCTGCGGCCCGGGTGACCGCGCTGGCCAGCAGCACGGCGTCGCAGCCGAGCTCCATCGCCTGCGCCGCCTCGGAGGCGGTTCCGATCCCCGCGTCGAGCACCACCGGCACCCCGGCCTGCTCGACGATCATGGCGATGTTGTGTGGGTTGCGAATGCCGAGGCCCGTGCCGATCGGCGAACCCAACGGCATCACCGCCGCGCAGCCGGCGCCCTCGAGCTTGCGGGCCAGCACCGGGTCGTCATTGGTGTAGGGCAGCACGGTGAACCCGTCGTCGACGAGCTGCTCGGCGGCGTCGAGCAGCTCGATCGGGTCCGGCAGCAGGGTGCGCTCGTCCGCGATGACCTCGAGTTTGACCAGATCGGTCTCCAGTGCCTCCCGGGCGAGCCGCGCGGTGAGGACGGCCTCGGCGGCGGTGCGACAACCGGCGGTGTTGGGCAGCACCGCGATCCCGAGCCTGCGCAGCAGGTCGAGCACGCCGGTCCCGCTCGCGGCGTCGATGCGGCGCATCGCGACCGTGGTCAGCGCGGTCCCCGACGCCAGCAGGGCGCGCTCGAGGATCTCCAGGTTCCCGGCACCGCCGGTTCCCATGATCAACCGAGAGTCGATCTTGTGTCCGCCCACGACCAAGGGATCATCGGTCAGCATCGTCATCCTCCCTGCACCGCGGTCAGCACCTCGATGCGCGCGTCGGCGGCCAGCCGGGTGGACGCCCAGCCGGCCCGCGGTACGACCTCGCCGTCCACCGCGACGGCCACCCCCGAGCGAGGTGCGCCGAGCGTGTCGAGCGCGTCCAGCACGTTCGCGCCGACGGCCAGCTCATGACGCTCACCGTTGATCCACACGTGCACCCGGGTTCTCCTTTCCGTGAGTGAAACGAGCGGGGTCGGCGGCCCGGACCGGCTCCGGGACCGGCTCGCCCCGCAGCAGCGCCAGCACCGCGTCCACGGTGATCGGGGTCAGCAGGATGCCGTTGCGGTGGTGCCCGGTGGCGACGAGCAGACCGTCCCCGAGACGGCCGATCAGCGGCAGGTTGTCCGGGCTGCCGGGCCGCAGCCCCGCGGCCGCCTCGAGCAACGCGTACTCGGCGACCCCCGGAAGCACCCGCTCGACGTCGCGCAGCAGGTCGCGGACCCCTCCGACGGTCACCGTGGTGTCGAAGCCCTGTTCGGCCTGGGTCGCGCCGACGACGAGCCCGTCGCCATCGCGCGGGACCGCGTACACCGGCCTGCCGTCGACCAGCGCGCGCACCGTGCGGCGCGGCGCCGGAAGCGCCCCCGGCCGTCGGACCAGCCGCAGGATCTCCCCCTTGACCGGCCGGACCAGGCCATCCAGGGCGGGATGCACGATGCCGGAATGGGCGCCCGCGCAGACGAGCACCACATCGGCGGCGACGTCGGGACCCTCGGCGCAGCGCACCCCGCTGGCCCGCCCGGCCTGGGTCAGGACCCCGGTGGCCGAGCGCGTGGCGAACTCCACCCCGGCCTTCTCCCCCGCGACCTGCAGCGCGGCCAGCAACATCCGGTTGTCGACGGCGAGATCGTCGGGCACCGAGAGCCCAGCCCGCACATCCGGTCCGATCGCGGGCTCGAGCCTGCGCAACGCTCGCCCGGACAGCGATTCGACGGGCCGGTCCAGCCTGGCCAGATACGCGGCCAGCGCGTCGAGCTCCGCGCGGTCGCCGCTGCCCGTCGCCGCGACGATCGTCCCGTCGCTGCGCAGCCCGACCGGAGCTCCCGCGGCCTCGCCGGCCGCGGCCGCGAACGCGGGCCAGCGCGCCACCGACTCGACGCCGAGCGCGAGCAGGTCCTCCTCACCGGGCCAGGCCTCGGTCACCGGGGCGAGCATGCCGCCCGCGACCCAGGATGCGCCCGAACGCGGCGCCGGATCGACCACGGTGACCGTCCAGCCGTCCGCTGCCGCCCGCCAGGCGCAGCTCAGCCCGATCACGCCGCCCCCGATGACGGCCAACCGTCCACTACCCATAACCACCATCCGCTCCCTGCGCCGGCATGACCCGGATCAGGTTCGACGGTCGGGACGTCGGAGCGTCCCCTCTCAGCCCGCAGCTCGGGCTCCCGTGCGTCACCCTCGATCGACTCTACGCCGTAAGGTCTGCGAACGTGCCCGGACTGGACGGTGATTCCCGGCGCGCCCGGCTTGCCGACGCGCGCCTGTACCTGTGCACCGATGCCCGACGCCGCCAGGGCGACCTCGCCGAGTTCGCCGACGCGGCGCTCGCCGGCGGGGTCGACATCGTGCAGCTGCGCGACAAGGGCCCGGACGGCCCGCTGGAGGCCCGCGCCGAGCTGGCGGCGCTGGAGGTGCTGGCCGAGGCGTGCGCGCGGCACGGTGCGCTGCTGGCGGTCAACGACCGCGCGGACGTCGCCCTCGCCGCGGGCGCCGACGTGCTGCACCT